>NZ_JBRRDL010000003.1:0-219852 GCF_056759635.1 Stenotrophomonas sp. STEN056
CGCCGGCGGCGGCGGCGTCCCCCCCGCCGCCCGCCCCCCGGCCCCTCCCCCCCCCCCCCCGCCCCCCCCGCCCCCCCCCACTACGCCCCCTCCCTCAACACGCCTCAATGCTCGATGTGTTCGGGCAGCTCATGCCCGCAACGGTTGCAGTAGTGCGCCTTGGCTTCGTGGCCCTCATGGCCGCAGACCGTGCAGCCGCGGTTGTCATGGCGGCTTTCGCGCAGCATGTTGCCGGCCAGCTCGGCGGTATAGATGCCGGTGGGTACGGCCAGGATGCTGTAGCCGATCAAAATAAGCGCCGAGGTGATGAAGCGGCCCAGCGTGGTGTGCGGCACGATGTCACCAAAGCCCACCGTGGCCATTGTCACCACGGCCCAGTACATGCTGGTGGGAATGTTGCTGAAGCCGTACTCCGGGCCTTCGATGACGTACATCAGGGCGCCGGCGATGATGGCGATGGTGATCACCATCGACAGGAACAGCAGGATCTTGCGGCGGCTGCGCCAGAGCGCCTGCATCAATACGCCGCTTTCCTCGATGTAGCGGGTCAGCTTGAGGATGCGGAACACCCGCAGCAGGCGCAGCACCCGCACCACCAGCAGGCTCTGCGTGCCGGGGATGAAGAAGGAAATGTAGGACGGCAGGATGGCCAGCAGGTCGATGATGCCCCAGATGCTGAACGCATAGCGCAGGGGGCGCCGCACCACCAGCAGGCGCAGCAGGTATTCGGCGGTGAACAGCAGGGTGAAACCCCACTCCACGATGTAGAAGCCGGTCGCCCAGGACGCATGGATGTGCTGCACGCTGTCCACCATCACCACCAGCACGCTGGCGAGGATGGCCCAGACCAGCAGCAGGTCGAAACGGCGCGAGGGCGGGGTGTCGGTGCGGTGGATGATGTCGAACCAACGGCGGCGCCAGCCGGTTTCGCTGGCCGGGTTCAATTGGGGGGCAGAGAAAAGTCGCATGGGCGGCATTGTGCCGCAGCCGATGGAATGGAGGACAATGCGCCATTCACACCCACCCTCACGGAATGCCATGACCGCTGTCGCCGAACCGTTGCTGTCCCTTTCCAACTACTACCTGCCGGTGTACCGCCCGCGCCAGCTGGTGCTGGAGCGCGGCCAGGGGGCCCGGTTGTGGGATACGCAGGGGCGTGAGTTCATCGACCTGGCCGCTGGCATCGCGGTGTGCAGCCTGGGCCACAACAACCCGGACCTGAAGGCCGCGCTGTTCGAGCAGGCCGACAAGCTGTGGCACACCAGCAACATGTTCTACAGCGAGCCGCCGTTGCACCTGGCGCAGGAGCTGGTGGACGCCTCGCGCTTCGCCAAGCGCGTGTTCCTGTGCAACTCCGGTGCCGAGGCCAACGAAGTGGCCATCAAGCTGGTGCGCAAGTGGGCCAGCGCGCAGGGCCGTGGCGCGGAGAAGCGCGTCATCGTCACCTTCCGCGGCAGCTTCCACGGCCGCACTCTGGCCACGGTGACCGCCACCGCCCAGCCCAAGTACCAGGAAGGCTACGAGCCGCTGCCCGGCGGCTTCCGCTATGTCGATTTCAACGACGTGGCCCAGCTTGAGGAAGCGATGGCCGGCGGCGACGTGGCTGCGGTGATGTTCGAGCCGGTGCAGGGCGAGGGCGGCGTGATGCCGGCCAGCGCCGAGTTCATGCGCCGCGTCCGCGAGCTGTGCGACCAGCACGACGCATTGATGGTGCTGGATGAAATCCAGGTCGGCATGGGCCGCACGGGCGAACTGTTCTCGCACTGGAACTGGGGGGTCACGCCGGACATCGTCACCCTGGCCAAGGCATTGGGCGGCGGCTTCCCGATCGGCGCGATGCTGGCTGGCCCGAAGGTGGCCGACATCATGAATGTCGGTGCGCACGGCAGCACCTTTGGCGGCAACCCGCTGGCCGCTGCGGTGGCACGCGTGGCGCTGCGCAAGCTGGCTTCCGACGAAATCAAGGCCAACGTGCAGCGCCAGTCGGTGGCATTGAAAGCCGGGCTGGAAGCCATTGGCGAAGAGTTCGGGGTGTTCGAGCAGGTGCGCGGCATGGGCTTGATGATCGGTGCGGTGCTCAAGCGGGACTATGTGGCCGATATCGGTACGCTGCTGGACCTGGCTGCCGAGAAGCAGGTGCTGATCCTGCAGGCTGGCACCAGCGTGCTGCGTTTCGTACCGGCGCTGAACATTACCGATGAAGAGTTGGCTGAAGGTCTGAAGCGCGTGCGTGAGGCGATTGCCGCTTACGTTGCGTCGCGGGGCTAAGTGGTAGAGCTACAAAGCTCCCCCTCTCCCCAACCCCCGCTCCGCGCCCCGGCCCTTGCGCTGGCGCAAGGGCGTTCAAAAGGGGTACGAACCAGTGGTTCGTAATCACCCCGTTTTCACCCCACAAGGGGAGAGGGGCTCGATGCACCGCAAGTTGATGCGACGTCTGCAACTGCAGCTTCAAAGCCCCTCTCCCCTTGCGGGAGAGGGGTTGGGGAGAGGGGGCAGCAATTTCACTGCTCAACCCAAACAAACTCAAAAACAACAATGCCCTCGAAGTAATCCCAATCAGCGGACTACATCGAGGGCATTGCCGTTCTGCATGGGGCAACGCAGTCAGGCCAGCAAATGAAACCGCCGCAACAGCCGCCGCAATGACTGCGCGTGATACGCGGTGTCAGCCTGCAGGCCGGCGGTACGTGCGCCCTGCACGTTGCGGAACAAATGATCGACGAACAGCGCCTGCGCCGGTTCACATCCCAATGCCTTGCAGGCGGCGAGATAGGCATCGGGATCGGGTTTGCGGACGCCCAGCGATGCACTGCCCAGCACGGTTTTCCCGGGCAACAACTGCTCGATCACCGGCAGCGTGAGCGCGCCGTTGTTGGTGAGGATGGCGATGGAAACATCACGGTGGACGCGCTCCAGCAGCGCCACACAATCGCGCCGTGGCACCGTTGCCGTCGCGCGCGCACGTTGCCAGTCGCTGGCCTGCAGGCTGCAGCCCAGCCGGTCATTCAGCGTGTGCAGCAGTTGCTGGCCATCCAGTTCGCCGCGCGCATGCGCCAGCTCCAGGCCTTCACTACGCAGCGCGGTATCGACTTGCGCCGGGGTGCACACGGCGGCGTCGGCCAGCTGCTGCAGAAAGCGGCGATGGTCGTAGTCGGCGAGCAGGCCGTCGAAATCGAGCAGCAGGGCGTGTGGTGCGGGCATCGGTTGGCGGGCGACGGAGGGGAAGAAAGTATCGGTGTTGGTAGACATGGCTGCATCCCTGCGACATCACGTCGCAGACGCCGCTGCGGGCCATTGCCTAGAATCAGCACAATCCACTGATCTGCGGAGTTCCAAGTGAAGCGTTCCAGCCTGTTGTTGGCCCTTGTCGTCCTGTTGCCCGCGGCCCCGGCCATGGCCCGTACCTGCGCGGTGACCATCGAGGGCAACGACCGCATGCAGTTTTCAGTGCCGCAGATCAATGTGGCGGCCAGCTGCACGCAGGTGGAGGTCACACTCAAGCACACCGGCCGCATGCCGGCCACGGCGATGGGCCACAACTGGGTGCTGACGCGCACCCCGGATTTCCAGCCGGTGGCCACTGCGGGCATGCGCTCCACGTTGGCCGACAGTTACCTGCCGAAGAACGACGCACGGGTGATCGCCTTCACGCCGATGATCGGCGGTGGCCAGACCACGCAGGTGCGCTTTGCCACCAGCAAGCTCACGCGCGGCGGTGATTACACGTTCTTCTGCTCGTTCCCGGGCCACTGGGGAATGATGAAGGGCAAGCTGGTCTTTGGTTGAGGGCTGTAGCGAACGGATTTAGTTCTCTGCGCTGGAAGCTGCCCTCACCCCAACCCCTCTCCCGCATGCAGGAGAGGGGCTAAAGCAGTAGTGCAATCTGCATGAGCTGCCTGCCTTCTCCCGTGTACGGGAGAAGGTGCCCGAAGAGCCTGCCCCCGCGAAGGCGGGGGGCGGATGAGGGGAAGCTCTTTGCGAAAAAAAGGCCGGCATAAGCCGGCCTTTTCCATGCAATGGCTGCAGGCAGATCAGCCTGCGGCCACTACCTTGAACGCCTCACGCGCCGCCGCCAGCGTGGCATCAATCACCGCATCGTCATGCGCGCTGGACAGGAAGCCGGCTTCATACGCCGAGGGCGCCAGGAACACGCCGCGCTCCAGCATCGCATGGAAGAAGCGATTGAACGCGGGGATGTCGCACGCCGTGGCCTGTGCGTAGGTTTCCACCTTTTCATCAGTGAAGAACAGGCCGAACATCGCGCCGACCTGGTTTGTGGTCACGGCCACGCCGGCTTCGGCGGCGGCAGCTTCCAGGCCGGCGCACAGGCGCGCGCTGGCAGCGTTGAGGCGGTCGTGGAAACCGGGTTCCTGGATCAGCTCCAGCATCGCCAGGCCGGCGGCCATCGCCACCGGGTTGCCGCTGAGCGTACCGGCCTGGTAAATCGGGCCGGCCGGGGCGATCTGCGACATCAGTTCGCGACGGCCGCCATAGGCGCCCACCGGCATGCCGCCGCCGATGATCTTGCCGAAGGTGCTCAGGTCCGGGGTGATGCCGTAATACGCCTGTGCGCCGCCGAGCGCGACACGGAAGCCGGTCATCACTTCGTCGAAGATCAACAGCGCGCCATGCTGCGTGCACAGCGCACGCAGATGCTGCAGATAGCCCTCGCGCGGCGGGATGCAGTTGGCGTTGCCCACCACCGGCTCGATGATCAGCCCGGCGATGTCCGCACCCTGCTGCTCGAACAGCTCGGTGGCGGCCTCGAAATCGTTGTAGGGCAGGGTAAGGGTGAGTTCGCTCAAACCGGCGGGAACGCCCGGCGAAGTCGGCACGCCCAGGGTCAGCATGCCGCTGCCGGCTTTCACCAGGAACGAATCGCCGTGGCCGTGGTAGCAGCCTTCAAACTTGATGATCTTGTTGCGTCCGGTGGCGCCGCGGGCCAGGCGGATGGCCGACAGCGTGGCCTCGGTGCCGGAGTTGACCATGCGCACCATTTCGCAGGACGGCACCAGGCGGGTGATGGTTTCGGCCATGGTCACTTCGGCCGGGCAGGGCGCGCCGAACGACAGGCCATTGCCGATGGCCTGCTGCACCGCTTCGCGTACCGCCGGATGGTTGTGGCCGACGATCATCGGGCCCCAAGAGCCGACGTAGTCGATGTAGGCATTGCCGTCCACGTCATGCAGGTAGGCACCGTCGGCGCGCTGCACGAAGAAGGGCTCGCCGCCGACCGATTTGAACGCACGCACCGGCGAATTGACGCCGCCGGGCAGCAGCGTCTGCGCGCGGGTGAACAGGGCGTGGGATTGGGCGTGGTTCATGCGTGAGTCCTTTGAGGTATCAACAACAACGAAGAGCTTAGCTTTGCATTAGCCCCTCTCCCGCGTGCGGGAGAGGGGTTGGGGTGAGGGGCAGCTTTTAACAAGCGAACGTCAAAAGCCCCCTCATCCGCCCCTTTCGGGGCACCTTCTCCCGCAGGCGGGAGAAGGGAATGGCAGAGATGGTGCGGGCTTGGCTAGTCAGACAGACTCGAAGCAACTGCTATAAGCCGCCAGCGCCGCCACCGGGTCCGCTTCGCTGAACACACCACTGATCACCGCGATCAGGTCCGCACCGGCTTCCACCACAGGCTGGCTATTGTCCGGGGTCAATCCACCAATCGCCACACGTGGCACCCCAAGTGCGGCGCTTTGTCGCAGCAACTCCGGGCTGGCGCGGCGGGTGGTGACCTTGCTGCGGGTCGGATGGAACGCGCCAAACGCCACGTAGCTGGCGCCAGCGGCAACCGCGCGCTGTGCAAGGGCGAGCTCGTCGTAGCAGGAGGCACCGATGATCGCCTGTGGGCCGAGCAGCGCGCGGGCGGCGGCGATGTCGCCATCGTTCTCGCCCAGGTGTACGCCGGCAGCGCCCACGGCATGGGCCAGTTCGGCATCGTCATTGACGATCAGTGGCACACCGGCGTTGGCGCACAGCGCCTGCAATGCCGTGGCCTGGGCGAGTCGGGTTGCTGCGTCCACCGCCTTGTTGCGGTATTGCAGCCAGGTGGTGCCGGCCAGCAGCGGTTCTACCCGTTTCAGCAGGCGCGCGCTGTCGGTTTCGTCGGGGGTGATCAGGTAAACGCCGCGCGGGGCGCTGGGGGTATGGGGCATGAATGACTACCTGTACGGCGGCGGGAGTGTGACAATCAACGCCACTTCTTTGTCCGGCAATTATCCCCGATGTCCGACGCCTCGGCTTCCACCTTCCGCAACTGGATGTGCGTGGTCTGCGGTTTCATCTACCGCGAGGCCGACGGCTTGCCGGAAGAAGGCATCCCGCCAGGCACGCGCTGGGAAGAGGTGCCCGACACCTGGACCTGCCCGGACTGCGGCGTGACCAAGGACGATTTCGAGATGATCGAGCTGGAATGAGGCCAAGCACAGGGCATGTTGCTGCATGCGTAGGAGCGGCCTCGGCCGCGAAATCGACCCTGCCTCCGCAGTCGGCGAACAACCGTTCGTATCCGATGTCGTAATGAAGCCGTCGGCATGGCGGGCAATCTCGTCGTAGGGATTGCGTTTTCTACCGGCTCCGGGTGCAGGAACGGCTTCGCGGCCAAGGCCGCTCCTACACAAGCTGAATCACCTCAATGCAGCCTTGGCCGCTCGCCGCCCAGTTCGATCAGGCGCTCGCGGATGCTGCCGGCGTCGTCGGCCTGGGGATCCATCTTCAGGTAGCGGGCCAGATCGGCGCGGGCACCGGCCAGGTGTTCAAGCTGCAGGTAGGCCAGGCCACGGTCACGGACCGCATCGGCCTGGTCGGGAGCCAGCTTGAGAATGCGGTCGGCACTGCGCGCGGCGCGGTCCCACTCGTCGCGTTCGACGTAGACGCCATACAGGTTGCGCAGCATGCGCATCAGGATCGCGCGATGCGGGGCCGGGTCGAGAATCTGCGCCAGCACGCTGTCATCGGGCGTTTCGCCGCCCAGGTTGCTGCGGGCGCGCTCGCGCAGTTCATCCACGCTCAGCGGCCGGCCGCCGTTGAATGGATCCATGATCAGCACGCCGTCTTCCACCGGCAGCCGCACCAGGAAATGGCCGGGGAAGGAAATACCTTCCAGCGGCAGGCCGAGCCGGCGCGCCACTTCAATCTGCACCAGCGCCAGTGAGATGGGGTTGCCCAGGCGGCGCTCGAATACCTCGTTGAGGTAGCTGTTGCGCGGGTCGTAGTACTCGTCGTTGTTGCCGCTGTAGCCAAGCTCGTTGAACAGGTGATGGTTGATTGCGGCGATCTTCAGCGGCCATTCGCCGGTGGCTTCCACTTCCACGCGCAGGTGGTCGGCATGGGCCTGCAGCGTGCGGTCGTAGGCGGCCGGGTCCAGCTCGGGGTATTCATCGCGGGCAATCAGCAGCGCGGTCGGCAGCAGGGGCAGCGCGTCGTCGGACAGGCTGGCCAGTTCATCCCAAAGCGGCAGGGTGAGGCGTGTATCGGACATGGGTTCAAGACTGCGGGCAAAGCAGCGCCGGTTCAAGGCCGGCGCAACAACGCATGCACGGCCGGTTCAATCAGCCGTGGGAATGCCCGGGCCGAAAACCAGCTCGGTGCCATCCTGCAGGTTGAGTTTGGCTGCCTGGCCGGCATTGAGCTCCAGCACATAACGCGCCGGCTTGAAGCTGGGGTAGGGCGGGCACCTGTCGCCGGCCGAGCACGGCGGCACGTCGCGTTGTTGGCTGACCAGGCGGCGCTCGGTATCGAAGTACAGGATGTCCAGCGCCAGCTTGGTGTTCTTCATCCAGTACGCCTGCGGCTCCTGGCGGTCGTGGATGAACAACATGCCGTGGTCGGCGTCCATCTGCTCGCGGAACATCAGACCGCGGGCGCGGGTTTCGTCGTCCTGGGCCAGTTCCACCTGATAGCGGCTACCGGCCAGTTCCACCCAATGCCTGCCATCAGCGCTGGCGCAACCGGCCAGGGCGAGCAGGGACAGGGCAAGGAGTGCGCGCAGAAAAGTCTTGGACATGGCGGGGACCTGGTTTCAAGGGGAGGCCCTCAGGCAGAACGGGCAGAAGTCAAAAGCTCCCCCTCATCCGCCCGTTGGGCACCTTCTCCCGCGAGCGGGAGAAGGGAAAAGCAAGAAGCAAGAAGCAAGAAGCAGAAAGCAAGAAGCAACGAGCCGCTGCGGTTACAGCACCTGCAGCGGTTCGCCGCCGACAATCACCACATCCGCCGGGCGGCGCGCGAACAGGCCCACGCAGACCACGCCGGGAATCTGGTTGAGCTGTTGCTCCAGCTTCACCGGGTCGGTGATGGCCAGGTTGTGGATGTCCAGGATGACGTTGCCGTTGTCGGTGACCACACCGTCGCGCCACACCGGCTGGCCGCCGGTCAGCGCCAGGATTTCCCGGGCGACCAGGCTGCGCGCCATCGGGATCACTTCCACCGGCAGCGGGAACTTGCCCAGCACCTTGACCTGCTTGCTGGGGTCGACGATGCACACGAACTTCTTGCTGGCCTCGGCGATGATCTTCTCGCGGGTCAGCGCGGCACCGCCGCCCTTGATCAGGTTCTTGTTGCCGTCGCACTCATCGGCGCCATCCACGTACAGCGACAGCGTGCCGGCGTGGTTCAGGTCCATCACCTCGATGCCATGGCCCTTGAGCAGCGCGGTGCTCTGGTCCGAGCTGGAGACCGCACCTTCAATCTGGTCCTTGATGCGGGCCAGAGCCTCGATGAAATAGGCAACGGTGGAGCCGGTGCCGACACCGACAATCATTCCCTTTTCGACGTATTCGATGGCTTTTTCGGCGGCCAGGCGCTTGGCTTCAGACATGGTTTTTTTGGCTTGGTGATTGGGGATTCGGGATTGGTGATTCGCAAAGGCGGATTGCGGCGCGCATTCGGGTTGCTGGGGTCGGGAGGGCAGATTCGAGATTCGCATGGGCTGCTGTGCAGCGCTCTTATCGAATCCCCAATCCCGACTCCCCAATCACCGCTTTTCCAGCGCCAGCAACAACTTCCACTGCGCGGCGGTGACTGGGAACACCGACAGCCGGTTGCCCTTGGCGGTCAGCGGAAACCCTTCGCCCAGTGCTTCGGCATGCTGCTTGATTTCATCCAGCGCGATCACCTGCGCCAGTTTGCGCTCGAAACCCACGTCCACCAGCATCCAGCGCGGCTGCTCGCGCGTGCTCTTGGGGTCGAAGTAATCTGACGTCGGGTCGAACTGGGTGTCATCGGGATAGGCTTCGCTGGCCACCGTGGCCACGCCGACGATGCCCGGCACCTTGGTATTTGAGTGGTAGAACAGGATGCCGTCGCCGACCTTCATGCCGTCGCGCATGAAATTGCGCGCCTGGTAGTTGCGCACGCCGTTCCACGGTTCGGTGCCTACGCGCTGCAGGTCGTCGATGGAAAAGGCGTCCGGTTCGGACTTCATCAGCCAATAGCGCTTGCGGGCGGTCATGCGTTCAACGGTTCCGGGTAGAGAGTGGCCTGCTCGGTACAGATGGCATCCACCGCCACATCCCAGTCCTCGACCGGCAATGACGGCACCTGCTGGGCGGAGAAACCTACCCCTACCAGCCACGGCGGCGCGGCCTGGCGCTGCCGGAATGCGAAGCTGCGATCATACCAGCCGCCCCCCATGCCCAGCCGCCGCCCCATCGGGTCAAAGCCGACCAGCGGGGCCACCACCAGTGCCATTTCTTCCGGCCGCAGGGCCTGCGCCGGGTCCACATCCGGCTCGGGAATGCCGTAGCGATTGCTGACCAGCGATTGGCCCGGCCGCCACGGCGCGAAGCGCAGCAGCTTGCCGTGCAATACCGGCAGGCAATAGACCTGCTGCGATGGCAACTGCATCTGCCAGCGGTGCAGGGCGATCTCCCCGTCCATCGCCCAGTAACCGGCCACATGGCCGCTGATGTCGGCGAAGGGCAGGGCAAGCAGATGCGCAGCCAGGGTTTCGGCGGCAGCGATGCGATCGGCGGCGGGAATGTCGCGGCGGCGTTGGCGCAGTTGCTGGCGAAGGTGTTGGCGGTGGTCGGTCATCAGCAGAGGTCGAGACTGGAAGCCCCTGTCCCGCACGCGGGAGAGGGGTTGAGGTGAGGGTATGAGGTGAGGGTAAGTGCGAAGCACTCGCGGAGCCAAGCCGTGTGAGCGAAGAGCGCGCCTCTGTAGTGCCGACCCATGGTAGGCATTGGCTTTACCTGTATTGCTTCTGCCGACCATGGGTCGGCACTACTCAGGATCCCCATTCCGCGGCGTTTCCAGCAGGACGAAGACAAAAAAGAACGGCGCCCGTTGGGCGCCGTTCTGGAATATTGCATTCTCCGCGGTGACGATGCGTGCGAAACGACCTTGAACCCGGGGTTCAAGTGGGAACGCTGGGGGGCCATCGGGCTTCCCGCTACAAGGCGGACTTGCACACCCGGCTCCGTCGCGCCCCCGTGGTCGTCATTAAGGGACAAGGCGAATGTTTGCACACGCCGTCGTTCACAGCAGAGAACGCGGGCCAAGTATAGCCGGTTGTGCCGGCGTGGGCAGCTTTTTCAGGCGCGCGTCCAATTCACTTGCCTGAGCCGCTCAGCTGGATCAACGCGCGTTGTCGATGGCGATATCCAGGCGTTGGTTGAGTTCGTTCAACGCCGACTGAAAGCGCCGTTGCTGCGCGGCCTGTTCGTCCCGCACCTGCTGCAGTTCATGGGCCAGGTTGAGCGCGGCCAGCACCGCCACGCGATCCACCGCGGCCATGCGGTTGCTGCCGCGGATCTCGCGCATCTTGGCATCGAGCATGCGCGCGGCCGCGTTGAGGCTGTCGCGCTCGGTGGACTCGACGCCGACCGTGTATTCGCGGTCCAGGATGCGGACGCTGACAGGTTCGTTGTTGCTCACGTGTGCTGCTCCAACGATTTGAGGCGGGTGATCATCGCTTCCACCCGCGACCGGGCCTGTTCGTTCTTGGCCAGCAGTTGCGAGCGTTCATTCATCAGGTGTTCCTGCTGCTGGCGCAGGCTCCGGTTCTCCTCGACCAGCCGCTGGTTGCGCTCGAGCAGCAGCTCAAGACGGGAAACGAGGGCGAGCAGCTGGCCGGCAGGGTCGAAGGCATCCATGGTCGGCACGATAGGCATGGCGGGGAGGGGTGGTCAAGGTGGATGACACAGTCCGATTGCTACACTGTGGGGCCGTCGCCAGGCCGCCCGCGGCTGCGACCTTTCCCGTTTTACAGAACCGTCACATGAGCGAACTTCCTGTCATCAACGACATTGCCCAGGCCAGCCAGTCGCTGGGATTGGGTGCTTCTCCGGCCGAACTCCACGGTGGCCTGACTGGTTGGCTGGCCGGCGGTGGTGCCGACCTGCAGGCCTGGCCGGCCAAGGTGCTGGCCGACGACAGCATGCAGGCCCCGGAACCGGGCAGTGCATTGGACCGGCTGCGCGTGGCCACCGTGGCGCAGCTGGAAGACCGCGATTTCGCCTTTGAACTGGTGTTGGCCGATGCGTCGGCACCGCTGCAGGCGCGTACCGACGCCTTGTTCGAGTGGTGCCGTGCCTTCCTCGGTGGCTTTGGCCTGGCTTCGGGCAAACGCCCGACCTTGAGTGAAGAGGGTGAAGAGGCGCTGCAGGACCTGGCGCGCTTGGCCCAGGCGTCCAGCGATCAGTTCGACAGCGCCGATGAAGATGAAGATGCACTGGCCGAGATCGAAGAGTTCGTCCGTGTCGCGGCCCTGCTGCTGCATGGCGACTGCGTGATGGGCTCGCGCCACCGCCAGAGCCTCAACTGAGGAACCGCATGAAGCGCCTTTCCGGGATCACCCCCGCCGAATACGCGCGCCGCCGCCGGCAGCTGATGGAAGCGGCCGGCGATGACGCCATCCTGGTATTGCCGGCCGCGCCGGAGCGCGTGCGCAGCCACGACACCTTCCATCCTTACCGGCAGGATTCCGATTTCTGGTACTTGAGTGGCTTCCAGGAACCGGAAGCGGTGCTGGTGCTGATTCCGGGCCGGCGTCACGGCGAGGCGATCCTGTTCTGCCGCGAGCGCGACCCCGACCGCGAAGCCTGGGACGGCCCGCGCGAAGGCCAGGACGGGGCGGTGTCGCGTTACGGCATGGACGATGCCTATCCCATCGAGGATCTGGATGAAATCCTGCCCGGGCTGCTGGAAGGGCGTTCGCGCGTCTATTACCACTTCGGGCGCGATGCGGATTTCGACCTCAAGCTGATTGGCTGGGTGAACCGTGTGCGCTCACAGGTGCGCCATGGCGCGCAGCCGCCGCATGAATTCCTGGAGCTGGGGCACCTGCTGCACGAGCAGCGGCTGTACAAGTCGGACGATGAAATCGCGCTGATGCAGGCCGCTGCCGACATCAGCGTGCGTGCGCACCGCGCAGCGATGCGCGCTGCCCGCGCGGGTATCCACGAGTACGAGCTGCAGGCCGAGCTTGAGCGCGAGTTCCGCCTGCACAACGCCTGCCCGGCCTACAATAGCATTGTCGGTGCCGGCGCCAACGGCTGTGTGCTGCATTACCGCGACAACCGCAGCGTCAGCCGCGACGGTGAGCTGGTGTTGATCGATGCCGGCGCCGAATACCTGGGCTATGCCAGCGACATCACCCGCACGTTCCCGGTCAATGGCCGCTTCACGCCGGAGCAGCGCGCGCTGCATGACCTGGTACTGGCCGCGCAGGAAGCCGCGCTGGAACAGGCCCAGCCGGGCATTGCTTACGAAGAAGGGCACCTGGCCGCGGTGGAAGTGCTGACCGAAGGTCTGTTGAAGCTGGGTCTGCTGAAGGGCGACCTGGAAGAAAACATCATCGAGCGTCATTACCAGCGCTTCTACCGGCACAAGACCGGGCACTGGCTGGGCCTGGACGTGCATGACGTTGGTGATTACCGCGTGGCCGGTGAATCACGGCTGCTGGAACCGGGCATGGTGTTCACCATCGAGCCGGGGCTGTACATCTCGCCGGAGGATCGCAGCGTGGATGTGCGCTGGCGCGGCATCGGCATCCGCATCGAAGACGATGTGCTGATCACCGAAAGCGGGCATCGCGTACTGACCGGCGCGCTGGAGCGCAGTGCTGACGAGATCGAGGCGTTCATGGCCCGGCGCTGAGGTGCAGGCGGCCCGGCTGTAGCAGTTGCCTTTGCAGTTGCCTTTGCACTTGCCTTCGTACTTGCCCTCCCTTACGCAAAGCGTAGGGGAGGGTATGGGAGGGGTGCAGCTGCTCCGGCCGTTGCTTCCGCAGTTGCAGTTGCCGTTGCTCCAAAGCTCTTGATCTACCGGGCCCCTTCCGCGCTGCGCGCTACAGGTTCACTCCGCTGCGTAAGGGGCCTGTACGTCAAAAGATCGGAGCAACGGCAAGTGCAAGTGCAAAGCAACGGCACCCCTCCCTGGCCCTCCCCTACGCTGCGCGTAAGGGAGGGAAACGGCCAAAGCTACAGCTACAGCCAAAGCCAAAGCCAAAGCCAAAGCTAAAACTAAAACCAAAGCTCGATTGGTTCTGCTTCTTTTGGGGAGGACGGGGTGAAGGGTTTGTGCGATAGCGAAAACGGCCGCTGATACATCTGCCGTAACGCTCATCCCGGGCGCGTTGCGCGCCCGGGGTTCAATCACAGGGCAACTGAGGTCGCCCCTGCATCAGGCCTGCGCGGCGAACACCGGGCGGGTCAGGTTGTCGGCCTCGCCGTCGGTGCACAGCACCTCGTCCTCGATGCGGACGCCGCCGTAAGGGCGGAAGAAATCCACGCGGTCCCAGTTCACGCTGGCGGCGTTGCCGGCCTTCTTCACTTCGTCCAGCAGCATGTCGATGAAGTACACGCCCGGTTCGATGGTTACCACCATGCCCGGCTCCAGTACGCGGGTCATGCGCAGGTAGGGGTGGCCGGCCGGGCGCTCGATGCGGCCGCCGTGCTCGCCTGCGGCAAAGCCCGCCACATCGTGCACCTGCGCGCCGATCAGGTGGCCGATGCCGTGCGGGAAGAACGCCGCGCTGACGCCGGTGGCCAAGGCTGCTTCCGGTGAGACGTTGATCACCCCGAAGTCCTTGAGGATGCCCATCAGCGACAGATGCGCATCGACATGCAGTTGCTTGTAATCAAAGCCCGCGCGCACGGCCTGGCACATCGTGAGCTGCGCGGTGTCCACCGCGTCAATCAGCGCCTGGAACTCCTCGTGGCCAGTGCTGGCGTAGGTGCGGGTGATGTCGCTGGCGTAGCCGTATGCCGAGGCGCCGGCGTCAATCAGGAAGCTGCGCAGCGGCTGCGGCGCCTGCTTGCCCAGGTCGGTGTAATGCAGCACGGCAGCGTGTTCGTTGAGGCCGATGATGTTGCCGTATGGCAGTTCATTGGCGTCCTGGCCCACGGCGCTGCAGTACGCCATGTGGATGTCGAACTCGCTGGCGCCGGCGCGGAACGCGGCTTCGGCGGCGCGGTGGCCGCGCACGGCGTGTACCTGCGCCTGGCGCATCAAGGCGATTTCATACGGCGTCTTGTAGCCGCGGTGCCAATCCAGGTAATGGATGACCGCATCAGGATTGTTCGGCACGAAGCCGCCCAGCGCGCTCTGCGCTTCGCCCAGGATGGCGCAGCGGCTCGGGTCCCTGGGCAGCAGCGGCAGGGCGTCTTCCGGCTTGCGGATGATGTGGATGTCGAAATGCTCCACCCACCAGCCGCTGGGAGCATCGGGCACGACATGCCAGTAGTCGAACGGCTGGTAGAACACCAGCGTCGGGCGTTTGCCGGGGGTGTGGATCAGCCAGCTGTAAGGCAGTTTGGTCAGCGGCAGCCAGGCCTTGAACTGCGGGTTGACCGCGTACGGGTAGTCGCGGTCGTCGAACACCTGGTAGTGCTGGGTGCCGCTGGGAATGACTAGGTGGTCGAAACCGGCGCGTGCCAGCGCCGTATCGGCGCGCTGGGTAAGCACGCCCAGGTGCTGGGAATACAGGGTGCCGGGATCTTGCTGGTTCATCGCCATGGCTCGCTTGCAGGTGCGTGATGCGGAGCCGTTGATTTTGCCGCAATCGCGGTGTTGCCGCTGTGCCGTTTTCGGCACTCAGGCTGGCGGAAGGCGGTCCTCGATCCAGCGCTGCAGCTGATCGCGCTGGCTCTTTTCCAGGGTGAGAAAGCGGAACCCGGCCCATGACTGGTCCTGCGCGTGGGTGGGTTCGCTCCATAGCAGGTGGGCGCCGACATCAATCAACAGTTGCCCGCCACGGCCGTCGGCGATGGGGAACTGGAGTTGGTACAGCGCGTCTTCCTGCAGGGCCACGGAGGCGATCAGCAACATGCCGGTTTCGGAAATGTTGCCGAGCCGGCCGATCTGGGTGCCGGTCATCTGGTCACGTACCGGCACCATTTCCGGTACCTGCATGCGTGGTGCGCGGCGCGTATTGGTGATCATGCGGACTCCCCGGTGCTGGAGGATTGGCCGGCGATCGAGCGCAGCGCACGCACGGTTGCCTGCCAGGCACGGTCGATCAGCCGTCCACGGTCCTCGGTGACGATGCGCAGCTGGCCCTTGGCCATCAGCCGCGACAGGGCGTCCAGTGAATGCTCGGAGACCTTCTGGCCGCGCTGGTTCACGAACAGAGCGTTGTCGGTGATCAGGCTGTACCAGGACAGGCGCTGGCGCCGGTTGTCGCCCTGCTGGTTGACGGTGAATTCAAACCACGTGCCGAACGGCAGCGTGCGCAACTGGCGGTGGAAGGCTTCTTCGGCCTCGCTGCGCGGGGACGGGGCTTTCCTGCGCCGCTCCTCCTGCTCGTCCGGTTCACCGGCCTGGCCCAGGCGCGCGCGCGCCTTGAGCTTGGCGGCCAGTTCGGTACGCGAGGTGATTGCGTCGTCGCCGCCGGGCGTGGAAAGCCGCCGCGAGATGGCGGCGGCTTCGTCCTGGTGGTAGCCCACCTGCAGCAGCGCCTGCTCGATTTCCTCACCGAAAGCGGTATCGGCCGCGCCACCCGGGGCCTGGGTGGTGATTTCGCTGATGCGTCGGGTGGCTTGTTCGCGCTGTTGCCATTCGCTGGAACCTTCGCCCTGGCGCAGCAGGGTGAGGGTGAGTACGTCGGCCCACGCGTTGCGCAGCAGGGTCTGCACGAACTTGGGTGGCTCGGTGCTCTGGCACAGGTTGTCGATGGTGTGGTTGGCCAGCTGCTTGGCCGCTTCCAGACGTTCCTTGCCGCGCGCGGCTTCCACCTGCCGGCGTTCGGCCATCTCAGCGCGCCGCGCCGCAGCGCGCAGGTGGCCCTGGATGTGATCGTTGGCTTCGACAAAGACGGCTTCGTCGCCCTGGTAGTCGGTGACCACCTTGTTGACGGCGTCCTTGAGCTTGAGCAGCAACAGCGGGTCACTGTCGTCGTCGCTGAGCCAGACCGCGCCCGATTCGGCCACCGCGTTCAGCAGTTCGCGCGCCGGGTGCTGGTCGCGCAGGAAGAATTCCTGATCGCTGATGGCCGCGCGTGCCAATGGCACCTGCAGGCGCTGCAGCAGGTCGGCGGCCGGGCCTTCGCTGCGGACTTCGCGTTGCAGCTGGGAATACAGCATGCCGAGCAGGTCCATCGTGTCGGCATCCTGCGCCGACAAGGTTGCTGCCGGGCCGTGTTCGGCCTTGAGCTGTGACAGCAGGGCGTCGCGGATGTCGGCAATGCTGTGGCGGCTGCCGGACGAGGATGCCGGTGCCTGAAGTTTGCCCAGCACATGCATCGCTGCCTGGCTGGAAACCGGCATTGGCGGGGGGCCGGCAGGGGCCGCCTGGGCGCCTGCATGCGCGGGTGGGTTGGGCAGCTGTGGCGTGGCCATGCCCGCGCCCAATGCGCCCTGGGCGGCAGGCGCGCTGGCGGCGGTGTATGCGCCTGCGGCTGCGCCCATCACATCGCCTGCTGCCGCCCCGTTGTTCCGGGCCAGGGCGTGCCGTGCGGCATCCAGCAAGGTATGCAGGCTGTCCATGTTTGCGGGAGCGGCATGGCCCGCGGCGCTGGCCGTTGGCGGCGCGGGCTGCGCAACGCCGTGCGCGGCGGTTCCGGGTTGGACAGCCCCCTGCAGTTCATTGGAAATGCTGGCCCAGGAGGCGGCGGGTGCCTGGCCCTGCCAACTGGTCAGCGGTGCCGGGGGACCGGCAGGTGCGGGTGCGCCACCGCCGGGCTGGGCGCCGGAGGCGCCGACACCTGCGCCGCGTGGCGCGGAGGGGCGGGGCAGATGCGGCCGATATACCAGCCCGGGCAAGACACCTTCGCGGTCCAGCAGGATGTTCAGCCGATCCAGCAGTTCGGCATGCCGTGGCATGACCATGCGGTCAAACACCTGGTACAGCACCAACTGGGCATCCAGGCTCAGTTGCATGGCTTCACCGCAGTCGCGCAGGGCGCGGCACAGCGCGTACGGACCCAGCGGCAGGCGCTCGGGGTCAAACGCCGGCTGCGCGGCCAGCACGGCAAAGCGTTGCCCCAGCAGCAGCAGGGGATTGGTGACACGGAAGGATTCGCGCCGTGCCATCTCGTGCAGCACGATGTCGCGATCGATGTCGGTGTCTTCCACCAGCGTCATCGACTTGAACGTGGCCGCATGCGTTTCGGCGCTGGGCTTGGGCGGCTCCTTGAAGGCTGCCAGTTGCCCGGCCAGCGCATCCAGATAGAGGTCGGGCAGTTGCTCGGCGCACGCGCGCAGCAGCCGCAACTGGGCGTAGACGTCGGACTGGGTCTGGCTGTTGGGTGCCATTTCCGCGCGCTTGAACAGGGCGCGCTCGAAGTCGACGGCAGTGAGCTGCAGTGGCGTGCGCAGCACTTCGTCGGCGACAAGAAACGTGCTTTCCAGCAGTTGGCGTACGCGGGCAGGCGCTGGCGTAGCCGCGACCCGAGCCAGTGCCTGGCTGGATGAGCGTGGTGCGGTGCCTGACATGCTGGATTCCTTCCCCCTTAATGGGCGAGTTCTATCATTTTTGTGATGCGATCACCACTTCGGTGGCGCTCTTACGCCAAGAATAATTCCACGACGTCATTGGTGAAACGACGGCCAAGGTCGGTGGGAACCAGGTGGTCGCCCTGGCGGGCAAGCCAGCCGCGGGCGATGGCGGTGTCCAGCGCCGCTTGCAGCACGCTGCGCTGCAGGCCGGTGCGGGATTCAAAATCGCGCAGGCTGAAACCTTCGTGCAGGCGCAGCAGGTTGAGCATGTACTCGAACGGCAACCGCTCGGCGCTGATGACATCATCACCGCCAATGGAAGCGGCAGTGCCGGCGGTATCCATGAACGTCTGCGGGTGTTTGTGCTTCCAGCGGCGCAGCACATGCTGCTCGGCACCGGAGCTGATCTTGCCGTGCGCACCGGCACCGACGCCCAGGTAGTCGCCAAAGCGCCAGTAGTTGAGGTTGTGTGCGCACTGGTAGCCGTCACGGGCGTAGGCGCTGACCTCGTAGTGACCGTAACCGGCCTGTGCAAGCAACGCCTGGCAATGCTCCTGCATGTCCCAGGCGTGGTCTTCGTCGGGGATGCCCCGTGGCGGGCGGGCGAAGAACACGGTGTTGGGTTCCAGGGTCAGCTGGTAATGCGAGATGTGCGTGGGATTGAGCGCGAAGGCGCGTTCCAGGTCGTACTCGGCCTGTGCCAGGGTCTGCTCGGGCAGCGCGTACATCAGGTCAATGTTGAAGTTGTTGTAGCCGGCGTCCTGTGCCAGCTTCACCGCGCGCTCGGCCTCGCCACTGTCGTGGATGCGGCCCAGCCGCTTGAGCGCGTCGTCGTTGAAGGTCTGGATACCGAAGCTGATGCGGTTCACCCCGGCTGCGCGGTAGCGGTCGAAGCGGCCGTGTTCGGCGGTGCCGGGGTTGGTCTCCAGCGTCACTTCCAGGTTCGGCGCGAAACGCAGCCGGGCGCTGGCTTCCTGCAGGAAACGGTCGATTGCCTCGGGCGGGAACAGGCTGGGCGTGCCGCCACCGAAGAACACGCTGCTGACCACGCGGCCCCAGACCAGTGGCAGGTCCTGGTCCAGGTCGCGGATCAACGCGTCGATATAGGCATCGAACGGCAGCTCGCCCTTGCCGGCATGCGAGTTGAAATCGCAATACGGGCATTTGCGCACGCACCAGGGCAGGTGGACGTACAGCGACAGCGGCGGCGGCACCAGCTGCAGGCCGGTGTCGTGGCCGTGCTCGCCCGAACAGGTTTCGCCGGGAAGGTGGTTGCAGTGGCTGTGGGTGTGGGGCATGGGCGTCAGGAAAGCGGGGTGGAGTCCTGGCCGGCCGGGCGGCGCCCGGCCAGCAGCAGGATGGGGTCGATCATTGCGCGCGGCTGCGCACGGCGCACGGCCGCAGCAACGTCGCCGAACATCGTGGAAGGGCCCGCGTAGCGCCCCACTTCGTTGTCCATCAAACGGTGGCGCCGTGGCTGCACGCCGTTGCGCATGTGCAGGTACAGCCCGGAAACCATGGCCTTTCGCTTGTCGGCGAAATTGTCGTAACGGACTTCGAGCACATCGGTGAGCGGCACCTGCCGCCAGCGGTGCAGGGAGCCGATGTTGTGATAGCGCAGCAACCCTGCGCGCTCGTCCAGCACCATGCGCTGCCAGGCGATGGGCGCGCAGACCAGCGAAAAGGCCAGCGCGCTGCCCAGTGCCCACAGCGGCACGGCCAGCCAGGACTGGTCGCCATCATGGGCGAACATGGCACCGGCGATGGCACCGCCGATGCCGCCCAGCAGGGCCATCAGCCGCAGGACTCCAGGCTGGGTCCGGTAGTGGCGTGCGCGCATGGGCGAAGCTTCCGGCTCAGTCGAACCTGAGCCGGAGCAAGCGCTGCTTCAGCTGCTGCAGGGCGATGGCGCGATGGCTGCGGCCGTTCTTCTGCTGCGGTTCCATCTGCGCGGCGGTCA
Organism: Stenotrophomonas sp. STEN056; assembly: GCF_056759635.1. Lineage (NCBI taxonomy): Bacteria > Pseudomonadati > Pseudomonadota > Gammaproteobacteria > Lysobacterales > Lysobacteraceae > Stenotrophomonas > Stenotrophomonas sp. STEN056. The sequence continues at coordinate 19,834 of NZ_JBRRDL010000003.1, forward strand.
GGCCCAGTTCTTCGTCCAGGAACACCGGGTTGTAGCCGAAGCCATTGCTGCCACGCAGTTCGTCGATGATGCGGCCTTCCCAGCTGCCTTCGCAGATCAACGGTTGCGGGTCGTTGGCATGGCGCAGCAGCACGATCACCGCGTAGAAGCGCGCGCTGCGGCGTTCGGCCGGCACGTCACGCAACGCATCAAGCAGCTTGGCGTTGTTGGCGGCATCGTTGGTGGGGCTGCCGGCGTAGCGCGCGCTGTACAGGCCGGGTGCGCCGTCCAGCGCATCGACGATCAGGCCGGAGTCATCGGCCAGTGCCGGCAGGCCGGTGACTTCACAGGCGTGGCGCGCCTTGATCAGCGCGTTCTCGACGAAGGTCAGGCCGGTTTCGGGCACATCGCCAACACCCAGTTCGGCCTGCGGCACGATCTGCAGGGGCAGGTCGGCCAACATGGCCTGCAGCTCTTTCAGTTTGCCGGCGTTGCCGCTGGCCAGTACCAGTTTCATTGTTTGGGCTCCAGCAGATCCCAGGTGTTGCCGTACAGGTCGCGGAACACCGCGACGGTGGCGTAGGGCTCGTCGCGTGGGGTTTCCAGAAATTCAACACCGCGTGCGGTCATGGCGGCGTGGTCGCGCCAGAAGTCATCGGTGTGCAGAAAGAAGCCAACACGGCCGCCGGTCTGGTTGCCGATGCGGCTGCGTTGTTCTTCGTCACTGGCGCGTGCCAGCAGCAGGGCGGCGGCGCTGCCGTCGGCCGGGCCGACCACCACCCAGCGTTTGTGGCCCTGGTCAACGTCTTCCAGCAGCTGGAAACCCAGCATGCCCGTGTACCAGGCAATGGCTTGGTCGTAGTCAGCCACCACCAGTGTGACCAGGGCGATGTGCCGGCTCATGCCTTGGCCAGTGCCGCCTGCTGCGCGTCGAACAGTTCACGGATGCCCTTCTCGGCCAGCACCAGCAGCGCGTCCAGTTCATCGCGACGGAAGGCGTGGCCTTCGGCGGTGCCCTGCAGCTCGATGAAACCGCCGCCGTCATTCATCACGACATTCATGTCGGTATCGCAATCGCTGTCTTCGGCGTAATCCAGGTCCAGCACCGGCACGCCCTTGTACACACCCACCGACACCGCCGCGACCGCGCCGAAGATCGGGTTGCGCTTGATCTCACCCCGCTTGAGCAGCACGTTCACCGCGTCCACCAGCGCCACGTAAGCGCCGGTGATGGCGGCGGTGCGGGTGCCGCCGTCGGCCTGCAGCACGTCGCAGTCCAGGGTGATGGTGCGCTCGCCCAGTGCGTTGCGGTCGATGCAGGCGCGCAGGGTGCGGCCAATCAGGCGCTGGATTTCCAGGGTGCGGCCGCCCTGCTTGCCACGCGCTGCTTCACGGTCCGAGCGGGTGTGGGTGGAGCGCGGCAGCATGCCGTATTCGGCGGTCACCCAGCCTTCGCCCTTGCCGCGCAGGAAACCCGGCACGCGGTTCTCGATGCTGGCGGTGCACAGCACGCGGGTGTCACCGAAGCTCACCAGCACCGAGCCTTCGGCATGGCGGGTGAAGGCGCGTTCGATGGTGACGGTACGCAGCTGATCGGCCGGGCGGCCGCTGGGACGGGAAAAGGTCATGGATAGTCCGGATTGCGAAGGTGTGCAGGGGGCGCCCGGGCGGTCGATTGGCCAGCGTCCGGGGGCGCCTAGGGTACCATTCGCCCTTTGCAACGCACCGGAATTCCACATGATTCGAAGCATGACTGCCTATGCCGGCGGTGAACGTGTCACGCCCTGGGGCACCCTCGGCTGCGAGATGCGCTCGGTCAACCACCGTTTCCTTGAAGTAGGGGTACGGTTGCCGGAAGAACTGCGCGCGCTGGAACCGCAGCTGCGTGAACGCGTGGCCGGGCGCATCAGCCGCGGCAAGCTGGATCTGGTGATGCGCCTGCGCGTGCCGGAGGCGGCGGCGACGCTGCACGTCAACGAGGCGCTGGTCGAGCAGTTGGGCACCCTGGCCCAGCGCCTGCACTCGCGGTTCCCGGACATGCGCGTGGAGTTCACCGAGCTGCTGCAGTATCCGGGCGTGCTGCGCACCGAAGCCACCGACGCGGCTGCGCTGCAGGCCGAAGCCATGGCACTGCTGGACGAGGTGATCGACGGTTTCGTCCAGGCCCGCGAGCGTGAAGGCGACAAGCTGGCCAGCGCCATCAGCGAGCGCGTGGACAGCATCGAGCGCATTGCCGCGGAGGTGCGTGTACTGATCCCGCTGATCCGTGAAGGCCAGCGCGCCAAGCTGGCTGCCCGCCTGGCCGACCTGCCGCACCCGGTTGATCCGGGCCGGGCCGAGCAGGAGCTGGTGATGTGGCTGCAGAAGCTGGATGTGGACGAGGAGCTGGATCGCCTGAGCAGCCACATCGGTGAGATCCGCCGGGTGCTCAAGCAACGCGAGCCGGTGGGCCGCCGCCTGGACTTCCTGCTGCAGGAGTTCAACCGCGAGTCCAACACCCTGGGCTCCAAATCGGTGGACAGCCGTACCTCAAACGCCTCGGTGGAGCTGAAGGTGCTGATAGACCAGATCCGCGAGCAGGTGCAGAACATCGAGTAAGCGCGTACCTGGCCCGGATACAGACGCCGCGCCGCGTGCAGTGACAAGCCCCTCTCCCGCCTGTGGGAGACGGGTTGGGGTGAGGGGAGGCTTCCAGCTCCCAAAGCGCAAGGCAGCTCCACCCGTCCTTCGGGCACCTGCATTCTGCAGATCCAGCCCCGCTCCCGGCCGTGCTGCTGACCGCTCCATTCCCAATCAGGCGGCAAATGCCTGTACGAACAGGCCAGGGCCAGTCGCGTGATATCCTTCGCTGCCATTTCAAGTGGCTCAGCGGTTCCATGCGCGGAACTCTCTACATCGTCGCCGCCCCGTCCGGGGCTGGCAAAAGCAGCATCGTCAACGCCACGCTGGCGCGCGATCCGCATATTTCACTGTCCATTTCCTTCACCTCGCGGGCCATGCGGCCGGGCGAGGAGAACGGCAAGCACTATCACTTCGTCAGCGCCGCCGAGTTCGAGCGGATGATCGACGCCGGCGATTTCTTCGAGCATGCCCTGGTGCATGGCGACTGGAAGGGCACGGCCCGGCAGTCGGTCGAGCCGCAACTGGCCTCGGGCAAGGACGTGCTGCTGGAGATCGACTGGCAGGGCGCCCGCCAGGTGCGGGAGAAGGTGGCCGGCGCGGTCAGCGTCTTCATCCTGCCGCCCTCGCGCCAGGCGCTGGACGAGCGCATGCGCAAGCGTGGGCAGGACAGCGAGGCGGTCATGGCCCAGCGCCTGGCCGCCGCCCGCGAGGAAATGCTGCATTACGACGAGTTCGACTACGTCATCGTCAACGAGGATTTCGACACCGCCGTGGGCGAGATGTGCGCGATCTTCGCGGCCAGCCGCCTGCGCCGGGAGCCCCAGCAGCAGCGCCATGCCCAGTTGATCGAGTCCCTGCTGCAGGCCGAAAGCCAAGCAAGCGATTGATTCACAAGGGGCTGTTCAGGTGCCGGCTTGAACTTGAGCCGGTCCGGCCCTTACAATCCGTCCCCTTTCCCTCATTCGTTCGAGCGGCCGCGCAGGTCGCCGGGAGCCCGCATGGCCCGCATTACCGTAGAAGATTGCCTGGAAGTCGTTAACAACCGTTTCGAGCTGGTCATGATGGCGTCCAAGCGCGCCCGTCAGCTGGCCAATGGTGTCCAGGCGACGATCGACAACAGCGAGACCGAGGACAAGCCGACCGTGCTGGCGCTGCGTGAAATCGCCGCCCGCAAGATCGACAACGAGCTGATCGAGGAAGTCGAGAAGGCCGAGCGCGAGCGCATCGAGCGCGAAGCACTGGAATGGGCCGCCGCCGAAGTGGTCGCCGACGAAGACATGTCCAAGAACGACGATTGATCGGCTCGATCAAACGCATCGCTGCAACATTGGAACAGCCCGCCCCGTGCGGGCTGTTCTGCATTGTGGGGTTTGCCGAAGTACGCCTGCTGGCATAGTCTTCCGGCATGAACCCAGGCCCTTCCGCCCAGGTAGCCACGCCAGCGGGCGGGGCGGTACCTGACTATGTCCTTCAACTCGAACGCGCAGCCAGCTACCTGCCCGCCGAGCAGCTGCCGTTGCTGCGTCGTGCGTGGGAAGTCGGCGCGTCCGCGCACGCGGGCCAGACCCGCAAGTCCGGCGAGCCCTACATCACCCATCCGGTCGCCGTGGCGCGCATCCTGGCCGAGCTCGGCCTGGACGTGGAAGCGCTGATTGCCGCGATCCTGCACGACACCATCGAAGACACACCGCTGACCGGCGAGGAACTGGCCGGTGAGTTCGGCCAGACCGTGGCCGAGCTGGTGGACGGCGTCACCAAGCTGGACAAGCTCAAGTTCCGTGACCGCCAGGAAGCGGCGGCCGAGAGCTTCCGCAAGATGCTGCTGGCCATGTCGCGCGACCTGCGCGTGATCATGATCAAGCTGGCCGACCGCCTGCACAACATGCGCACGCTGGGCGCGCAAAGTGCCGAGGCGCGGCGCCGCATCGCCCTGGAAACGCTGGACATCTACGCGCCCATCGCCCAGCGCCTGGGCATGAACCTGATCAAGTCCGAGCTGCAGAACCTGGGCTTCCGCGCGCTGTACCCGTGGCGCCACGCCATTCTCGAAAAACACATCCGCAGCCAGCCGGTGGTGCGCCGCGAGTCGATGGCGCAGGTGGAAGTGCAGCTGTCGCAGCGCCTGGCGCGCGAGGGGCTGGAGCACCGCCTGATCAGCCGCATCAAGACGCCCTGGAGCATCTACACCAAGATGCACGAGGAGAACAAAAGCTTCGACCAGGTGATGGATGTCTTCGGCTTCCGCCTGGTCGTGCGCAATGTGCCCAACTGTTACCACGCGCTGGGCGCGGTGCATGCCACGTTCAAGCCGCTGGATGGCCGCTTCCGTGACTTCATCGCCATTCCCAAGGCCAACGGTTACCAGTCGCTGCACACGGTGTTGTTCGGGCCATACGGCTCGCCGATCGAAGTGCAGATCCGCACCGAGGAAATGGACCTGATCGCCGAGCGCGGCGTGGCCGCGCACTGGACCTACAAGTTCGGCGGTGACACGCCCAACAGCGCACAGAGCCGCGCGCATGCGTGGATCGTCGACCTGATTGATTCGCAGCGCACTGCCGGTTCGTCGCTGGAATTCCTGGACAACGTCAAGGTCGATCTGTTCCCGGACGAGGTGTACCTGTTCACGCCGAAGGGCAAGATCCTGGCATTGCCGCGCAATTCCACCGCGCTGGATTTTGCCTATGCCGTGCATACCGACGTGGGCAACCGCGCGGTGGCTTCGCGCGTGGACAAGAAGCTGGTGCCGCTGCGCACGCGCCTGGTGAGCGGGCAGAGCGTGGAGATCATCACCGCGCGCTCGGCCTCGCCCAAGCCGCAGTGGCTGGAATTCGTGGTCAGCAGCAAGGCCCGCACCGCCATCCGCCACCAGCTCAAGCAGCTGGAACACGAAGATGCCGTGCAGCTGGGCCACAGCATGCTCGACCGCGCGCTGGAAGCCATGGACAGCTCCATCGAGCGCCTGCCCAAGGGGCGCCTGGATGCCTTCCTCAACGAACACCGTTATCCGCGCCTGGAGGCCTTCCTGGCCGATGTCGCGCTGGGCAACTGGATGCCGACCCAGGCCGCACAGGCGCTGATGGCACATGCCGAACTGCGTGGCGGCAACATGTCCAGCCGCCTGCAGGAGAAGATCCTGATCAATGGCAGTGAGCGTGGCGTGGTCAGCTTCGCCAACTGCTGCCAACCGATCCCCGGCGACGACATCATGGGCTACCACACCGCCGGCAAGGGCATCGTCGTGCACCGCATGGATTGCCCGAACCTGGCCGAGCTGCGCAAGACGCCCGACCGCTGGGTGCCGATTGGCTGGGACACCAGCGTGGTCGGCGACTACGACACCGCCCTGGTGGTGGAAGTGGAGAACGGCACCGGCGTGCTGGCGCAGTTGGCCGCAGCCATCGCGCAGAGCCATTCCAACATCGAGCGGGTGGATTACCTGGACCGCGATTTCAACGCGGCGGTGCTGTGTTTCAACATCCAGGTCCGCGACCGTAACCATCTGGCCGAAGTGATGCGTCGCCTGCGCCGGTTGCAGGTGGTGCAGTCCGTACGCCGGCAGTAAATGCGCTGCCGTGCGTAGGCTGGGATGAAATCCCAGCCTACTCGGCTACTCGGCAGGGGCAGTCCCGGGGTTGCCACGGTGAGCAGCAATGTGGGTGTTGTAGGAACGGCTTCAGCCGCGAAGCTGGTTGAACGACCAGGCTCAGGGACCACGGCAATTGCAGACTGATTGATGGCGGCTACACCGCAGGCTTCGCGGCTGAAGCCGCTCCTACAGCCGCGGGCTGAAGCGCTGGACGGGTTTTCCACAAGGCATGTGCGGTACCACGCGAAGAAGCTGTGGATAAGCCCTGCCGGCCCATGCGGGGCACGGCTTTTGAAGGGCTGGTGAAAATTTGTCCATGTGTGTGAATGGCGCAATCCGGGGACAGTCGGTGCCTTGGGCGGGCGTTACAATGGCCGACCTTTTCCCCCAGTGGAGCTTGTCCATGTCCCGCCAGATCATCAACACCGCCAACGCCCCGGCCGCCATCGGCCCGTACTCGCAGGCCGTGCGCGCCGGCAACACCGTGTATTTCTCCGGCCAGATTCCGCTGGACCCGGCCACCGGCGAAATCGTCGCCGGCGATGTGGCCGACCAGGCCCGTCGTGCGTTCGACAACCTCAAGGCCGTGGCCGAAGAAGCCGGTGGTTCGCTGGACAAGATCGTGCGCCTGGGCCTGTACCTGACCGACCTGGGTGAGTTCGCCAAGGTCAACGCAGTGATGCAGGAATACTTCCAGGCGCCGTTCCCGGCCCGTTCCACCATCGAAGTGTCGGGCCTGCCGAAGGCTGCGGCGTTCGAGGTTGACGCGGTGATGATCCTCGACTGATCCGGCGTCAGGCCAGATGACGCCGGGTCTCGCTCGGCGTCTGTCCGGTCCAGCGTTTGTACGCGCGCCGGAACTCGCGCGCGTCGTTGAAGCCCAGTTGCGTGCCGATGGCCGCAATGGCCAGCTCGGGGTCCTGCAGCAACTCCAGCGCACGTTCGCTGCGCACGCGGTCATGCACCTCGCTGAAGCTGGTTTCCTCCTCGGCCAACTGCCGGCGCAGGGTGCGTTCGCTCAGGTGCAGCGCCAGTGCCACCTCACTCATCTGCGGGTTGTCACGCAGCTGCGGACGCAGCAGGCGCTCCACCGCGGCAGTGGTTTCGCCACGCGAGGACAGCGTCGCCAACTGCGCGCGGCACAGTGACAGCGCCTGTTGCGAGGTCACCGGGTTGTAGCTGGCAAAGGGGAGGTCCATCCAGCGGCGCTCCAGCACCATCGCGTGACGGGGCTGCTCGAACTGGATGTCGCAGCGGAACAAGGTGCGGTACTTGGCTACATGCGCCGGTGCCGGGTAGCCCAGTTCCAGGCGCAACGGACTGAAGACATCGCCAGCCAGCTCGCGGCCGAGCATCAGGATGCTGGAGAACATTTCCTCGCACAGGAACGGCAGCAGGTCGTGCGCTTCCTCCGGGGCGGTGGCGATGACCGCTAGGGTTTGTTCGTCCTGCTCCTCCAGGTACAGCGCCATCAACGGGCCGAGATTGCGCTGGTAATCCAGCCCGATCCGTACCGCGTCGCCAAAGGTGCGGGCGGTTTTCATCGCCAGCCCGAGCAGGCCGAAATTGCCGCCGTTCTGGTTGCTGCCCATGGCCAGGCCGACACCATCGATGGGCAGCGCCGGCAGGGCGCGGCGGATCACTTCGATGGCTTGCCGGTAGGAAATGCGGGTCAACGGATCGTTGAGTTGCTCCGCACTCAAGCGCTGGCCCGCAAGCCAGCCTTCGCTGCTGATCTCGAACTGGGCGGCGAGCAGCAACAGCCCGCACAGCATGTTGGTGGGGACGTTGGCGATGGACAGCCTGTCGCCAGTGCCTGGTCTGCGATGCATCGAAGCTCCCTCCAGCTTGTCCGCTTTCCCCCCCAAGTATGCCGTTCCTGCCCTTCGCATGAACACTGCCTGAAGCCCAGACTGCATTCCACCATCTGCAAGCGTATGGGGAGAGGATTCATGCAGCGCAGCATCAGCTTGGCGGTTGTCGCCACATTGAGTGTGTTGGCGGCCGGTTGCCAGAAGCAGGCCGCACAGGCCCCGCAGGTCGCCGCGGCGGACGGGGCATTTGCGGCCACGCTGCAGGAGCGCCTGCTCGACGCCAAGCCGGGCGACGTGATCGAGATTCCCGAAGGCCGGCACCAGTTCGAGCGCAGCCTGAGTCTGCGCGCCGATGGCGTGACCATCCGCGGCGCCGGCATGGACAAGACCGTGCTCAGCTTCAAGGGGCAGAAGGCCGGCGCCGAGGGGCTGCTGGTCAACGGGGACAACTTCACCATCGAGAACCTCACCATCGAGGACTCCAAGGGCGACGGGCTGAAGATCAGCGAGTCCGAGCACATCACCATCCGCGGCATCAAAGTGCAGTGGACCGGCGGCCCCAGCACCAAGAACGGTGCCTATGGCATCTACCCGGTACTGACAAAAAACGTGCTGATCGAAGACACCGTTTCCATCGGTGCATCGGACGCAGGCATCTACGTGGGCCAGTCCGACGGGGTGATCGTGCGCAACAGCCGCGCTGAGCAGAACGTGGCTGGCATCGAGGTGGAAAACACCCGCAATGCCGATGTCTACAACAACGTGGCCACCGGCAATACCGGCGGCATCCTGGTGTTCAACATGCCGGGGCTGTCGCAGCAGGGCGCCAACATCCGCGTGTTCAACAACAAGGTCATCGCCAACAACCACGAGAACTTCGGCGCCAAGGGCACGCCGGTGGCCAGCGTGCCGGCCGGGTCGGGCATCGTCATCAACTCCAACGATGACATCGAGATCTTCGACAACGAGGTGCGTGACAACGCGACCACCAACATCATCGTTTCCAGTGTGTATTCCACCGGCTACAAGGACAGCAGCGCATCACCCAATTTCGATCCTTATCCGGAGCGCATCTACGTCCACAACAACACGCTGTCCGGCGGCGGTGATTCGCCTGACGGTCTGGACCTGAAGGCGCTGAAGGTTGCGATGTATGGCTTGACCGGCAATTTCCCGGATGTGCTGTGGGATGGCTACTTCAACAAGGAGCGCATGGTCGATGGGGTCAAGGTCGGCCCGCAGATCTGCCTGCGTGATGTCAGTGGCGTGATCAACGCCGATGGCCCCGGCGGCTACAAGAACCCGAGCAAGGATGCGAAGCCGTTCGAATGCGAGTTGCCGCGTTTGCCGGCCGTCGATCTGAAGCGGGGTTGAGGCCGGGCATGCAGAAGCTGATGGTGCGGATGGGGGCATGGGCTGGCTTGATGCTGGTGCTGGCCGGTTGCGGTAAACCGCAGGTGCATTTCTTCGCCGACGGGCAACCGCCGACGCTGGACGAATGGCAGGTGCTGCGCATTGAGGATGGGAAACTCCAGCTCAATGAAGGCGTGGTGCCGTATGACCTGAACACGCCGCTGTTCAGTGATTACGCACACAAGCTGCGCACTGTGTGGATGCCGAAGGGCCAGGCGGCCGGGTATCAACCCGAGCATGCCTTCGATTTCCCGGTCGGCACCATTCTCAGCAAGACGTTCTATTACCCGCTGCCTGCCGGTGGTGCGGCGGACGGCAAGTCGGTGGCGCGCACGCCGCCTTCGCAGTCGGTGCTGCAGGGCGAAAGCCTGGAGCTGTCCAAGGTGCATCTGATCGAAACCCGGCTGCTGGTCCATCGCAAGGACGGCTGGGTGGCGCTGCCGTATGTGTGGAACCGCGAGCAGACCGCCGCCACACTCAAGCGCGCCGGTGAAACGGTGGAGCTGGAGCTGGTTGATGCCGCCGGTGCGCGCGAGGCGTTTTCGTATCAGGTGCCGGACCAGAACCAATGCGGAGGTTGCCACATCACCGACAACCGTTCGCGCAAGCTGCTGCCGATCGGGCCAAAAGCGCGGCATCTCAATCGTGACTTCGACTATGCCGATGGCCGCGAAAACCAACTGGCGCACCTGGTGCGCGTGGGCTATCTGGCCGGCGTGCCCGCGGCGGCGCAAGTGCCGCACATGGCAGATGCCAGCGACCTGGGCGCACCGCTGGCCGCGCGGGCACGCGCCTATCTGGATGTGAACTGCGGGCATTGCCACAGCCGCACCGGCCCGGCCATCACCTCGGGCTTGTGGCTGGATGCGCCAACCGACGACCACCTCAAGCTGGGCCTGTGCAAGCAGCCCATCGCTGCCGGCAAGGGCACCGGCAACCGCCTGTATGACGTGCTGCCGGGAGACGCCGATGCCTCGATCATTGCCTACCGCATGGACAGCCACGACCCGGCAGTGATGATGCCGGAGGTGGGCCGGGCGGTGGTGCACAAGGAGGGCGTGGCATTGATCCGCGACTGGATCAACGCACTGGAAGGAAGTTGCGACACGACGGCCGGCGCGCTGCCGGTCAACACGACGGGGCCGCCGGCGATCTGAGCCGGTTTCACCCACTGCTTTGGGAGAGAGGCGATGCGAGTGAAACAACGGAGTCTGGTAACAGGGCTGCAGCGGGCCATTGCCGGCCTGGTGGTATTGGGGGCCAGCGGTGCGGCGATGGCGCAATCGGCCACGGAGGATGCGGCCACCAACCTTGACCGGATCACCGTCACCGCGCAGAGCCGGCAACAGGAAATACAGGACGTACCCATCGCGCTGCAGGTGGTGGACCAGAACCTGCTCAACGACGTGGCCGCGGAGAACCTGGGCGACATCGATGCATTCGTGCCCGGCCTGGTGATCAACGCGGTGCAGCCCACGCAGCCCTCGTTCAAGCTGCGTGGCGTGGAAACTGATGACTTCGGCATCGGTACCGACCCGGCAGTGGGCATCTTTGTGGATGGTGTTTATGGCGGGCGCGGCGGTGGCGTGCTGCTGCCGTTTGTCGATGTCGAGCGCATCGAAGTACTGAAGGGGCCGCAGGGCACCCTGTTCGGCCGCAACACCGCCGCCGGTGCGATCTCGCTGGTGACGCGCCGCCCGCAGGCGCAAACCGAAGCGCGCGCCACGGTGCGGGTGGGCAACTACGGCAAGAAGTACGCCGACGCGATGGCAAACATCCCCACCGGCGACAACTCGGCGCTGCGCTTCAACGCGCTGATCAACACCAGCGATGGCTGGTTCCAGGACGGAGCCACCGGCAAGGACCTGGGCGGGGAGAACGTCTGGGCCACGCGCGCGGCCTGGCAGAGCCGGTTCGGCGACAACACCACCGCCTACCTCAGCTGGGACCACGAAAGCCTGGACCAGAATGGCCGCGTCACCACAGGCATCGTCGAACTGCCGCCCTATCCGCAGCGGCCGGTGGTTCCGGTGAACCCGGATGACTTCCTCGATCCGCGCAGGATCAAGACCTACAGCGATGCCGACAACGCCGAATGGCGCACTTTCGACGGCGTCAGCCTGATCATTGATCACGCGCTGACCTGGGGCAATTTCACCTCCACCAGCTCCTGGCGCAAATACGACTCCACCAACCACACCGAAGAAGACGGCACCAATCGTTTCGATTTGTACGTGGACTCGAAGAACACCGAGAACAACGAGACCTTCTACCAGGAGTTCAAGTTCTCCGGCAGCAATGAACGCTTCGATTGGGTGGCCGGCGCCAGCTACTTCAACGAGGACGCGCGCCAGACCAGCGAGGTCAACACCAATACCGAGGCGGTGGACAACATCATCCGCAACATGGGCGTGGCCTATCAGCTGGGCATTCCCGATGGCAGCCTGTTCAACTTCACTTCGATGCTGGCGCAGATGAACGGCATCCCGGTTTCCCTGGTTGGCGAAAAGTGGAACGAACGCTTCAGCAACACGCTGGATACCACGTCGTATGCGGTATTCGGTGACGTGATCTGGAAGGCCACCGATCGCCTCAACCTGACCTTCGGCCTGCGCTACACGCGTGATGAAAAAGACTTCACCTGGCTCAACACACCACGCAACGCGCCGGGGCTTGAAGCCAAGCTGGGGACGCTTGAAGCGTTGGGCTTCTTCCAGGCGCTGGCCGGCATGGGCATCCCGATCACCCGCGAGCTGCTGACCTTCGACATGGCCTTCATCGACCCGCCGGCCATGGTCAACAAGGGCAAACTGGTGCGCGACAAGAAGAGCTGGAGCGACTGGAGCCCGCGCTTCGTCATCGACTACCACCTCAATGACGACACCATGGTGTTCGCCTCGCTGGCCAAAGGCTACAAGGCCGGCGGTTTCAATGCATTGCAGATCGGCCCGGCGTTCGAAAACGAAGATGTCTGGAACCTGGAAATGGGGATCAAGCAGGCCGTTGATCGCTTCTCGTACAACGCCTCGGTCTTCCATTACCGCTATGACAACCGCCAGGCCATCCGCCTGATCGACCCGGACCCGAACAACCCGGTGGACATCCCGCGCTATGTCTTCGACACCGGCGATCTGGAGGCCACCGGCATCGATTTCGACATGCGCTGGAAAGTCACCGACGCCTTCACCCTGGATGCGCAGGCCGAGTGGATTGATTCCAAGTACAAGAACTATGTGACGCCCGAAGGGGTGGACCTGGACGGCGCACCGACCGGCGAGCCGCGTTTCAGTGCCTCGGCGGGTGCGGTGTACCAGGCGGACCTGGGCGGCAACGGCAAGCTGCGGCTGTCGGCCCGACATGCCTACCGGGGCGCGCAGCGCTGCAATGCTGCCTCCGACCTGCAGGGCGACTGTGGCATCAGCCGCCTGCTCAACGTCGGCCAATCGCAGCAACGCACGGACGCGCGCGTGGCCTGGACGTCGCCACTGGGCCATTGGAGCTGGGCGGTATATGCCAACAACGTGTTCGACAAACAGTACGTGCGCGGGCTCAACACCTATGGCCGCGGCCCGCTGGGCGTCGTGGGCGCCACCATCACCGATCCGCGTACCTACGGCCTGGAAATGACCGTGAAGTTCTGATGCAGCAACGCTGAAGCCCGCTTCCGCACACCAGAGAGGGGCATGCTTTCGCTTAAGCCCCTCTCCCGACAACGGGAGAGGGGTTGGGGTGAGGCCAGCGAGGGGCATGCTTTTGCTTAAGCCCCTCTCCCGTCAACGGGAGAGGGGTTGGGGTAAGGCCAGCGAGGGGCATGCTTTTGTTTGAGCCCCTCTCCCGTCAACGGGAGAGGGGTTGGGGTGAGGGCAGCGCTGTTGATCGCAAGGTTTTGAACCGTGTTGGGGAAAGGAAACCCCGTCGCCTTCGGGCGTCGGGGTTTCTGTTTTGCGCCGGTGACGGCATCCTTGTCGCATGTCTGCCCGTCGTGATGCTGTTTCCCTTGATCTGTCCGCCGAACCGCTGAGTCATCTGGCCGGGGTAGGGCTGCGGGTGGCTGCCAAGCTGGAAGCGCGCGGGCTGACCACCTTGCAGGATCTGTGGCTGCATCTGCCGCTGCGTTATGAAGACCGCACCACGCTGCTGCCGATCCGTGCCCTGAAGGCGGGCATGGCCGCGCAGGTGGAAGGCCGCGTCGAAGCAGTGGAGCGGGGTTTCCGCTATCGCCCGATGCTGCGTGTTGCCGTGAGTGACGATTCCGGTGCCACGCTGGTGCTGCGTTTCTTCCATTTTCGCGCTGCGCAGGTCGCGCAGTTTGCCGTCGGCACGCGCCTGCGTTGCTACGGCACGCCACGCCCGGGTCAGCATGGGCTGGAAATCGTTCATCCCAGCTACCGCGTGCTGGGCGAGGGCGAGGATGCCGGGCTGGGCGAAGCACTCGATCCGGTCTATCCGGCCGTGGAAGGCATTGGCCCGGCCAGCCTGCGCAAACTGATCAGCCAGGCGCTGGATCGGCTGCCGGACGCCGCCACTCTGGAACTGCTGCCGCCCGCATTGCTGGCGGACCTCCATCTGCCTTCATTGCGCGAGGCGATGCTGACCATGCACCGGCCGCCGGCCGATGCCGACATCGCCGCACTGTCCACGGGGACGCACCCTGCGCAGCAGCGCCTGGCGATGGAAGAACTGCTTGCCCACCACTTGAGCCTGCGTCGCCAGCGCATCGCCCTGCAGCGGCACCGTGCGCCGTCGCTGCGCGGGCGCGAGGGTTTGGTGAAAGCCCTGCTCGACTCGCTGCCCTTCAAACTCACCGGCGCGCAGCAGCGCGTGTTCGATGAAATCCGCAAGGATCTGGCGCGCGCGCACCCGATGCTGCGGTTGGTGCAGGGCGATGTGGGCTCCGGCAAAACCGTGGTTGCCGCCCTGGCGGCCATGCTGGCCGTGGAACGCGGCAAGCAGGTGGCCCTGGCTGCGCCCACCGAGTTGCTGGCCGAGCAGCACCTGCTCAACCTGCGTGCATGGTTGGAACCACTCGGCGTGCGGGTGACCTGGCTGGCCGGCAAGGTCACCGGCAAGGCGCGCAGCAAGGTGCTGGAGGATGTCGCGTCCGGTCATGCGCAGGTGGTAGTTGGTACGCATGCGCTGATGCAGGAGGCAGTGGTGTTCAATGACCTGGCACTGGCCATCGTCGATGAACAGCACCGCTTCGGCGTGCACCAGCGGCTGGCGCTGCGTGACAAGGGAGCCAGTGCCGGCATCGTGCCGCATCAACTGGTGATGACGGCCACGCCCATTCCACGCACGCTGGCCATGGCTGCGTATTCCGACCTGGACGTGTCGGCCATCGATGAACTGCCACCCGGGCGCACGCCGGTGCAGACCATCGTCATCAGCGCCGAGCGCCGCCCCGAACTGGTCGAGCGCATCCGCGTGGCCTGCCAGCAGGGCCGGCAGGTGTACTGGGTGTGCACCTTGATCGACGAAAGCGACGAAGTGGTCGCCACCGCCGCACAGAACACCTTTGAAGCCCTGTCCGCACAGCTGCCGGAGCTGCGCATCGGCCTGGTGCACGGGCGCATGAAGGCCGCTGAAAAACAGGCGGCGATGCAGTCGTTCAAGTCCGCGCAAACCGATCTACTGGTCGCAACCACCGTCATCGAAGTGGGGGTCGATGTGCCCAATGCGTCGTTGATGATCATCGAGAACACCGAGCGCCTCGGCCTGGCCCAGTTGCACCAGCTGCGCGGGCGGGTAGGGCGCGGCGCTACGGCGTCCAGCTGCGTGCTGATGTATCAAGCGCCGCTGTCCAACATGGCTCGCGAGCGGCTGGAAACCATGCGGCATACCGCCGATGGCTTCCTGATTGCTGAAAAGGATCTGGAACTGCGTGGCCCCGGTGAACTGCTGGGCACGCGCCAGACGGGTTTGGCCGAGTTCCGCGTGGCGGATCTGGCACGCGATGCCGGCCTGCTGCCGACCGTGCATGGCTTGTCCGAGCGATTGCTGAATGAGGCCCCGGAACTTGCCGACCGCATCGTCCGGCGCTGGATTGGCGGCGCAGTGCGCTACGCATCGGCCTGATCGTGTGCTTCCACTGTCATGGTTGAGATGACAGACTCCCTTGCCGAACAGAGTGAAGCAGAAGATGAGCAAGAAGATTCCGTTGCTGATTGATACCGACCCGGGCGTTGATGATGCATTGGCGCTGTTGATGGCTTTTGCCGACGCGCGTCATGACGTGGTCGGGTTGACGGTGGCGGCGGGCAACGTCGGGCTGGATTACACCGTGCGCAACGCGCTGAAGCTGTGCGAAGTTGCAGGCCGCGACGACGTGCCAGTGTTCGCCGGTACGGCCGATCCGCTGGTCTATCCGGCCGAAGACGCCGCCCATGTGCACGGTCGCGACGGTTTCGGTGATGTGGATCTGGCGCCGGCCGCGCGCAAGGTGGAAGCCGAACACGCGGCATTGGCCATCCTGCGCTTGTCGCATACCCATGTTGGCGAGTTGACGCTGGTGGCTCTCGGCCCGCTGACCAACATTGCCCTCGCACTGAAGCTGGACCCCACCTTGCCGCAGCGTGTGAAGCGCTTCCTGGTGATGGGCGGTGCCATCAATGGCCACGGCAACATCACCCCGGTGGCGGAATTCAACATCGCCTTCGACCCGGAAGCGGCCCATATCGTGTTCACCGCTTTCCCGCATGCGGAAGTGGCTGATTGGGAAGCCACCATCGCCCACGGCCTGAAGCACCGCGACGTGGAGCAATGGCTGGCCGCCGACACCGACAAGGCCCGCTTCTACGAGCTGATTTCGCGCAAGACCCGTTTGTGGTCCGAAGACAGCCGTGGCGAGTATTGGTACGCCGCCGACGCGCTGGCCATGGCCTGGGCGCTGCAGCCGGAAGGCGCCATCCATGTGGAGCAGCGGCCGCTGGCCATCGAGCTGACCGGCAACCGCAGCCGGGGCGCCACCGTGGTGGACTGGAACCGCCAGACCGGGGCGGCGGACAACACCACCTTGTTGATCGGCTACGACCAGGGCCGCTTCGAGGCCCAGGTGCGCGGCGCGCTGGGGCTCTGAAGCCCCGCTTCAAACCTGGCTTGCCTTCCTGGGCGAGCCGGGACTATAATGCCGCTCTTGACCACCAGCCCATACGGTGCGAGCCCATGAAGGCCGATATCCATCCCGATTACCGCAACGTCGTGTTTCACGACGTCACCTCCGATTTCAAGTTCCTGACCCGTTCGACCATGTCCTCCAAGGAAACGGTCAAGTGGGAAGACGGCGAAGAGTATCCGCTGATCAAGGTGGAAATCTCCTCGGCTTCGCACCCGTTCTACACGGGCAAGCACAAGGTCATCGACACCAGCGGTCGTATCGACAAGTTCCAGAAGCGCTACGCGCGCTGATCGAACTGTTGTTGATCGCAACAGCAACGGCCGCGATCTTCGCGGCCGTTGCTTTGTGCCATCTGCAATTAATCTGAATCATTTCCAACGCCGGCCGGTCACGGTTGCGACGCTGTGTCACAGCGGCGCGTGTCTTATAAGACTTTCGTCTTCGCAATCTGGAAATGTTGCTGTGCGATAATGGCGCGTACTGCGGTAGAAAACCGCAGATTTCATTCACGCGCCTGCCCACCACCTCTCTGTCTGGACAGGCGCCTTCCACTTGAGGAGCGCACACTGTGTCCGATCTTGATCAGGTCACGCTCAACGCCGGCGATGCGTCGGTCGTTCTGCCTGTCGTCAAACCCGTTCTGGGCAATAACTGCGTCGATATCTCGAAGCTGACCAAGGAAACGGGTCTCTTCACCTACGACTCGGGCTACACCGCCACCGCCAGTTGCAAGTCGGCCATCACCTACATCGATGGCGACAACGGCGTGCTGCTGTATCGCGGCTACCCGATCGAACAGCTGGCCGAGAAGTCCAGCTTCGTCGAAGTGGCTTACATGCTGATCAATGGCGAGCGCCCGAGCGCCGAGCAGCTGAAGGCTTTTGAAGCCGAGCTGAGCGCGGAAGCCGGCGTTGATGCGTCGATCAACACGCTGATCGGCAGCTTCGCCAAGGACGCGCATCCGATGGCGATCCTGGCTGCCTCGATCGCGCAGCTCTCGGCCACCTACCACGACTCGCTGGACCTGGCCGATGCCGAGCAGCGCCGCAAGGCTGCCGTTCGCCTGATCGCCAAGGTGCCGACCCTGTCGGCGCTGATCTACCGCCACGGCAAGGGCCTGCCGGCCAATGCGCCGGACACCTCGCTGGATTACGTCAGCCGCTTCCTGAAGCAGACCTTCGAGTCGGCTGACGGCAAGTACGACTTGAACAAGGACGTGGTCAAGGCGCTGGATCTGCTGTTCATCCTGCACGCTGACCACGAACAGAATGCTTCGACCTCGACCGTGCGTCTGGTCGGTTCCACCGGCGCCAACCCGTACGCTTCGGTCGCCGCTGGCGTGACCGCGCTGTGGGGCCCGGCACACGGCGGCGCCAACGAAGCCGTGCTGAAGATGCTGGAAGAAATCGGTTCGGCCGACAACGTCGAGTCCGCTGTGCTCAAGGCCAAGGACAAGACCTCCGGCTTCCGCCTGATGGGCTTCGGCCACCGCGTCTACAAGAACTTCGACCCGCGTGCCAAGGTCATCGGTGAGATGACCAAGCAGGTGCTGGGCCAGCTGGGCGTGCAGGATCCGCTGCTGGATGTGGCCATCAAGCTGGAACAGGCCGCGCTGCAGGACGACTACTTCGTTGCCCGCAAGCTCTACCCGAACGTCGATTTCTACAGCGGCATCATCTACAAGGCGCTGAACATTCCGACGGAAATGTTCACCGTGATGTTCGCCCTGGGCCGCACCGCTGGTTGGGTGTCGCATTGGCTGGAACAGCAGGTTGATCCGGAAATGAAGATCGGCCGTCCGCGCCAGGTCTACACCGGCCACGACGTGCGTGATTACAAGTAATGGCGCCAGCGTAGCGATACGCTGAAATCATTGCTGCAGAGCCCCGCTTCGGCGGGGCTTTTTGTTTGCGCGCTATCCACACCGGCTGTGCGAAGCGGGTTACACAAGTTGTGGATAAGCGGGCGCAGGCCTTGAGCTGCGTCGCTCTGCGAAGGGTGGTGAATTTTTGTCCAGTGCAGGAGCGCGGCTGCACGCTGTGCAGAGACGCGCTTCGCAGTGCTTCCCCGAGCTACGACATGAAGCAAGGAGTGAGCTCGCCCAGCGGTAGGAGCGACTTCAGTCGCGAAGCCGGCCTTCCAGCCGATGTGTTGAACATCGGCCATTGCAGAGCGCGACAATACGATCCGCAGCTGCATCGAGCCGCGCACAGGTTTCGCGGCTCAAGCCGCTCTTACGGATAGGCAGGTAGCGCAGGTTGCGCAAGTTCTGCGGCAACCTGCTCTTGCGAATCCCGAATCCCGAATCCCGAATCCCGAATCCCGAATCCCGAATCACCAATCACCAATCACCAATCACCAATCACCGCTCCAGCAACAACTGCCGCAGCTGCGCCAGCGTCGCACGCGGCAAAGGCTTGCCGTCGTCGCTGGAAACCGGCGGTTGCCGCAGTGCATCTTCGGGCAGGATCACCAGTTCAAAGGCGATGCCGTCGGCGGCAAATTCCCAACCGGGGAAGTGCTGCCGGGTTGCATGGCCGGCAAGCTGCAGTGACCAGGCGCGTGCTTCGGCCGGAATACGCTGGTCATGCAGGAAGTGATGCACGGCCTCGGCATCGTCGCAGTGCAGGTGCAACACGACCGGGCTGCTGTCTCCCGCGACACCCGTCAGTACCGGCCCGCTGAGGCGGGGCTGGAATGCCTGCAGGAACTGCATGGCCTGCAGCGCGGATTCGCGCCGTCGCTGCAATGCGCCCGGTTGTGTGTTGGAAGCGAACAGGCGCTGATGTTCGCGCAGCGCCTGTTCGATATCGGCCAAGCGCGGCCACAGTGCTTCTTCATGGATGCCCAGGCGTGCGGCGGCCTTGCGGCGGGCATGGTCGAAATCCTGGATACCGCTCTCGGCGATCAGCCGTGCCGCGTCCTGGGCGATGCGCTGGCGGCCGCGTGCGTTGCGTTGGAGATTCTGCGGTGTGGATGGCATCGGCCGGCTTTCCGAAGGAGGCTGGCCGATTGTAGGCAGACGGCGGGGCATGCGTCCCGCCGTCTTGCCGTGTCGCTTTAGAAGATGTCGAATGCGGCGTCGTCGGCCTGCTGGTGCTGTTGGTCGAAATCGAATTCCTGCACGCGCTCCAGGTCTTCGGTCTTGACCCACTCGGTCGCGCCGTTGAGGGTGGCTTCGACCATGCCCGAGGGCGGGTCGTTCTTGGCGATCGGTGCATCCTTCAGCGCGGCGCGCATGTAGTCGATCCAGATCGGCAGCGCGGCCTTGCCGCCATACTCGCGATAGCCAAGCGAGCGGAAGTCATCGCGGCCCACCCATACGGTGGTTGCCAGTGGGCCGCCAAAGCCGGAGAACCAGGCGTCGCGGTGGTCGTTGGTGGAGCCAGTCTTGCCGCCGACATCCTCACGCCCCAGCACCTTGGCCTGCGCGCCGGTGCCACGCTGGACCACGTCGCGCATCATCGACACCAGCTGGTAGGCGGTGCGTTCATCGATGGCGCGGGGCGCGATGCGGGCATCCGGGTTTGCCGGCTTGGCCGGTTCGACGGCTTCGGGCGCCGCTTCGGGCTTGGCTGGCGCGGGTTTTACTTCGGCGCCAAAGTTGAAGCCGTCCACCACCTGGTTGACGGGCGCTGTACCGACGCCGGTTGCGCCACCGCAGCCGCGGCAGGCCAGGGCGGGGTTTTCCTTGAAGATGACGTTGCCGTCACGGTCCTTGACCTCGTCCACCACCCAGGTCTCCACGCGCGAACCGCCATTGGCGAACACGGCGTAGCCGCGCGCCACCGACAGCGGGGTCAGCGAGGCGGTGCCCAGTGACATCGACAGGTTCGGCGGCAATTCGGCTTCCTGGAAGCCGAATTCGCTGATGTATTTGCGCGCGTAGTCCACGCCGATGCTGTCGAGCAGGCGTACCGAGACCAGGTTGCGCGACTGCACCAGTGCTTCGCGCAGGCGCATCGGGCCGCGGAACCCGCCGCCATCGTTCTGCGGCTGCCAGGTCTTGCCACGGCGGTCGCGGAACACCACCGGCGCGTCGAGCACGATCGAGGCCGGATTGAATCCCTTGTCGAACGCGGCGGCATACACGAACGGCTTGAAGCTGGAACCGGGCTGGCGACGGGCTTGGGTGGCGCGGTTGAACTTGTTGCCGGCAAAGCTGAAGCCGCCCACCAGGGCGCGCAGCGCGCCGGTTTCAGCGTCCATCGATACCAGCGCACCTTGGCCGCGCGGGATCTGGTCAATCAACCATTCCCCTTCCTTGGCGCCCGCACGGATGCGGATCATGTCGCCACGGGTGACCAGCTTGGCAGGCGAACGGTTGGTCCAGCGGCTGGCGGCCACCGGCAGCACCCGTTCGCTGCGGTCGGCCAGCACCACGGTGATGCTGCCGTCGGCATGCGTGGCCGAGACCACGGCCGGCTGCAGCCCGGCCTGCGCCGGGATGCCTGCGATATGCCGCGCCAGTGCGGTGGCGTCGGCGTCGGCAGCCACGTCGAAGTGCTGCTCCACGCCGTGCCAGCCATGGCGATGGTCATACAGGATCAAGCCGTCACGGATTGCGGTGTTGGCCGCGTCCTGCAGGGTGCCGTTGATGGTGGTGGTGACGTGATAACCCTTGTTGAGCACGTCGCCGCCGTACTTGGCGATCATCTCCTGGCGCACCATTTCGGCCACATACGGCGCGTAGATTTCCACCGGCGGCTCATGCGGTGCGGCATGCATGGGCACGGCCTTGGCGGCATCGGCCTCGGCCTGGGTGATGAAATTCAGCTCCGCCATGCGTTGCAGGACGTAGTTGTCACGGCGCTGGCGCGCACGCTCGGGGTTGCTGATCGGGTTGCCGCTGGAGGGGAACTTGGGAATACCGGCCAGCGACGCCATTTCGTCCAGATCCAACTCGTCCAGCTTCTTGCCGTAGTAGTACTCGGCGGCAGCGCCCACGCCATAGGCGCGGTTGCCGAAGAAGCTCTTGTTCAGGTAGAGCTCGAAGATTTCGTCCTTGCTCAGTTCCTTTTCGATCTTGCGGGCGAGCAGGATCTCGGCCAGCTTGCGGGTATAGCTGTACTCCGAGCTGAGGAAGAACTGGCGCGCGACCTGCTGGGTGATGGTCGAGCCGCCCGGCACGCGTTTGGCATCGGTGGTGGCCAGCAGCCAGATCGCGCGGCCCACGCCCTTGTAGTCGACGCCGTCGTGTTGATAGAAGCGGGCATCCTCGGTGGCCAGGAACGCCTGCTTCAGGCGCTCGGGGACGTCCTTCATCTGGATGGGGTAGCGCCGGGTCTCGCCGAACACCGCCATCAATTTCCCTTCGCTGTCATAGACATACATGGGCTCCTGCAGCTCGACATCGCGCAGGGCCTGTACGTCAGGAAGCTTGGAGGAGACAACGTAATAGAGAGAGCCTGCGGCAATCGCGCCCACCAGGGACAGGGCGATGAAGATGGCCAACAGCCAGCGAAGCCAGCGGCGGAAACGTGGCATCCAGAAGTTCCCAATTGCGGATTTTGTGGCCGCAGAGTATAGATTACGCAGGGGAACGGCTGGGGCCGTGTCCTGGGGAGAGTGGATGGGGACCGCCAAAGGGCGTGATGCGTATCGCGTCTCGTGCTCTGAACGGTTGCCAACTGCTGAAATTCAGTTATTAATGCGCGGGCGCAAAAAGTGCGTCCAAGTGCCCGTCGGCAGGGGAGAAACCGTGGGGCTTATCCCAAAAAGTCAGACGCCAATCATCGGCGTCGACATCAGCTCGACTGCGGTCAAGCTGCTTCAGCTTTCCCGCACGGGGAATCGGTTCCGCGTGGAACATTACGCTGTGGAACCGCTTCCGCCCAATGCGGTAGTGGAAAAGAACATCGTTGAGGTTGAAGCCGTGGGCGAGGCCATCCGCCGCGCCGTGGCCCGTTCGGGTACCAAGGCCAAGAACGCTGCGGCTGCCGTGGCCGGTTCGGCGGTGATCACCAAGGTGATCCCGATGCCGGCGGACCTGGATGAGAACGACATGGAGGCACAGGTCGAGCTGGAGGCGGTGAACTACATTCCGTATCCGATCGAGGAAGTGAACCTCGATTTTGAAGTCCTCGGCCTGGTGCCCAACAACCCGGAAATGGTGCAGGTGCTGTTGGCTGCCTCACGTTCTGAGAACGTGGAGCTGCGCCAATCGGCGCTGGAACTGGGCGGCCTGACCGCCAAGGTCATGGATGTGGAAGCGTTCGCAGTCGAGAACGCCTTCGCGCTGGTGGCCAGCGAGTTGCCGGTGGCCAGTGATTCGGTGGTGGCGCTGGTGGATATCGGCGCGACCATGACCACGCTCAACGTCCTGCGCAGCGGGCGCAGCCTCTACAGCCGCGAGCAGGTGTTCGGCGGCAAGCAGCTCACCGATGAGGTGATGCGCCGTTACGGGCTGAGCTACGAGGAAGCCGGCCTGGCCAAGCGCCAGGGTGGCCTGCCGGAGAGCTACGAGGTCGAGGTGCTGGAGCCGTTCAAGGAGGCGACAGTGCAGCAGATCAGCCGCCTGTTGCAGTTCTTCTATGCCGGCAGCGAGTTCAACCGCGTTGATCACATTGTCCTGGCCGGCGGTTGTGCCGCTTTGGCAGGGCTGCCGACGATGGTCGAAGAGCAACTGGGTGTGGCGACATCGGTGGCCAATCCGTTGGCGCAGATGACGCTGGGCCCGAAGGTGCAGGCGCACGCGCTTGCCCAGGATGCCCCGGCACTGATGATCGCAACGGGTCTGGCCATGAGGGGGTTTGACTGATGGCACGGATCAATCTTCTGCCGTGGCGCGAAGAACGCCGCAAACAACGGCAGCGCGAGTTCTACGGCATGTTGGGGTTTGCGGCACTGGCGGGCGTGATCCTGTCGGGCCTGCTGTGGTTCTACTACAGCCAGCAGATCAGCGGCCAGAACGACCGCAATGCGTTCCTTGAGGCGGAAATCGCCAAGGTCAAGGAGCAGAACAAGGAAATCGAGCGCCTGGACAAGCAGAAGGCACGTCTGCTCGCCCGCAAGGCGGTGATCGAGGAACTCCAGGGCAAGCGTTCGCAGATGGTGCATCTGTTCGATTCGCTGGTGCGGACCATCCCCGATGGCGTGGTGCTCACCGCACTCAAGCAGGAAGGCGAAATCCTGACACTGGAAGGGCGCACCCAGTCCAACGCGCGCGTCAGTACCTACATGCGCAACCTGGAAGGGTCGGGCTGGATGAGCAACCCGGAGCTTTCCATCATCGAAGCCAAGGCGCAGGAGCCGGGCGGCGCGGCGATGGACATCAAGTCGCTGCCGTACGTGTTCACGCTGCGGGTGAAGCTGCCGGCACCGGGTGAAAACGCTGCCCAGCAGGCGGTTGTTGATGAACCGGCTGCCGACACCGCACCGGCTGTCGGTGCTCCGGCAACGCCTGAAGCGCCAAAGGCCGCAACGGAAACAGCGGCAGCCGCGCCGAAGGAGGCTCGTTCGTGAGCAAGAAATTCAACGCCAAAGAACTGGATTTCAACAATATCGGCAGTTGGCCGCAGAAGGCCAAGATGGTGTTCTGCGCGTTCCTGACTGTGTTGATCGTGGTGCTGTCGTTCCTGCTGGTGGTTCGCGGTCAGATGAATGACCTGGAGTCGCTGGAAAGCAAGGAGACCAGCCTGCGCTCGGACTTCGATCGGGAGCAGCAGCGCGCTGCCAACCTGGAACCGCTGAAGCAGCAGCTCGCGCAGATGGAGCAGGTGCTGCAGCAGATGCTGCGCCAGCTGCCCAGCAAGACCGAAATGCCTGACCTGATCATCGACGTGTCGCAGACCGCGCTGTCCAGTGGCCTGAACAACGAGTTGTTCCAGCCAGGCGCCGAGTCGCTCAAGGAGTTCTATGCCGAGAAGCCGATCGCATTGCGCCTGGTGGGCAGCTACCACCAGTTTGGTGCGTTCGTCAGTGGCGTGGCCTCGCTGCCGCGCGTGGTGATCCTCACCATGCACGACATCAACCTCAAGCCGAAGGACCCCAAGGGCGTCATCGCCCGTGGTGGTGCGCTGGAGCTTTCCGGTACGGTCAAGACTTACCGCTACCTGGATGACACCGAGCTGGAGGAGCAGGAAAAGCTGGCTGAAGAGGCGAAGAAGGCCGAGAAGAAGGGGGGCAAGTGATGAGCAGAACTTCTTCTCTGGTACTGGGCGCGGTGTGCTTGGCAGCACTTGCCGGTTGCACGCGAGGGGTCACCAGTGCCCCGGGTGACGCGCCCAATCTCGAAAAGTACGTCGCCGATGTGCGTGCGCGCCCGGCCGAGGCACTGCCGGCATTGCCGGTGATGCAGCAGTTCGAGACGTTCGAATACGCCGCGCAGGGCATGCGCGATCCGTTCAGTGATGCCTGGGTATCGGCTGATGGCGGCAACCAGCTGCGTCCGGACCCGGACCGTCGCAAGGAGCCGCTGGAAGCCTTCCCGCTGGACAGCCTGGACATGGTGGGCACGATTGGCCGTGGCGCGGGCGCCGTTGCGCTGGTGATGGGGCCGGACAAGGTCACCTATCGCGTGCGCCCCGGGGTGTACATGGGCCAGAGCGATGGCCGTGTCACCGGCGTCCGTGAAGACGGCATTGAACTGATCGAACTGGTGCCCGATGGCGCTGGCGGCTGGCTGGAACGTCCTGCGTCGTTGGCGCTGGACGATCGTTGATTGATTAGGGGATAGCACGATGACTTTTACCAAAGCCCTGAGCCAGCGCCCCATCCGGCGCCACGCACTGGTCCGCGTCTGCGCCTTGGGAGTGGCGTTGGCAGTGGCGTGCGGCTCTTCGTACGCGGCACAGCCGTTGGCTGCTGGTGGCGCGCCTGCCGCGGGCACCCAGCAGGCGGCTTCTGCGATTTCAGTAACCAAGATCGACTTCAAGCGGGGCGAGGACGGCAGTGGCCGTCTGATCCTGCAGTTTGATGGTCAGGGCGCAAGCCCGGATCTGCGCAACCAGGGCAACAGCGTGGTGGTGGACGTGGGTAACGCCACGTTGCCGGCCGAGCTGCAGCGCCCGCTCAACGTGGTGGATTTCGCCACGCCGGTGCAGCGCATCGATGCCAAACCGTCGGGTCACGGCGCGCAGCTGGTGCTGAGTACGGCTGGCCTGTTCGACTCGCTGGCCTACCAGACCGGCAACGAATACGTCGTTGAGATCTCGCCGCGTCAGGCGGAAGTCGCCACAGGTGCGGTGACCGCGAAGACCGTGGCGCAGGCGGCGGCAACGGTGGCTGCACGCGGTTACAGCGGGCGTCCGGTGACCTTCAACTTCCAGGATGTGCCGGTGCGTACCGTCCTGCAGCTGATCGCCGAAGAGTCCAACCTCAACGTGGTGGCTTCCGATACGGTTCAGGGCAACGTGACGCTGCGCTTGGTCAACGTGCCGTGGGACCAGGCCATGGACATCGTGCTGCGCGCCAAGGGCCTGGACAAGCGCCGCGAAGGCGGCGTGATCTGGGTCGCACCGCAGCCGGAGCTGGCCAAGTTCGAGCAGGACAAGGAAGACGCGCGCATCGCGATCGAGAACCGCCAGGATCTGATCACCGATTACGTGCAGATCAACTACCACAACGCCAGCGTGATCTTCAAAGCGCTGACCGAAGCCAAGGGCATCGGCAACAACAACAGCGGTGGCAGCGGCGGTAGCGGCGGTAGCGGTAATGGCCAGCAGGAGAATGGCTTCCTGTCGCCGCGCGGCATGCTGGTGGCCGACGAGCGCACCAATACGCTGATGATCAGCGATATCCCGAAGAAGGTCGCGCAGATGCGCGAGCTGATCAAGGTAATCGACCGCCCGGTGGACCAGGTGCTGATCGAAGGCCGCATCGTCATCGCTTCGGATACCTTCGCACGCGATCTGGGCGCGCGGTTTGGTATCCAGGGCCGGCGGATTGGTGACCGTACGCAGGCCATCAGCGGATCGCTGGGCGCCAACACCGACATCATCAACAATGGTCTGGTGACCAACAAGGGTTTGAACGTCAATCTGCCCGCCAAGACCTTCACCGAAAGCCCGGCCGGTGCCATTGCCTATACCTTGCTGGGTCGCAACTTCTCGCTGGACGTCGAACTGTCGGCGATGCAGGAAGAGGGCCGGGGTGAGGTGGTGTCCAACCCGCGCATCGTCACTGCCAACCAGCGCGAAGGCGTGATCAAGCAGGGTAAGGAAATCGGTTACGTCACCATCACAGCCAGCGGTGCCAGTGGTGTCGCCACGCCGAACGTGCAGTTCAAGGAAGTGTTGCTGGAGTTGAAGGTCACCCCGACCATCACCCAGGACAATCGCGTCTTCCTGAACATGAACGTCAAGAAGGATGAGGTTGACCGCTTCATGGACGTTGAGAACTTCGGCAACGTGCCGATCATCAACCGCCGCGAAGTGAATACGGCCGTGCTGGTGGAAGACGGCCAGACCGTGGTCATTGGTGGCGTGTATGAGTTCACCGACCGCAGCAGCGTGGCCAAGGTGCCGTTCCTGGGCGATATCCCGTTCCTTGGCAACCTGTTCAAGAAGCGTGGTCGTCAGAAGGACAAGGCCGAACTGCTGGTGTTCGTGACGCCGAAGATCCTGCGCGTGGCGAAGGCCGCCGAGTAATTCATCTTCAGAGTGTTCGGGGAAGGGCCGCTTGATGCGGCCCTTTTTCGTTGTCAGCCGCCGTTTGAACCATTTCACGGTGGATCGGTCAAACTGCGCCTATGAACCTGCCTCCCCAGATCCCGAACCAGACCGAGATGCCCGCCCAGAACCTGGGCCTGCATCAGGATTTCATTGCGTTGCGCGATGCGCTGTCCAGCGAAATCGTCGGCCAGTCGCTGCTGGTCGAGCGCCTGCTGATCGCCCTGCTGGCCGATGGCCACCTGTTGGTGGAGGGCGCGCCCGGGCTGGCCAAGACCACGGCGATCCGTGCGCTGGCCTCGCGGGTGGAAGCAAGCTTCGCGCGCATCCAGTTCACCCCCGACCTGCTGCCGGCCGACCTGACCGGCACCGATATCTGGCGCGCGCAGGAAGGCCGCTTCGAGTTCCAGGCCGGTCCGATCTTCCACCCCATCCTGTTGGCTGACGAAATCAACCGTGCGCCGGCCAAGGTGCAGTCGGCACTGCTGGAGGCGATGGGCGAGCGGCAGGTGACCGTGGGCCGCAGCACCTATCCGTTGCCGGAGGTCTTCCTGGTGATGGCCACGCAGAACCCGATCGAGCAGGAAGGTACCTTCCCCTTGCCGGAAGCGCAGTTGGACAGGTTCCTGATGCATGTCCGCATCGGTTACCCCGATGCCGATGCCGAGACGGAAATCCTGCGCCTGGCCCGCGAGCGGGCCTTGCAGGCCATGCAGCACAAACCGGCAACACTGCAGAAGTTGTCGCTGGAGAAGATCGAGCAGGCCCGCCGTGCCGTGCTGGAGCTGCACATGGCGCCGCAGTTGGAGCGCTACCTGGTGGCCCTGGTGCTGGCGTCGCGCGATGCCAGTGGCTATGACGCCAGCCTCGCCAGGCGCATTGCCTGGGGCGCAAGCCCGCGTGGTTCCATCGCACTGGAGCGCTGCGCGCGTGCGCGTGCCTGGCTGGCTGGCCGCGACTATGTAACCCCGGACGACATCCGTGCGGTGGCGCCGGACGTACTGCGCCACCGTGTGTTGCCCAGCTATGAAGCAGCGGCGGAAGGCTGGGACGGCGAACGTCTGGTTGCGACCTTGCTCGATTGCGTGCCGCTGCCCTGAGGCATGGCCGATGCGCGGCGTTCTTCCTTTGTTTTTTCCTGAGTGCCGGCTGCGGTGGCTGCGATGAATGTACGCGCCTCCGGCGAACACGCGCGAGGTGATGCGGTGCAGGTGGGCTTGCGGCCGCAGCTGGCCGAGTTGATTGCCCTGCGTCAGGTTGCAATGCAGGGCCGGCCGGCGCGACGCGGCCACTATGCGGTGAGCGGGCGTGCGGCCTCGACGATGCGTGGGCGTGGCATGGAATACGCCGAATCACGGGAATACGTGGCCGGTGACGATGCACGTCACATTGACTGGAAGCTCACCGCGCGTACCGACGCCACGCATACCAAGACATTCCAGACCGAGCGCGAGCGGGTGACCTTGCTGGTGGTCGATACCGCCGCTGCGCTGTACTTCGGCACGCGCGTGCGATTCAAATCGGTGCAGGCCGCCCGCGCTGGCGCGGTAGCGGCATGGACGGCATTGCGTGACGGTGATCGCCTGGCCGCCTTGCGTGGATGTCACCAGCAATCATTGGTGCCACCTGCTGGCGGAACGCGCGGTGCCTTGCGTGTGCTGGATGCGCTGACGCGTTGGTATGCCGAACCGCCCTCCGACGATGCGGGCCTGCAGTTCGCTTTGGAGCGTGCCGCACGCGTGCTGCATCCGGGCGCGCGGGCGGTGGTGTTGGCTGATCCGGCCAGCGCCAGTGCGGTGCCGGCTGCCGTGTGGTCGGCGCTGTCCATGCATGTGGAGGTGCAGTTGCTGCTGCTGGTGGATCCTTTGGAAGTATCACCGCCGGAATGCGTGCTGCCGGTGGCGACGGCAGCAGGGCGGATGCGGTTTGACCTGGCTTCCGAGCCGGTGCGCAGCGCCTGGCATGAAGCCTTGGTTGGGCCGGTGGAAGCGCTGTTGCGGCAGCTGCCTGGCCGCCGTATCCGGGTCAGCACCTTGTCCAGCGACGATGCCAGCGATGCCTGGTTGAGTACCGCCGGCCTTCGGAGCCCGGCATGATCGCGGCGCAATTGCCACTGCGGGACGTGCACCTGCCCTCGGCCCCGGGCTGGTGGCCGCTGGCGCCGGGGTGGTGGCTGGTGATTGCCGTAATCGTGCTGACGGCGGCGGTTGCTGCCGCGTTGTATCTGCGCCGGCAACGACGACTTCAGCGTTGGAAGCAGCTGTTTGACCAGCAATTGGCTGCGAGCGAAAGCGGGCCGCGCCGCTTGGCTGCCGCGTCGGAGTTGTTGCGCCGTGCGTCGCGTCGGGTGGATGCGCAGGCGGCGTTGTTGCACGGCGAGCCGTGGCTGCGCTTTCTCGACGGGCGCAAAGGCGATGCCTTCAGCAATGGCGAAGGACGCGTGCTGCTGGAAGGCGGCTTCCGCCCGCAGGTGGATACCGAGGCGGTTGAGCGTGCCTGTCGATTGGCGCGCACGCGGTTTCTTGAGTTGATGGCAGGGAAGCGCTGATGCAGGCCTTGCTCGATATGGTGCCCGCATGGTGGCCAGTATTTGCATGGCCCTGGTTGTGGGTGTTGTTGCCGGTGCCGGTGGTGATGCGGTGGTGGCCGCTGCGTGATGACAGCGCGCCAGCATTGCGCGTGCCTTACAACCCGGCCCAGTTGCAGCTGCAGGCGGTACGCGGGCGCGCTGCAGGCTGGCTGCCGGCATTGTTGCTGTGGCTGGCATGGGGGTTCCTGTGCGCGGCGGCGGCACGGCCGCAACAACTGGGTGAGCCGGTTGAACCGCCGCGCGAAGGCCGGCAGATGATGCTGGCTGTGGATTTGTCCGGCAGCATGGAGGAGCCGGACATGCGACTCGGTGGCCGGGTCGTGGACCGCCTGACCGCAGCAAAGGCGGTGCTGGCTGACTTCCTGGACCGCCGTGAGGGGGATCGCATTGGTCTGGTGGTGTTTGGCCAACGCGCCTATGCCCTGACGCCGCTCACCGCCGACCGCGCCACCGTGCGTGAACAATTGCGCGACAGCGTGGTCGGGCTGGCCGGGCGTGAAACAGCGCTGGGCGATGCCATCGCGCTGTCGGTCAAACGTCTGCGTGAGCAGCCGCAGGGGCAGCGCGTGGTCATCATGTTGACCGATGGCGTCAACACGGCCGGTGCGCTGGAACCGCTGAAAGCGGCGGAGCTGGCAAAGGCCGAGGGCGTGCGCGTGTACACGATTGCATTCGGGGGCAGCGGCCAGGCGTCGTTGTTCGGTGTGCAGTTGCCCAGCAATGAAGATCCGGTGGACGAAGAAACCCTGACCAGGATCGCCAACGAAACCGGCGGTCGTTTCTTCCGCGCGCGCGACACCGACGAGCTGGCTGGAATCTACGCCGAGCTGGACCGGCTGGAGCCGATAAAGAGCACTGGCCCGGCGGTACGTCCGCGCATCGAGCGCTATGAATGGCCGCTGGCGGTGGCGTTGATGCTGGGCGTGCTCGCGTTGGCCTGGCGGGGGCTGCGCGCATGAATCTTTGGCAGCAACTGCACTTTCTGCGCCCGGAATGGTTGTGGGCGCTGCTGCTGGTGCCTGCAGCGCTGCTGGGCAGCCATTACCTGCAGCGGCGGCGTACGCGTTGGCAGGACGCGGTGGATGCGCACCTGTTGCCGCATCTGCTGACTGGCGCAGGCCGGCAGCGCTGGTGGGGGCGCGCGGGCCTGGCGTTGGGGCTGCTGTTGGCGGTGCTGGCATTGGCCGGGCCGAGCTGGCGGCAGGTGGAACAACCGCTGTGGGAATCCAGGACACCGTTGGTAGTGGTGCTGGACCTCTCAAGCAGCATCCGCGCTACGGATCTTCCACCTTCGCGGCTGCTGCAGGCACGGGCAAAACTGGCGACGTTGCTGCGTGAGCGCAAAGGCGGCGAAGTCGCATTGATTGCCTACGCCTGGGAACCTTTCACCGTCGCGCCGCTGACCGATGACGCGGCCAATGTCGCGCTGTTTCTGGACGCGTTGTCTCCGGCGGTAATGCCGTTGGACGGGCAGAAGACCGACCATGCGCTGGCCTGGGCGGCGGATCTGCTGAAGCAGTCGGGTGCACGCCATGGCGATGTGCTGTTGCTGACCGACCATGCCGACGCTGCCGCTGTCGCCGCTGCTGCACGGTTGCGCGCGGCCGGGCACGCCGTGTCGGTGCTGGGCCTGGGTACCGTGCAGGGCGCCTCATATCGCGATTCGCGTGGCGGCATTGAGCATGCGCATCTGGATGAAGCATCGCTGCGTGCGTTGGCGCTTGCCGGTGGTGGACGCTATCAGCGCCTCGCCAGCACCGATGCCGACCTTCAGGCGCTGGACGTGTTGCAGCCGGAACTGCAGTCCGCTGGCCGCCAGCAGGGCGAGCAAGGTAAGTCCTGGCAGGACGAAGGGTATTGGTTGCTGCTGCCCTTGCTGCTGCTGGCGTTGTTTGCATTCCGTCGCCCGCGCCGCGTGTTGCCGTTGCTGGCGCTGTGTGCGTTGCTGCCGATGATGCAGCCGGCTGTTGCCGCCGAGCAGGGCGGCTGGTGGCAGCGTGCGGACCAGCGCCAGCACCAACAACTCAGCGAAGGCGTGGACGCCTACCGGCAGGGTGATTTCGCCACCGCGCAGAAGCGCTTCGAGGGCATCGATTCTGATCAGGGCTGGTACAACCTCGGCAATGCGCTGGCGCGGCAGGGGCGGCTGGATGATGCGGTCAAGGCCTACGACCGTGCGCTGCAGCTGCATCCGGGCATGGAAGATGCCGTGGCCAACCGCGCCGCGGTGGATGCGGCACGCAAGCGAAAGTCGCAACAGGGACAGCAGGGCGGCAGCGGCAAGCAGAAGCCGCAGCAGGGTCAGGATTCCAGCAATCCGCAGAAGCAGGATCCGCAGCAAGGCCAGCAGCAGGGCCAGCAGCAACAGCAACCATCGCAGCAGGGCCAGCCACCATCGTCCAGCAGCAAGGATCAAGAAGGCCAGCAGGGGCAACAATCGCGCCCCGGCGATCAAGGTGGGCCGCCCCAGGAACCGAACGATCCGCAAGGCGAGGATGCAGGCAAGCAGCAGCAGGCGGATCAGGCCCAGCGTCAGCGCATGGAGCAGGCCATGCAGCAGCGCCAGGGGCAGTCCAATGACCAGACGGATGCCGCCGCCACAGCACGCGCGGCGATGACACCACAGCAGCGCGAACAGCAGCAGGCGATTGACGCCTGGATGCAGCGGGTACCCGATGAACCGGGTGAT
The DNA here is from genome assembly GCF_056759635.1 of Stenotrophomonas sp. STEN056. NCBI lineage: Bacteria > Pseudomonadati > Pseudomonadota > Gammaproteobacteria > Lysobacterales > Lysobacteraceae > Stenotrophomonas > Stenotrophomonas sp. STEN056. The sequence continues at coordinate 52,254 of NZ_JBRRDL010000003.1, forward strand.
CTGTTGAAGGCGAAATTCCTGCTCGAATACGAGCGACGGTTGCGGGAACGGCGATGAAGGCAGGCAACAGATTCAGTCAGTTCAAGGCGTGGGCGCTGCTGTTCCTGCTCGCGGGCCTCGGTGTGGGCGCAGCGCAGGCGCAGACCCGCGCCTGGCTGGACCGCGACAGTGTCAGCCAGGGCGAAACCGTCACCCTCAACATCGAGACCGACCAGGGCGCTGCACCGGACTACACGCCCTTGCGTGCCGATTTCACCTTGAGCAACCAGAGCAGCAGCCGACAGGTGCAACTGCGCAATGGCTCGGTCAGCAACAGCGCACTGTTTGCCGTTGCGTTGTCCCCGCAACGGACTGGCACGCTGGTGATTCCTGCCTTGCGTGTGGGCAATGCACAGACCACGCCATTGTCGTTGGTAGTTGGGGAGGCCGTTGTCGCTGGCCGTGACAGCAACGCGCTGGCCTTCATCGAAACCGAGGTGGACGACAGCCAGCCCTATGTGCAGCAGAGCGTGGGCGTGGTGGTGCGCTTGTTCTTCGCCACGCAGCTCGCCTCCGGGGAATTGGTGCTGGATACGCCGGCCGGTGCTTCGTTGCAGCGTGTGGGTGATGACCGCACTTCATCGCGCGAGATCGGTGGCCGGCGGTACAACGTGGTGGAACGCCGTTTCCTGCTGGTGCCTGAGCGCAGTGGTGCGTTGCAGGTGAAGGGGGCGCGTTTCAGCGGCCAGGGCGTGGGCGGTTTCTTCGATGATTTCTTTGGCCGCGACAACGGCCAGCTCAGCGCACGCGGGCCGGACCAGACATTGCAGGTACGGGCCACGCCCGCCGACGCGCCGCAGCCGTGGTTGCCGCTCAAGGGCCTGCAACTGCGTTACACCGCCGCACCAACGCAGGGCCGCACCGGCGAGGCGACGACCATCGTGGTTGAAGCCACCGCCAATGGCGTGACCAAGGCACAGTTCCCGGAATTGCCGGTGCCGTCGCTGGGTGACAGTGCGCAGGTGTTTGCCGAGCCGCCGCAGTATGACGAGACCTTCAACGGCGGCAGCCCGCAGTTGAAGCTGACCCGGCGCTATTCCATCGTGCCGCAGCAGGCCGGTACGCTTACCGTGCCGGGCATTGGCATGGCCTGGTGGGATGTGCAGGCAGGGCAGGCACGCACCGCAACCCTGCCGGATCTGCAGTTGAACGTGGAGCAGGGCGCAGGCGGTGTCGCAGCACCACCGCTGATACAGCCGACGCAGGCCGCTGCGGGAGTGCCGAGCGAAGCACTGGCGGTGGCGGGTGCAACGGCGCGTCCGTGGTTGTGGCCGGCGCTGGCGGCGGGTTTCGCCCTGTTGTGGCTGGTCACGCTGATCTGGGGCTTGTCACGGCGAAGCGCGCCTGCCGCCGGCAAGCACGACGCACCAGGCAACAGCCAACCGCACCGCTCGCGCTACAGCCAGGCTGACCTGCGCCGGGCCTTGGATGCGGGGGGGCTGGACGAGGTTGTGCATATCCTCGCGGCGATGGCTGGCGTTGATGACCTGGATGCGGTGATGGCCAGGCTGGACGACGAATCACAGCGGCAGGCACTGGAGCGCATGCAGCGTGCCCGCTGGGCGGGCGAGGGCGATGTGGCTGCGGCCAGGGCGCGCCTGCGTGAGGTTTTCCGCCAGGGGCCGCGCTGGCGAGGCCAGGTGGTGGCGGAAAAGCCCGTGCTTGACCCTCTCTACCCCGGTTGAACACGGCAAAAGGGCCGCTGTATATCGTCTGTTAAGCTGAACGATTCTCCGGAGGGAAACCAATGATGGCCAATGCCGCACCGTCCACGGCCAAAATGCCGTTCCACTGGAAGATCGCGATTGGCTTCGGCATTGGCCTGCTGCTTGGCCTGATCGTGCACATGTTCAGCCCGGGCGCGGCCTGGGTGCATGCGGTTACCACCTACCTGACGACTCCGGTGTCGGGGCTGTTCCTGAGCCTGATCTTCATGCTCATCGTGCCGTTGATCTTCTCGGCGCTGGTGATGGGCGTATCGGAAATGGGCGACATCCGCGCATTGGGTCGCATTGGCTGGAAGTCGCTGGCTTACACCATTGTGCTGTCCGGCGTGGCCGTGCTGATCGGTCTGGTGCTGGTCAACCTGTTCAAGCCGGGCGCGGGTGTGGACCCGGCCGTGGCCGCGCAACTGCTTGCCGAGAACGCCGAGCGCAGCAAGGAGATCGTGGCCGGTGTTGGCTCCCAGCCCAAGGGCATGGAGATGCTGCTGTCCATCGTGCCCAACAACGTGCTTGAAGCGGCGTCTGACAACGGCAAGATCCTGTCGCTGATGTTCTTCGCGCTGATGCTGGGCATTGGCATGGTGCTGTCGCCGGCCGACAAGGTGGCCACGCTGCGCAAGGCCATCGAGGGCCTGTTCGAGATTTCGATGACCCTGATCAACCTGGTCATCCGCCTGGCGCCGTATGCGGTGGCCTGCTTCATGTTCAACCTGGCGGCCATTTTCGGTTTCAGCCTGTTGATGAAGCTGGGCGCCTACGTGGGCGTGGTGGTATTGGCGCTGGCGCTGCACATGTTTGTCAGCTACGGCATCGCGGTGAAGCTGGCGGGGCGTTCGCCGCTGGCGTTTTTCCGGCAGACGCAGGAGGCCACGTTGATGGCGTTCTCCACCGCCTCGTCCAACGCCACCTTGCCGACCGCGCTGCGCGTGGCCGACCAGATGGGCTTCCCGCACAAGGTGTCGCGCTTCGTATTGACCGTGGGCGCCACTGCCAACCAGAACGGCACGGCGCTGTTCGAGGGCGTGACGGTGATCTTTCTGGCGCAGTTCTTTGGCGTGGACCTGAGCATCGGCCAGCAGTTCATGGTGATGGTGGTCTGCATCCTCGGCGGCATTGGCACGGCGGGTGTGCCGTCCGGTTCGTTGCCGGTGGTGGCCCTGATCTGCGCGATGGTCGGGGTGAATCCGGTCGGTATCGGCCTGATTTTGGGCGTGAACCACTTCCTGGACATGTGCCGTACCGCGCTCAATGTCACCGGCGATCTGGCCTTGACCACCCTGGTGGCGCGTGGCGAAAGCGATGAGGAAGCCGGGCACAAGCTCCCGCAAGGATGAGTTGCCGTACGACCCCGGCGCCCTTTCGACGGCCATCCTGAACAGGGTGGCCGTTTTGTTTCCGTGGGCGGGGTGCGGGTTGCCGGCGGGGCGATTGGGGCTTGGTGTTGCGCGTGAGAGCGCCCCCTCTCCCCAACCCCCGCCCCGCGCCCCGGCCCTTGCGTTTACGCATGGGCGCTAAAGGGGCCGCGAACCAGTGGTTCGCAAGCTGGCCCGCTTCACCCGGCATGGGGAGAGGGGCTCGGTCTACGTCGAGTTGATGCATTTCCCGCAATTGCAGCTTCAAAGCCCCTCTCCCCTTGCGGGAGAGGGGGTGGGGAGAGGGGGAAGTGCAGGAAGCAAATTCCGGCGCCGGACCTTGCTGCCGACGGAAACCAATGCCAGCTATCGTCAGGTTTTTCCGGCCTGAACCGCGCGGTGGCTTGTGGGACAATAGGCCGCCCGCAGTTCCGCGGGAGCCTCCTGATTCCGACGAAACCATGACGCAGCCCACCCGCCGCCAGTTGGCGAACGCCATCCGTTTTCTTGCCGCTGATGCGGTCGAAGCCGCCAAATCCGGTCATCCCGGCATGCCGATGGGCATGGCCGACATTGCCGAAGTGCTCTGGAACGACTACTACCGCCACAACCCGAACAACCCGAACTGGTTCAACCGCGACCGTTTCGTGCTGTCCAACGGCCACGGCTCGATGTTGCACTACGCGCTGCTGCACCTGAGTGGCTACGACCTGCCGATGGAGCAGCTCAAGGCCTTCCGTCAGCTGGGCAGCCACACCGCCGGCCACCCGGAGCGTCACGAAACCCCGGGCGTGGAAACCACCACCGGCCCGTTGGGTCAGGGTTTTGCCAATGCCGTGGGCTTCGCGCTGGCCGAGAAGCTGCTGGCACAGCGCTACAACCGCCCGGAATTTGAAGTCGTCGATCACCGCACCTGGGTGTTCATGGGCGATGGCTGCCTGATGGAAGGCATCTCGCACGAAGCCGCGTCGCTGGCCGGCACCTGGGGCCTGGGCAAGCTGGTCTGCTTCTGGGACGACAACAACATCTCCATCGACGGTGAAGTGGAAGGCTGGTTCACCGACGACACGCCGGCACGCTTTGAGTCCTACGGCTGGAACGTGGTGCGCGGCGTCGACGGCCACGATCCGGAAAGCATCAAGGCCGGCATCGAGCAGGCGCTGTCGCAGTTCGACAAGCCGACCCTGATCTGCTGCAAGACCACCATTGGTTTTGGCTCGCCGAACAAGGCCGGCCAGGAATCCAGCCACGGCGCACCGCTGGGCAAGGACGAACTGGAAGCCACCCGCAAGGCGCTGAACTGGCCCTACGGCCCGTTCGAGATTCCGGAAGACATCTACGCCGGTTGGCGTGCCGGCGGTACTGGCACCCTGCGCCAGGCCGAGTGGGAGCAGCTGTTCGACAAGTACGCCGCGCAGTTCCCGGCGCAGGCTGAAGAACTGACCCGCCGTTCGCACGGCGAACTGCCGGCCGACTTCATTGCCCAGGCCGATGCCTACATCGCCCAGGTGCAGGCCGAAGCGCCGAACATCGCTTCGCGCAAGGCATCGCAGAACGCGATCCAGGCCTTTGTACCGCTGCTGCCGGAAATCATCGGTGGCTCGGCCGACCTGGCTGGTTCCAATCTCACCTTGTGGAAGGGCGCGCAGACCGTGGTCGGCGAAGACGCAAACGCCAACTACGTGCACTACGGCGTGCGTGAGTTCGGCATGAGCGCCATTGCCAACGGCCTGGCACTGCACGGCGGCTTCCTGCCGTTCGACGCCACCTTCCTGGTGTTCAGTGATTACGCCCGCAACGCACTGCGCATGAGCGCGCTGATTCCGGCACACGTCATCCACGTGTTCACCCACGACTCGATTGGTCTGGGCGAAGACGGCCCGACCCACCAGCCGGTGGAGCATGTGTCCTCGCTGCGTTACATCCCCAACAACGATGTGTGGCGCCCGTGCGACGCGGCCGAGTCGGCGGTCAGCTGGAAGGCAGCGATCGTGCGCAAGGATGGCCCGAGCTGCCTGATCTTCAGCCGCCAGAACCTGGCACCGCAGCAGCGCAGCGCCGAGCAGGTCAAGCAGATCGAACGCGGTGGCTACGTGCTGGCCGATGCCGCCGGTACGCCGGACGTGATCCTGATCGGCACCGGCTCGGAAGTGGGCCTGGCTATGGCCGCCAAGGCGGAACTTGATGCCGCCGGCATCAAGACCCGCGTGGTGTCGATGCCGTGCACCGATGTGTTCGACCGCCAGGACGCGGCCTACCGCGAATCCGTGCTGCCCAACGCGGTGCGCAACCGTGTTGCAGTGGAAGCCGGTGTCACGGGTTTCTGGCGTCAGTACGTGGGCCTGGACGGTGCGGTGGTCGGCCTGGATACCTTCGGTGCTTCGGCCCCGGCCGACAAGCTGTACCAGCACTTCGGCATCACCACCGAAGCCGTGGTGGCCGCAGCGAAGGCAAACCTGCCGGGCTGAATTCAGCCGGCGGTTTGAGCTGACGAAAAGGCCGGGGAAACCCGGCCTTTTCTGTGGCGAATCGCAATCCCTCAGCTGTGCATTGGTCTGGAAGACCTGGACTACGGGCATGACGCACTATCTGTTCTTCTCTGGAGAAATTAGCGTTCATGCAGACTTTCAGCGGTGTACTTCTTGAACGGGCTGAGGAAGTACTCGATTACCCGTTGCCGGTCTGTCCTTATCTCTGCACGCACGGTCATGCCCGGTGTCAGCGGAACATCCTCGCGGCCAACACGCACATGCTTCTCCTGTAGCTGGATTCGCAGGCTGTAAAGCGGCCCCTGGCGTTCGTCGTGGATGGCATCCTGCGATACGTGCAGGACGGTGCCGTGCAGGATTCCGTACTTGGTGAAGTTGAAGGTCTCCACCTTCACCGACACCGGCTGCCCGGCACGGACGAAGCCGACGTCCTTGTTTTTCAGCTGTGCTTCGATCTCCAGCGCCTGGTCGGCGGGGACGATGACCATCAACGGTTGTGCGGCGGTAACCACGCCACCGGCGGTATGCACGGCCAGTTGCTGTACGGTGCCGTCCACCGGCGCGGCAAGCCGGGTAAGCATGTCGCGGCGTTCGGCCTTGACCTGCTCCTGCTGCAGGCTGCTGGCGCGGCGTTCGTTCTGGTGAAGCAGGTCAAACACCGTGCGCCGGTATTGCGACAGCGTGCCTTCCCTGCGTTCGACAGCCTCCTGGCGTGAGGCATTGAGTTCGACGATGTGGCTGCGGCGCTCCGCCAGCTGCCGTTCCTGCTCCATCAATTCCTGTTGTTTGGTCAGGTAGTGGTGTTTGGAGACAAGACCTTCGCCGGCGAGCTTGGCGTAGTCGGAGGTGATGCGCTGGGTCAGTGGCAGCATCTGCGCCAGTGCCGAGGCCGATTGTTGCGCGGCGTGGATCTCCGCGTTGCGCCGCGAAATCATCGCCTCGCTTTGTGCCAGGTTGCTGCGCAGTTCCTGGTACTGGCTCTGCAGCCACGCGTTTGCTGCCTGCTGCTGTGCGGCGTCGGCATCGGGCAAGCGCGAGGTGATGTCGGACGGTGGCTGCTGGCGATCAATGGCCTCCAGCATGATCTGCGCACGCGCGGTGTCCACCTGTGCAGCGAGCAGGTCGTTGTTCAGCCGTTCCAGATCCGCGCCGGTGAGGCTGGCGTCCAGTTCAACCAGGACATCGCCGGCGCGCACGGTTTGGCCGTCGCGGGCGTGAATGGCTTTCACCACCGCCACTTCATGCGCCTGGATGATCTTGCTCTGGTCACTGGGAACGATGCGGCCTTCCGCGCTGGCCACCACGTCGATCTTGCCGACGCTGGCCCAGGCCACAGCCAGGCAGGCAAAGGCGATGATGGTCCATTGGATGTAGCGCGGCGCGGGATGCACCGGCGTCTCCTGCAGTGCCTGCGCGGCGGGCAGGAACTGCATTTCGTGTGATTGCAGTGGCGGCGCGTCGAGGCTGCGACGACGGCGCCATGCATTGTTCCAGGCGCCCAGGTGGCGGCTGACAAGTTCTCGAACAACACCGTTGGAAATGGTCATGGTGTCCCCGTCAACCCTGCTGATGCGCATGGAGACGTGCGTAGATTCCAGCGGGCTGTGCCAGCAGTTGTGCATGGCTTCCCTGCTCGGCAATCTGGCCGCGCTCGATGACGATGATGCGATCTGCATGGCGTACGGCAGACAGGCGATGGGCGATGATCAGTACCGTCCGCCCCTGGCAGATCTGCTGCATGTTCTGCTGGATCACCCGCTCGGACTCGTAGTCCAGGGCGCTGGTGGCCTCGTCGAAGATGAGAATGCGTGGGTTGCGCATCAGTGCGCGGGCAATGGCGATGCGCTGTCGCTGACCACCGGAAAGCGAGGCGCCGTGTTCGCCAACGAGGGTGTCGTAGCCTTCGGGCATCTCCAGGATGAAGTCATGCGCGCCGGCAAGCTGTGCGGCGTGCGTCACCGATTCCAGTGGCGCGCCCGGATCGGTGAGTGCGATGTTCTCGCGGATGCTGCGGTTGAACAGCATGTTTTCCTGCAATACCACGCCGATCTGCCGACGCAGCGAACTGACATCGGCCAGTGACAAATCCATACCGTCCACCAGCATGCGGCCGCTGTCGGGAACGTGCAGGCGCTGCAGCAGGCGGGTCAGCGTGCTCTTGCCGGAGCCCGAGCGCCCGACCAGCCCGATCACTTCACCGGGCGCCACCTTCAGGGTGATGTCCTGGAGGACATCCGGGCCGTCGTTCCGGTAGCGGAAGCGTACGTGGTCGAACTCCACGGCTCCCCTTAACGGTGGCAGCGGGTGCCGATTGCCCATGGAGGATTCGGTATGCGTATTGAGAATATCGCCCAGCCGCTGCACGGCCAGGTTGGTCTGCTGGAAGTTGGGCCACAACTGCGCCAGCCGCATGATGGGCTGGGCGACGCGGCCAGCGAGCATGTTGAAGGCGATCAGCTGGCCAACCGACAGCTGCCCTTCGATCACCAGCCGCGCACCCAGCCACAGCGTGGCCAGTGTGACCAGCTTTCCAATCAGCCCGACGCCTTCATTGGCCAGCGTGGACAGAACCTGGGTACGGAAGCTGGCCGCGACATAGGCTGCCAACTGGTTGTCCCAGCGGCGCGAGGACTGCGGCTCGACCGCAAGCGCCTTCAGCGTGTCGATGCCGGTCAGGGATTCCACCAGAAATGCCTGGTTCTCCGCGCCACGGTTGAAGCTCTCCTGCAGGCGCGCACGCAGCACTGGGGTAATCAGCAGCGTCACCAGCAGATACAGGGGCAGGGATACGATGACGACCAGGGTCAGCCATCCGCTGTAGAGCAGCATCAACGCGATGAACAACACGCAGAACAGCAGGTCCAGCACCAGCGTGATGGCATTGCCGGTGAGGAAGCTGCGGATGTTTTCCAGCTCGCGTACGCGGGCCACCGAATCACCCACGCGGCGTGCCTGGAAGTAGGCCAATGGCAGTGCGAGCAGATGACGGTAGAGACGCGCGCCAAGTTCAACGTCGATACGGCTGGCTGTGTGCGCAAACACATAACCGCGCAGCCCGCTCAGCACGGTTTCAAACAGCATGATCGCCAGCAGGCCGATCATCAGCACATCCAGCGTTGACAGACCACGGTGCACCAGCACCTTGTCCATCACCACCTGGAAGAACAACGGAGTGATCAGCGCGAACAGCTGCAGGAACAGCGAAGCGATCAGCACTTCGGTCAATACCTTGCGGTGTTTGACGATGGCGGGGATGAACCAGGTGAAGTCGAAGCGGGCTGCATCGCCGGTGGTGGGCGCGTCGGGGCGCAGCAGGATCAATCGCCCGGGCCATTGCTGGAGCAGGGCATCTAGCTCCATGACCCGGGGGCGGTCCTCGCCCGGAATCTGCACAAGCGCCTTGCCTTGATCGACGCGGGCAAGGATGAAGAAATTCCCGTCCACGTCCTTGCCGATGGCCGGCAGGGGTGTCCGCGCCAATCGCTCGGGGCGGGTGTTGATCGGCTTTGCACGCAAGCCGAGCCTGCGTGCGGCGAGCAACAGTTGGTCCACCTTGAAGTGATGCGCGCCATCGCCGAATTCGTGGCGCAGCTGTTCGACACTGGCGGCGATGTTGTGGAACCTGGCGAGGGTGACAAGGCACTCAAGTCCACTGTCCTGGTTTGAGGCCGGAGATTGCTGCGCTGTCACCGTTGCTTCCTGTTCCATTGCTGATGCAGCGGCCATCTCGATCAAGCGGGACGGAGAAGGGCTGTCTGATTCGAGTGGGGCTCCATGGATAAACAGGAAACGCTGCACACGCCACGGGATATGTCCCAATTGCTGCGAACGGTGATCCAGTGCGCCTTGTACGGGCGTGATTGAAGAGCGTGGTGCATGCGGGAGATGGCCTTCTGGACGGCGACATGGGCTCACCTGCCCAGCTCTCCGCGCACGCAGGATGGAGCAGCTGAAAAAGGAAGAAGGGCCGGAATGCTCCGGCCCTTCGTCAGTTCTGCAACGGCTCGCTTTCCTGTTAGACCCAGGTTGCTGCGAGTACGGGCGCCAGTGCCTGCTGGTAGGCATTGGACAGGTTGGTCTGGCCCAATGCAGGGGGCGCGAAGGCCGCCATCGCATCGACCAGCTTGTCGATGTTGTCGGTATCCATGGATTTGCTGTCACCGACGTTTATTTCGTCGAGTATGTTTTTACGTTGAGAGAAGAAATCTACGACAGTGACCGAATCGTTTGTGCCGATGACACTTACTATTAAATTCTTGCGCTTGATGTCGGTGCTGAACCATAACTGATCACTGCTGATTTCATTTCGGAATGACAGGGTGTCAAAATCTTCGGGCGTTCCTACGCCACGGTGAATTGTGTCGTTTCCGTCACCCCGGTCGAAGATGAAGGTGTCGTCGCCTCTGCCGCCATACAGGCGATCATCTCCCTTTCCACCGATGAGGATGTCATCACCATCGCACCCGTGAAGCGTGTTTGCGTTGGAGTTTCCGATGATACGGTTGTTTTCGGAGTTTCCCATGATGTTTCGGGTGTTCCCATCCTCGATGGCCGTGAAGTTCTCAACATTTTTGTACTTGTTGGAAGCAGTGCAATCGATGGAGAGATAAATGGTATCGGTCCCACCTCCGGCCGTTTCGATTACTACATCGGCGGCGTTGTCGACGTAGTAAATGTCATTGCCCGCGCCGCCAATCATCGTGTCCGCGCCGACGCCGCCGTCCAGAATGTCATCGCCGATTCCGCCTTCGAGGTGATCATTTCCTTCATATCCATACAGGCGGTCATTCCCAGCGCCACCCAGTAGCTTGTTGGCTGCGGAATTGCCCTGGATGAGGTCGTCACCCTGAGTTCCCGTTGCGTTTTCGATCACTGCACCATAGGCGATTCCGATCGCATTCTCGCCGGTGTAAATGTTGTGGGTACTGATTCCTTCGGGGATTTCGTAGGTGATAGAGGTGTAACTGCCTTCGGCGAGATTGATGCTGGAGCCATGCTTGTAGCTGGAAAGATCAATGGTGTCTTCTCCGCCACCGTCCCAGATAGTGGTATAGAAGCCAGTGCCTGGATCGTACTTGTATACCGTGTCGCCAGCGTTGTGGCTGGTGTTCGCACCATACAAGTACTGAAGTGCGGCAATGTCGTAGATGCCGAGGCTTTCGGTTTCCACACGGCCGAGGTAGTTGTCGTCCTTATCAACCATCAGCACGCTCTTGCCACCTGTATAGGACATGACCGTTTCCAGTGTGGTGAATCCCGGGGCGTAACGTCCTGTGGCATGTCCAGGGTGATCCAGCGCCAGTGCATGGCCGACTTCGTGCAGGGTGAAAGCGACGTCATAACCGGAGTACCAGGATGCCCATACGTCGCCGCCAAACGATTGCTCGAAGGCCCCGTAGGCCCAGCCGCCGCCCATGCTCCAGTCGGATTGGGTGTCCTGCCCATTGAAACGAATCGTGGCTTCGCCATCGACCCTTTCGTCGATGTACTTGAGGTTGATGTCGAGGATGCTGTTGTAGACATCCATCGCCTTGTGAATGTTGGCGATGTCTGTATCACTGGAAATGGCTTTGAAGTACGGCAGTTCCCCCCGGATCCCATAAGGCTCATCAGAAAAAACCGCATCTTCCTTGGTAATGGTCCAGGTGATGGTGCGGTCCTCGCCCACTGTCCATTTCCGGTAGGAGATCAGCTGGTCGATGTGATGGATACCGGATTGCGTGGTCTTTTCGATTCCAGGGGACATGGTGTTTCTCCTTGCAGGAAGAGGGGAGGCGTTGATCGTTTAAGGTCAGCCTTTGACTTGGGGTATGGGGTGGGTGGTTCCGCCTTTGCGATGGAGCACATCGCAAAGGTGGCGTTGCATGGCGTTGCGATGACGTCTTTGGGTCACCGAAGCTGTTTCTGCTTTCCGTCATGTCGTGTCGGAAGGCGTGGTCCCATGGAACGGCTTATTGATGGCCGGGCGCCACCGGATACGTCTCAAATGTGGGTGCTTTTCTTTTGTTTCTGTTTCGTATCGCAATTGCACCGTGATGCAGTTCACGCCGCAGTGAAAAATGCCAGTGCAACCACGCCTTTTCTTTTCGATCGGTGGGCATGCCGTCGCAGGCTTTGATCAAAAATTGAAAAGGTTGATGCAAAGGCATGGCGTGCGGGCGCCCGCCGCTTCCATGGCGGCGCGCCGTGATTGATCCGCGGAAAGGCATGAAACCTTTCCGGCTGCTGCTGTCTCAGCCCTGCAGTGTCCGGGCCAGTGCAAGGCGCATCAGTCGGGCCTGCAGCCGTTCGCCGAGCGTCGTTGGCGAATCAAGGCCCATCCGTTGCAGGTACATGGCTTCGTTCTCACCGGCGGGGCAACGTAGCGAGGCCAACACCGTGCGCAGTTTGGCTACCGGCGTGTGGGTGTGGGACTTCAGCCACGCCAATGCACGCAGCAGCTCCTGCTCCAGGGGCGTGAAGTCGCTGCCCAGGGGATAGTCGGGAAGGCTGCCGTTCTCGCGGAAGGGCGCCAATGCGGCGCGAAGCAAGTCGGCTTGATTGCGTTGCCACGCTTCTGGTGCGACGAATGCACGGTCCAGCTTCTTCGCGGCCTTGGCCTGATCCAGCAGCCGTGACTGGAATGCGGTATCCGTGATGCCTGCCATGGCAACAACGCAGTCTTCGTCGGTCAGGCCACGCAGGTCGGCAACGCCGTACTCGTTGACGAAAACATCGCGCAGGTGGCGCGGGATGGTGGTGTGGCCATAGTTCCAGCGCACGTTGGATTGCGCGTTGCCGGCATCCTGGCGCACGGCGCGGAACATCAGGACGCTGCGTGCATCCGGCAGTGCATGCGCCATCGCCACGAAGTTGTACTGGCCACCCACACCGGAGACCACGCGGCCGTCCTCCAGCGCATCGGAGGTGGCCGCGCCCAGCGCACTGGCAATCATGCAGGAGTTGAAGAAGCGCGCATCGCGTCGCTGCAGGCGTTCCAGTGCCTCGTTGCCACCGTATAGCTGGTTGATCTCGCTGATGCGGCGCATGCCGATGGCGCTGCATTCGGCCTCGGGCAAGTTGCGCAGCCAGTCATAGAATTCGGGTGAGCCCAGGTAGAAGGCGCCATGCAGGTACTCGCCCTCGCGTGCGAGACGGCCGTGGTCCCCCTTGCTGGCGGTGCCGTCGGCCAGGCGCTGCATCAAGCCCAGGTCGTCATGCACCTTGCGCCAGATCACGCCGGTCTGCACCAGCTTGCGGAAGCCCTCGTTGAGCATTTCGCTGCAGCCGTACAGGCCGATCTCGAACGGTTCCAGGCCGCCGGCTTCACGCACCAGCGGGTTGTCGACGAGTTGCGGGTCCAGCGCGTGCAGGATCCGCCGGTAGCGTGCGTTGTCGGTATGCCGCAGCACCAGCGCGTGGCTGAGTGCATCGGCCAGTGTGCCGATGCCGATCTGCAGCGTGCCGCCATCGCGCACCAGGGTGCTGGCATACAGGCCGATTGCATAGTCGGCATCACTGACCGGCTGCCGGGGCAGACCGAACAGTTTCGGGTACGGCCCCGGCGGGCTGATGACCAGATCGAAGAAATCCAGGTCAACCGTTGCGCTGCCGCCCAGCCACGGCAACTGCGGATCGATCTCGGCAATCAGCAGGGGCTTGGGCAGTCCGCGTGCGGCCATGGCGTCCAGGGTGTCCTGGGTGATGTCGTTGTTGCACGACAACGACAGGCGTGGGTTGCCGTCGCGGCAGGCCACCTTCTGCACGATGGCGTGTGGTGCGCGTTGGGCCACTGCATCGGCGGCGTGGGTGTAGTTGAGGCTGGTGTAACTGCGCTGTGCCTGCGAGGAACGCAGCAGCGCGCCGGACTGTATGTAGAACTCTTCCACCTGCACATGCGCCGGCAGCGCATCACGGGCAATGGCGTCGGCATAGGCCAGGCGCGGGAAGTCGGTGCCGAAATGGCGTTCGACGAAGGGCCGCATGAAGCGTGCTTCCAGGCCATCGCCCTTGGCCTGGGGCGGATTGAGTGACAGTGCGGTGTACAGCTGCAACGGCCGTGTCGGGTCCTGTTCGATGCGCGCATACAAGGCATTGAGCAGGCGGTGCGGTTTGCCCAGTGCCAGTGGTGCGCCGATGCGCAACGGCCCTTGGGTATTGCTCAGCAGCCAGTCCACGGCGGCGTCGAGGTCGGTCACGTGATGGGGCATGGTGTCCGGAATCTGCGGGGGTGCCGGCATTACAGCATGCGGCTGCTGAATCACCTGAGGAGGCCTTGACACGGGATTCGTTTACTCATGTAATCAATGAAAATTTACGGATGTAAACGATGATCCGGATCAGTGAAGCCGAAGCGGTGGTGATGGAGGTGCTGTGGCGTGCGCATCCGCTGTCCGCAGATGAGGTGATCGCACGCCTGCCGGGCGGCAATGAATGGGCCGAAGCCACGGTAAAGACCCTGCTCAATCGCCTGCTCAACAAGGCCGCGATCAGTGCGACCAAGGACGGCCGCCGCTTTCTGTATACGCCGCTGGTGCAGCGTGATGCCTGGGTGCTGGAAGAAAGCAGCAGTTTGATTGAACGCTTGTTCGATGGCCGCGTTGCGCCGCTGGTGGCGCATTTCAGCCAACACCAGAAGTTGAGCCGTGATGATGTGGCCGAGCTGCGCAAACTGCTGGAGGCACTGGATGATGAGCAGCACTGAGTTGCTCCGCGCGTTGCTGATGACCGCGCTGGCGGCGAGCGCGGCGATGACGGTGGTCATCCTGCTGCGAACGCCGGTGCGGCGTTGGCTGGGGGCCAGTGCAGCCTATCTGCTGTGGTTGGCAGTGCCGGTGACCACGTTGGCGGTATTGCTGCCGGCACCGCGTGTCGTCGCTACCGCGATGCAGGCCGGTGATACAGCACCAGGCATTGGTGCGGTGTTTGTCGAGCCGCTGTACTCCTTGCCGATGTGGCCAGTGGCATTGCTGGTTGTGTGGGCATGCGGGGCAGTACTGGCGGCGTGGGCATTGATGCGCCAGCAGCGGCGCTTCGTGCGCGGTCTTGGCAATGTGCAGCAACGGCCGGATGGCCTCTGGCAGGCGCAGGTGGTGCAGGGCCTTCCTGCAGTGATGCGGGTATGGCGTCCGCGAATCGTCCTGCCCGCTGATTTTGAACAGCGCTACACGCCGCAGGAGCAGCAGCTTGTGTTGCTCCATGAGCAATTGCATGTGCAGCGTGGCGACATTGTCATCAACGCGCTGCTGGCACTGATGCAATGCGTTTATTGGTTCAATCCCCTGCTGCCTCTGGCCTTGCGCCGTTGCCGCGACGATCAGGAGTTGTCATGCGATGAGCGCGTTGTTGCCCGCATGGGCGGCGCGCGTCGCAGCTATGGCGAGGCCATGCTCAAGACCGGCTTGGCATCGTCGCCGTTGCCGGTGGGTTGCCACTGGCAGAACCACCACCCGTTGAAGGAGCGTATCGCCATGTTGAAGCGCCCGGTTCCCGGCAGGAAGCAGTGGCTGATGATGGGCACGTTGTCGTTGATGATGTCGTGCGGATTGGGCTACGCCGCATGGGCGGCACAGCCGGCCACGCAGCAGGCTGCGGCTGAGGGTGCTTTGCATGCCATCGCACTTGAAGTGGATGCCGATGGCGAACGCCAGCAGTTCCAGATTCGCGAACAACTGGGCAAGCCATTCGCATTCGCGCTGCAGTCCGGCAAGGGCGTGACCTGGAATGCGGAGTTCACGCTGGAGGCCGCCGATGCCGGGCAGTTGCGCCTGGTCGGCGAATTGGAGGCCGATGGTGTCGTGGCATCACGCCCGCGCCTGCTGATCGCCATCGGGAAAACTGCCCAGGTGAAAGTGTCCAACGCTGAAGGCGGCTCGCTGCTCGATGTGCTGTTGCGGGTGTCGCCAGTGGAATCTGCACGACAGGATGCCGTCGCAGGCAACGGGCACGCGGCCGTCGAGCCGGCGTCCACGCCGGCGAGCATTCCGGGCTTTGCGAAGATGTCGCCGCCGCGCTATCCGCCGAGCATGCATACCGGCGAGGTGTGGTTGAAGATTGATGTGGCCGCCGACGGCGCAGTGGCGGCGGTGGTGGTTGACCGTAGTTCCGGCCACGCGGATCTGGATGCCGCCGCAGTGGAGGCTGCCCGTGGTTGGCGGTTGAACCCGGGCAGCAGAAACGGCAAGGCGGTTGCCGGGCAGGTGCGCGTACCTGTGCGCTTTGAGATGGACGAAACCACAACCCAGACCTCGGAGCTGACCTCGTGATTGGTTCTTTCCCGCGCCGCCTGTCGTGGTGGTCACAGGCAAACCGGCGGAGAGCATGCGTTGTCGCGCTGGGTCTTGCGGTGAGCGCCTGTTCAACCACGGCACCGCGGCAGGAGGCTGCGGACAATCGCTACAACCTTGGCCAGCGTCTGCTTGCGCCGGAGAGCAATGGTGGCAGTGCCGGGGCGATCCAGGCCTATACGCTGGCGGCGACGGAGACCTTTCGCATGCCCGAGCCGCGCAATGCACCCGCGCCGGTCATGCCGGAAGACTACGCGCGGCAGACCTTGCCGCTGACCACCTTGTGCGTGCGTGTGATCGTGGCGGCCGATGGCCGTGTCGAGCGGGTGGAGCCCCTGCTGGAGCACACCAGCTGTGCCGCAGGGCGCGAATCCGAACACGCCTCGCTGCTACAGGCCGCGATGGATGCGGCAACGCAATGGGTGTTCCAGCCTGCGGCAATCTGCCATTTCGCACCCGGAATGACTGCCGCCAGTGCCGGTGATTGCACCGGCGCGCAGCGGGTGGAAGAGGTGCCGGTAACGCTGCTGTATGCCTTCACCTTCGAGGTGGTGAAAGGGCAGGCGCAGGTGCGCAGCCAGAGCGGCCTGCGCTGACGCACCGATTGCCAACTGCAGAACGGGTGGAGCACTGCGGCGGTCCACCCGCGCGGCTCAAGGCTGATCCAGCAGCGTGTTCAACAGTGCGGCCAGGCGCTCACCGGCCAGGCGTACCTGCGCTTCGGCAACGGGGCGCCAGGTGTTGGCGTAGTGCTCGTCCACTTTCCGTGACGTCGGGTAGACGTCCTTGCGCATGGCGATATGGCAGGACTCCACGGCCCAGTGCGGAGCATCGTGCTGCAGGTCAGGGCGGCCCGGCACAGCGTCGGGTGCGGGAAGTGTGAGCAGTTGCTGCAGGAACTGGTCGTCGTTGCGCTGTTGGGCATAGAACATGCCGCTGTCCCACAACGAGTGCAGGTTGGTGCCGCGCCCATCGAACTGCAGCTGGTACGTGTTGCCTCCCCGGTCGTGGCCGTAGCCGGCATGCATCGGCTGGTGGATGTCACCCATCAGGTGCACCACGAATTTCAGTGCCTGCAAACGGGCGGCATCGGAATTGCTGCGGTCGGCCAGCAGGGCGGACTGCGTCTTGAGGGCTTCGACCACGCACTTGCCATCCGGGCATTGCGTGGGTTGAACATAGGCGCAGTCCTGCTCGCCCATGTTGATGTAGTGCCAGCCCGCCGAGCGCCTGCCCAGGCTGGGGTCCTGCGCACGCAACTGGTCGGCCCACGGGGCGATGCTGTCCAGCGTGGCGCCGGGCTCGGCAGCGAGCAGGCGCTGGACTTCGGCCTTGGCCTGCGGGTCCAGCAGGGGTTCGGCGACACGTGCGACCAGCCGGTGGCCTTGCGCACCCCACGCCCAGGCTTGGCCGGGCAACAACGAAGTAATGACGAACGCGGCAAGCAGCAGCGGCAATTGGCGGGTGGAAAACGTTTTCATCGCCGCATTCTAGCGGCATGGGCGTGTTCCTTGGCATGCCGCACAAGGCAAAACCGCTCCCACCGGGAAGGCCCGGGGGAGCGGCGTGCTTGCCTTGCAGGTTTAGCGCAGGGCTCAGAACTTGAAGACGTATGCCATGCCGTAGACCAGCGGATCGATCTTGGCGGTGCCCAGGTTGGCGCCGTTGACCTTCACCTTGGTGTCGATGTCAGCCCAGCGCATATCCACACGCAGCGCGCCCTTGTCGCTCAGTGCGATGTCCATGCCCGCATGCGCGGCCAGGCCCCAGGAGTCTTCCAGCTTCAGCTTGGTGCCGGCCAGCGCGCCCTTGCTGTCGGTGCTGAAGAACTTGGTGTAGTTCACGCCCAGGCCGACGAACGGAGTGACCTTGCTGCTGTTGGCGAAGTGGTACTGCAGCGAGACCACCGGCGGCAGCTGCTTGGTTTCGCCGACCTTGCCGACCCCGTTGATGCTGACTTCGTGCTTGAAGGGCAGCGCGCCCAGCACTTCGATGCCCACGTTGTCGGCGACGAAGTATTCAAAGGTGACGGTCGGGCGGACACTGCTGTCGACCTTGGTCGGCAGGGCACCCAGGCCCAGGGCCGAGCCATTCAGGTCACCGGCATCGGACTTCGGATCGACGGCGTGTACGCCGACACCCAGGGTCCAGTCGCCCTTGGACTGAGCCATGGCGGGAGCGGCGGCCAGGGCCATGGCGGCGGCCAGGCCGGAGAGCAGCAGGGCGGAGGTCTTGCGCATGTTGTTTCCGTTACGTGGTGGAGGTGGCGCCAGTGTCCCGGCCCGGCCCGGTTGTCGCTTTGATCCTGATCAAACAAGCGTTTGCGCTCAGCCGGCAGTCAGTAGTGCTGGCCGAAGGCAAGGGCAGTAGTGGCTGGTGGTGCTGTTAGAATGGCGGCCCCTTTCCATCCCGCCGCAACGGGTTTGCGGCCGCAGGAGCTTGTGAACATGGCAATCAAGGTCGGCATCAACGGTTTCGGGCGCATCGGGCGCAACGTGCTGCGTTCGGCAGTGCTGAACTTCGGCAACGACATCGAGATCGTGGCCATCAACGATCTGCTGGAGCCGGACTACCTGGCCTACATGCTCAAGTACGACTCGGTGCATGGCCGCTTCAAGGCCGACGTGGCCGTCGAAGGCAACAACCTGCTGGTCAACGGCAAGAAGATCCGCCTGACCCAGGAGCGCGACCCGGCCAACCTGAAGTGGGGCGATGTGGGCGTGGACGTGGTCATTGAGTCCACCGGCCTGTTCCTGACCAAGGAAACCGCGCAGAAGCACCTTGATGCCGGCGCCAAGAAGGTGATCCTGTCGGCCCCGTCCAAGGACGACACGCCGATGTTCGTGTTCGGCGTCAACGACAAGACCTACGCCGGCCAGGCCATCATCTCCAACGCCTCGTGCACCACCAACTGCCTGGCCCCGCTGGCCAAGGTCATCAACGACAAGTGGGGCATCAAGCGCGGCCTGATGACCACCGTGCATGCGGCCACCGCCACCCAGAAGACCGTTGACGGCCCGTCCAACAAGGATTGGCGCGGCGGCCGCGGCATCCTGGAGAACATCATTCCGTCTTCCACCGGCGCAGCCAAGGCCGTGGGCGTGGTGATTCCGGAACTGAACAAGAAGCTCACCGGCATGAGCTTCCGCGTGCCGACCTCGGACGTGTCGGTGGTCGATCTGACCGTCGAGCTGGAAAAGGAAGCCACCTACGCCGAGATCTGCGCCGAAGTGAAGGCACAGAGCGAAGGCGCGCTGAAGGGCATCCTGGGTTACACCGAAGACAAGGTGGTGGCCACCGATTTCCGTGGCGAGACCCACACCTCGGTGTTCGACGCCGAAGCCGGCATCGCCCTGGACGGCACCTTCGTCAAGCTGGTCAGCTGGTACGACAATGAGTGGGGCTACTCCAACAAGTGCCTGGAAATGGTGCGTGTTGTCGCTGCCTGATTCACCGGCGGCATGAATGAAGAAAGGGCGCCTTGAGGGCGCCCTTTCTTTATGGGCGATGGCATTGCGCTGCCGGGCGGGGGCGAACCGGATGGAGCGGGCCCGTAGATGCAGACGCTGCTTCGGCCTGCCCTCGGCACCCGCCACGCGGGCACGCCTTGATGGGGCGGGGCATGCGGTTCCGCAGGGCAGGTATCTGCCCCGGCGGGGGCGGCCCCAAAGGGGGCTGGCTGTCTTGCGTTTCCATCACGCGTGGATAAGGTGGTGCGGCACCCTTACGGGGACAAGGACGGGAAATGGACGGAACGTTGGTGTTTTGGGGATTGATATTGCTGGCCGTGGTATTGGCCGTCCCCGTGTTGCTGGTGATGGCGCTGGTTTCGGTGGCGTCGCTGAAGCGCCGCGTGGCCGCGCTGGAAGCGGCGGCTGCGCAGGCGCAGCGTAGCCCGGCAACTGCAGCGCCGGCGGCACTGCCAGAGGCGTGGATGGAGCCGGCGCTACACGACGGGAGTGAGACGGCTTCGTCAGCGGTTGAGACGCAGGCGGCGCCAGCTCCGGCCCAGCCCCCGGCGCCGGAGGCCAGCGTGCCGCCGATTCCGCCATTGCCCGAGCCGGCCCCGCCTGTGCGTGTTCGCGCCGAGCCGGCCCCTGCGCCGCGTCAGGAACAGGAGTGGGTGCCGCCCGCGCCTGCGGCGCCCAACTTCATCGAGCGTGGCCTCGAGCACGTCAAACAGTGGTTCACCAGCGGCAACGTGCCGGTAAAGGTGGGCATGCTGGTGCTGCTGGCCGGCGTGGCGGCGTTGTTGAAGTACGCCAGTGACCAGGGCTGGCTGAGCATGCCGATTGAATTCCGCCTGGCGGGTATCAGCGCGGCGGCCTTGACCGGGCTGGTGTTCGCCTGGCGCAAGCGCGAGAGCCACCGCACCTTTGCGTTGGCGTTGCAGGGCGGCGCCATCGGCGTGCTGCTGCTGACGGTGTTCGCCGCGTTCAAGATCTACGGCCTCATCGATGCCGTGCCTGCACTGTTGATCAGCGTGGTGTTGATTGCCGGCATGTCGGTGATGGCGGTACTGCAGGAATCGCGCACGCTGGCCATCCTCGGTGTGCTGGCCGGTTTCATGGCGCCGATCTGGCTGTCCAGCGACAGCGGCAATCATGTCGGGCTGTTCTCGTACTACGCGCTGCTCAACGCCGGCATCTTCGCCATTGCCTGGGTGCGGCCGTGGCGCATCCTTAACCTGCTCGGCTTCGTGTTCACCTGGGGCATTGGCACGGCATGGGGCGTGATGGACTATTCGCCGGCCAAGTTCAGCAGCACCGAGCCGTTCCTGGTGTTGTTCTTCGTGTTCTACCTGTTGTTGCCATTGTTGTACGCGCGCAAGCTGGCGACCCCGGGCAGCGCCCGTATTGATGGCTGCCTGCTGTTCGGCACGCCGCTGATTGCCTTCAGCCTGCAGGCAGCGCTGTTGCAGGGCGAGCGCATGCCGCTGGCGCTGTGTGCGCTGGGGGTGGCGGTGCTGTACGCCGTGCTGGCACGTGCACTGATCAACAAGGAGCGCCTGGACGTACTGGCGCGTGGCTACGCCATTCTTGCCGTGGGCTTCGCCACGCTGGCGGTGCCGCTGGCGTTGTCGGCGCGGGCCACTGCATCGGTGTTTGCATTGGAAGGTGCCGGCCTGGTCTGGCTGGGCCTGATGCAGAATCGCCGCCTCGCGCGCTGGAGTGGCATCGGCCTGCAACTGGCCGCTGCAGTGGCGTTGATGATTGGCAGCATCCGCGGGCTGCATGACGGAGCGGTGGCCATTGCCAATGCCGCCTTCATGGGCGCCCTGCTGATCGCGCTGGCCGGCTTTGCCACGGCCTGGTTGTATCGCGGCGTTGGGAAACTGCATGTCGCTACCGTGGCCTATGTGTGGGGCCTGGTCTGGTGGCTGGGCAATCTGATCATGGAAATCGGCGACTTTGTTGCCGTCGGCAGTCGCCTGCATGCGGTGCTGGTGATGCTGGGCGTAACCGGCTGGCTTGCGGCGGAAGTGCAACGCCGCGCACCGGCGCTGGTGTTGTCCCTGACCACGCTCGGTTGCCTGCTGCTGGCGTTCCCGGTGGCCTTCCTGCAGTTGGCCGAGTACGGCCAGCCGTTCGCGGGCCACGGTGTCTGGGCGTGGCCGCTGTTTGCCGCACTGGGCCTGCGCAGCCTGTTGTGCCTGCGCGCCGGCAGCGGCGTGGTTGCTGGCCTGGCACAGTTGGCCTGGTTGCTGTTGTGGCCGACCGTGCTGTCGTTGCTGGCCTGGTACATCGGTGACCGCTTCACGCTTGCCGACGGCTGGGTTGGCCTGCTGCTGGCCTTGCCGTGGTTGCTGCTGGCGGTGCTGTCGATGCGGCATTGGTCGTGGCTGTCGCAACCGTTGGGCGCGGCGTTTGATCGCTACCGCCCGGCGTTGCAGCTGGCGGTGTTCGGCGTGTTGGGGCTGTGGTGGCTGGTGTCGCTGGCCAGTGCGGGCGGCGCAGCGCCACTGCCGTGGATCGTGGTGTTCAACCCGTTGGAACTGGCCGAAATGGCGGTGCTGGTACTTGCTGCGATGCGCCTGTGGGAAGGGCGTGGCGGGCGTGTTCCGCCGCAGCAACTGGTGGGCATGGCCGTGGCCGGGCTGGTGCTGGTCACGGTGATGACGTTGCGCGCGGTGCATCACTGGGGCGGCGAGGCGTGGAGCGAAAACCTGCTTGGCACGCAATTGGCGCAGACCAGCCTGACCGTGGTGTGGAGTCTGCTCGGCGTGGTCGGCTGGGTGTCGGGCTCGCGTCGCGGGCAGTGGGGGTTGTGGCTGGCCGGCGCGATCCTGATGGGCGTGGTGCTTGCCAAACTGCTGTTGGTGGACCGCAGCAACCTGGGTGATCTGCTGGGCATCGGTGCGTTCATTGCCTACGGCCTGCTGTGCACGCTGGTCGGCTGGCTGGCGCCGGCACCGCCGCGCCGTGCCGTGGCCATTCGGAACAACAATGAGGAAACACCCGCATGATCAAGCGTCTGTTGTGGCTGGCCCTGCTGCCATTGAGTGCACAGGCCGCCGATGATTTCGCCCGGCAATGGCCGCTGCAGTTGTCGCAGGCGGACGTCGGTGCGTACCGGGTGCCGCTGGATGCGGCGGTGTACACCGCCGCGCATTGGCGCGACCTGCGCGATGTGCGGGTGATTGACGCGGACGGCAAGCCGGTGGCCAGTGCGGTGTATGCCGCGGCCACGCCGTTGTCCGGCCCGTTGCGCACGGTGGATCTGCAGTGGTTTGCCTTGCCGGTCGCCGCCGCGACGGCCGATGACGATCTGAGCGTGGTGGTGCAGCGTGATACCACCGGCAAGGTGCTGTCGATCCGCAATTCCGTGACCAGTGCGGGTGCGGTAGCGGCGGTGGATCCGGTGTGGCTGGTGGACCTGGGCGATGACGCCGGCAAGCTGCGCGCGTTGTCGGTGGATTGGGCCGATGCGGACGCGACGCTGGATCTGGGCTATCGCCTGGAGGGCAGTGACGACCTGCGTGGCTGGCAGGTGCTGGATCCGCAGGTGCGGCTGGTGCAGTTGAACAATCAGGGGCGGGCGCTTCGCAACAACACCGTCAAGGTGGAAGCCGGCCTGCGCTACCTGCGGCTGGTGCCACTGCAGCGCACCGGCGCGCCGGCACTGCGCGGTCTGCGGGGCGAGATGGCCGATGTCGTGGAGAGCGGTGATTGGCAGTGGCAGGAGCTGACGGCGGGCGCGGGCAGCAACGCCAGGGACGGTTACCTGTATGCACTGCAGGGCCGCTTGCCGGTCCAGCGCCTGGACGTGGTGATGCCGGCCAACAGCGCGGTGAGCTGGAGCGTTTTCAGTCGCGACGCGGATCGCCCCGGTGCGGATGGCCAAACGCCGGATTGGCAGATGCTGACGCAGGGCTGGAACGCCTGGAGCTTGAACGCGGCAGGAAAGCAGCAGCGTTCGGCCGCACTGGAGACCTCGGGCATCATCACCGACCGCCAATGGCGCCTGCTGGCCGAGCCGGGGTCGGTGCCGTCGGAAGCGCCGCTGCTGCGCCTGGGCTACCGGCCGGGCAGCGTGGTGTTTCTGGCGCAAGGGCGCGCGCCGTACCTGCTGGTTGCCGGCAGCGCCAATGTTGCCGGGATGCAGGCCGCGCTTGATCCGATGCTTGATGCCCTGCGTACGCGCAATGGTGCGCAATGGCAGCCGGTGGCAGCGACCTTGGGCGAGGGCGTTGTGCGCGCGGGCGATGCCGCCTATCAGCCGGTCAAGGCGCCGCGTGACTGGAAGAACGTCGTGCTGTGGGGTGTACTGATCCTGGGCGCGCTGGCTGTGGCTGGGTTTGCTTTCAGTCTGTTGCGCAGCCAACGCCCGGACAAAAAGGATATCTGAGGTAGTGCCGAGCCATGCTCGGCAATGGCTTCGCTGGCAAAGACAAAGCAGAACGTGGCCCCGCTCTGCAGCCGCTGACGGGCGTCACATGCTACTGAAATCACCTGCCCTGGAAACGAGTTGGCCTTGATCGACGATGTCCAGAAGATTCCCGAAGCCTGAAGGACCTTCCGCAGACGAACTGGCGTTCGCCGCACCACTTTTTACGCCGATTTTCTCGCTGCTCGGCCTTTGCTTCACGTCATCGTCGTTGTTCGAGCGCGATGGAATTGCCTTGTTTTCCCCATTGATAGCGATTGTTTCCGTCGCGTTCGGCTATATCGGTCTGATTTTTGTGTGCGTTCCCGTGATGGCGTTGCTGGCATGGGCGCGCCGCCTCAATGCCGTACGCCTGTGCTTCTACACCACGCTGATCGGCGCGGGGTTGTGGGCCGCATTTTCGGTTTCCGGGTCCGCAGAGCGAACCGAATTGGATGACCTGCTGTCAGCGTTGTTCGTCGGTGGGCTATGCAGCTTGGGCGTCACCGCGACGTTCTGTGCGCTTGGGAAGATTCCATTGTTCGGACGGCAGGGGCTGTAGCGCTAACGCCTCAGCGGAGCATGGCTCCGCTCTACAACGTCAGCCTGCTTTGAAGTCTTTCCGCAGCAGGCCATAAAACGCGCTATCGCAGATTTCGCCATTGACGTGCCAGCGCTCGCGCAGCAGGCCTTCGCGGACGAAGCCCAGCTTTTCCAGCAGGCGCCACGATGCCTCGTTGCGCGGGTCGACATCGGCTTCCACGCGGCGCAGCTGCAGTGTGTCGAACAGATATTCAAGTATCAGCCGCAGTGCTTCGCTGGCCAGACCGCGGCGTTGCCAGTGCGGATGCAGGCTGTAGCCGATCTCGGCGCGGCCCTGCGCCTGGTCCAGCGCGAATACCGCACTGGTGCCGATCAACTGGTCGCTGGCGGCGTCGGCAATTGCCCAGACCAGGATGTCCTGCTCACGGCGCTGGCGCTGGATATCGGTGATCCTGGCTTCGGCCTGGGCCAGTTCGGTCCAGGCCGGGTAGCTCCAGTAGCGCATCACCCCGGGATCGGAGTGGATGGCGAACAGGGCCGGTGCATCGTCAACGCGGACTTCGCGCAGCTGCAGGCGCGCGCTGTGCAGTTCAGGTTGGGCAAGGCGGGGTTGCATCTGAAAGCGTCCTTGGGTTTGCCCCCGGTGGACGGGGCGGGCGAAAATGGCGGTTTCCCATCCCCAGCGGAGCAGATCCTGCCATGTCCATCGTTCGCATGACCGACCTCGACCTTTCCGGCAAGCGTGTATTGATCCGCCAGGATCTGAACGTGCCGATCGACGAGGCCGGCAAGATCACCTCCGAGCAGCGCATCACCGCCTCGCTGCCGACGCTGAAGCTGGCGCTGGAAAAGGGCGCTGCCGTGCTGGTTACCTCGCACCTGGGCCGCCCGAAGGAAGGCGTGTGGAGCCAGGCCGATTCGCTGGCGCCGGTGGCCAAGCGTCTGTCCGAGCTGCTGGGCGTGGACGTGCCGCTGGTCAAGGATTGGGTGGATGGCGTTGACGTGGCCCCGGGCAAGATCGTGCTGCTGGAGAACTGCCGCATGAACGTGGGCGAGGGCAAGGACGACGAGGCGCTGTCGAAGAAGTACGCCGCGCTGTGCGACGTGTTCGTGATGGATGCCTTCGGCACCGCGCACCGCGCGCAGGCCTCCACCCACGGTGTGATCCGCTTCGCCCCGGTTGCCGCCGGCGGCCCGCTGCTGATGGCCGAGCTGGACGCGCTGGACAAGGCGCTGGCCAACCCGGCACGTCCGTTGCTGGCCATCGTTGCCGGCTCCAAGGTCTCGACCAAGCTGGAGCTGCTGTCCAGCCTGGTCGGCAAGGTCGACCAGCTGATCGTTGGCGGCGGCATCGCCAACACCTTCATCGCCGCTGAAGGCCACGGCGTGGGCAAGTCGCTGGTCGAGAACGACCTGCTCGACACCGCGCGCAAGATCGACGCCGACGCCAAGGCACGCGGTGCTGAAATCCCGCTGCCGGTGGACGTGGTGGTGGCCCCGGCCTTCGCTGCCGACGCACCTGCCACGGTCAAGGCGGTGGATGCGGTGGGCGCCGATGACATGATCCTGGATATCGGCCCGCAGACCGCTGCCCAGTACGCCGCGCTGATCGCCAAGGCCGGCACCGTGGTGTGGAACGGCCCGGTCGGCGTGTTCGAGTTCGACGCCTTCGGCAAGGGCACCGAAGCACTGGCGCGTGCCATTGCCAGCTCCAGCGCGTTCTCCATTGCCGGCGGTGGCGACACCCTGGCGGCGGTGGACAAATACGGTATCGCCAAGGAAGTGAGCTACATCTCCACCGGCGGTGGCGCGTTCCTGGAATTCCTGGAAGGCAAGACGCTGCCGGCGGTGGCCGCGCTGGAGGCTCGCGGCGCGTGAGAACGTCCTCGCGAACCTGTTGCGCTCGCCCTGTGGCCCGCGTGTGGTGCTCACAATGCTCACGTATTCCACATACGTTGCGCTTGCTCCGCTCCACCACGGACCACAGGTCATCGCTCACGACGGATCGTGAGGACGTTCCATGAGCCGCGATGTTTTCTTTTTCGATCTCGACGGCACGCTGATTGATTCGGCCGTCGGCATCACCCGTTGCGTGGCCTATGCATTGGAGAAGCTGCAGCAGCCGGTGCCGCCGATGGCCGAACTGCGCAAGTGGATCGGCCCGTCGCTGCGCACCAGCTTCACGCCGCTGTTGGGCGATGCGCAGCGGGTGGAGCAGGCGGTTGCGCTGTACCGCGAACGCTTCGAGGTGACTGGCTGGCAGGAGCACGACATCTACGCCGGCATTGGCGAGGTCGTGCAGGGGCTGCACGCGGCCGGGCATCGCCTGGCGGTGGTCACTGCCAAGAACGAGCCGCACGCGCGTCGCATCGTCGCGCACCTGCCGTTCGGCAACTGCTTCGAGGATGTGATCGGCGCGACGGAAGATGGTTCGCGCAGCGACAAGCCGGAACTGATTGCCGAGGCGCTGCAGCGCCTGTCCTTGCCAGCGGCGCAGTGCTGGATGATCGGCGACCGGCGCATGGATATCGAAGGCGCGCGCCATCATGCAATGCGCAACGTCGGTGTGCTGTGGGGCTTTGGTGGCCGCGAGGAACTGGAAGCGGCTGGTGCCGGGGCCGTAGCAGCGGCGCCGGAAGCGTTGGTGGCCTTGCTGCGGGGCTGACGCGCGCAGGGATCGTGTGCAGGTGAATGCAGGGCTCCGGTTTCCGGGGCCCTTTTCATTTTGGGCCATCGTTCTGGCTTGACCAGTTCCGTGCAGGCCCGATGAAGTGCCTCCTGTCTGCGCCCTTGCGCAGGCCATCGCGGGGCACCCACGGCGCCGTCCTGGCGTCGTCGCTGGAATTGCCCTGGCCTGCGCAGGCTGCCCGCAGGACTTGCGTTGTCATGCCGCATGGCATGTGCAGACAGGTTGTCCGGCCTGCCTTCGGGACATTGCATAAAGTGTTTTATGAAATCGTGCACGACATCGTTGTCATGCGGTGAATGTGCTAATTTCGATGGCTTCATAGGGAGACCAAGCACCATGACCGAACGCCAGCGACGCACCAAGATTCTTGCCACCCTCGGCCCGGCTACCGACGCGCCAGGGGTGCTGGATGAACTGTTCCGCGCCGGCGTCAATGTGGTTCGCCTGAACTTCTCCCACGGCGATCCGTCCGGCCAGGCCAAGCGTGCCGCGGATGTACGCGCCGCCGCCCAGCGGGTCGGCGTGGAAGTGGGCATCCTGGCCGACCTGCCGGGCCCGAAGATCCGCATTGAGCGCTTTGCCGAAGGCAAGGTGCAGCTCAAGGCCGGTGATCGTTTCGACCTGATTGCCAGCACCGAGGCTGGCCCGGGCACTGCCAGCCAGGTGGGCGTGAGCTATCTGGGCCTGCCGCAGGACGTGGGCCCTGGCGATGTGCTGCTGCTCGACGACGGCCTGATGCAACTGCAGGTGGTTGAAGTGCAGGGTGAGCGCATCATCAACACCGTGCTCAACGACGGCGTGTTGTCCGACCGCAAGGGCCTGAACAAGCAGGGCGGTGGGCTGTCGCTGGGCGCGCTGACCGAGCGCGACAAGGAATTGATCGGCATCGTCGCCAAGATCGGTGTGGATTTCATTGCGGTGTCGTTCTGCCGCAACGCGCAGGACATGAACGATGCCCGTGCCATCGCCCGCCAGCATGGCTCCGACGCGGCGCTGGTGTCCAAGATCGAGCGCACCGAAGCCATCGCGAACCTGGAAGAAATTGTCGAGGCCAGCGACGTGGTGATGGTGGCCCGTGGCGACCTGGGCGTGGAAATCGGCGACGCCGAGCTGCCGGGCCTGCAGAAGAAGATCATCAAGGCCTCGCTGGCGCAGAACAAGGTGGTGATCACCGCCACGCAGATGCTGCAGTCGATGGTGGAAAGCCCCATCCCGACCCGCGCTGAAGTGCTGGACGTGGCCAACTCGGTCATCGACGGCACCGATGCGGTGATGCTGTCGGCCGAGACCGCCGCCGGTGCCTACCCGGTCAAGGCAGTCGAGGCGATGGCCCGCATCTGCCTGGGCGCCGAGCGCCAGTTCCAGACCGAAACCGACTTCAACGCCTCGCCGCGCAACCTGGAGCGTGCCGACCAGGCCATCGCCATGGCCACCATGTTCCTGTCCCAGCACGTGGGTGTGCGGGCGATCGTGGCAATGACCGAATCCGGCGGCACCGCGCGCTACCTGTCGCGCTTCCGCGCCTCGGCGCCGGTGTTCGCGGTGACCCGCCATGACGGTGCCCGTCGGCAGATGGCGCTGATGCGCGATGTGTTCCCGATCAATTTCGACAGCCGTGGTTTCACCCCGCGTGAAGCCGCGCGCGGCAGCATCCGCCTGCTGGTCGAGGCCGGGTTGCTGGCGGCCGGTGACCGTGTGGTGTTCACCAGCGGTGAGCACATGGAAACCCATGGCGCCACCAACACCCTGCGCCTGCTGGAAGTGGGCGCCGACGGACGTGCCGGCGGCCTGGGCGAGCTTTGAGCGGGCAAGGCAGGCAACCGCTTCCCAAACCCCCTCCCTTGCGCCGAAGGCGGAGGGGAGGGCTGGGGAGGGGTAGCTTTCCGCAAAGGCAATGAAGACACGAAACCGCGCTTCATGCCTTTGACGGCTGGAGCTACCGCAGCAGCAACAACGTAGGAAACGAGGGCACGCTCGGCCATTCACCGAGAAGCGACCCCTCCCCAACCCTCCCCTTGCCTGCGGCAAAGGGAGGGGGCGGTCATCGAGCTTGTAGGCAGAGAAAGGGCGGGCTCGCGGCAGAGAAGGACGCGGCCATCGGGCTTCGGTCAAAAAGTTGGTCGGAGCGGACAGGAAATGTCCCAACCCAGACTTGAAAGCGGTTCCAGACCTCGCGGGCAGCCAGCCGGTGGGCGAGGCGGGCTATACTTCCGTTTTTCCCGCACCTTGGTTACAGGAATCTCATGAGCATCGAACTGCTGGCTGAAACCGCCCAAGCAATGGTCGCCCCGGGCAAGGGCATCATCGCCATTGACGAATCCACCGGCACGATTGCCAAGCGCTTTGCCAGCGTCGGCATCGAGAACACGGAAGAGAACCGCCGTGCCTACCGCGAGCTGCTGCTGACCACGCCCAAGCTCAACGAGCACATCTCCGGCGCGATCCTGTTTGACGAAACCATCCGCCAGTCGACCAAGGACGGCGTGCCGTTCGCCAAGTACATGTCCGACAACGGCATGATCCCGGGCATCAAGGTCGACAAGGGTGCACACCCGCTGGCCGGCTGCCCGGAAGAGCTGGTGACCGAAGGCCTGGACGGCCTGCGCGAGCGCCTGCAGGAGTACTACAAGCTCGGCGCACGTTTCGCCAAGTGGCGTGCGGTGATCAACATCGGTGAAAGCATCCCGTCGGGCACCTGCATCGAGTCCAACGCGCATGCGCTGGCCCGTTATGCGGCCCTGTGCCAGGAATGCGGCCTGGTGCCGATGGTCGAGCCGGAAGTGATCATGGACGGCGACCACGACATCGAGACCTGCTACGAAGTCACCGAAGCCACCCTGCGCTCGCTGTTTGACGCCCTGTACCAGCAGAACGTCGTGCTGGAAGGCACCATCCTCAAGGCTTCGATGGTCATCCCGGGCACGCGCTGCGACGAGCAGGTGGACGTGGAAGAAGTGGCCGAATCGACCGTGATGTGCCTGAAGTCGACCGTGCCGGCCATCCTGCCGGGCATCGTGTTCCTGTCCGGTGGCCAGAGCGACGAGCAGTCCACCGCGCACCTCAACGCCATGAACCAGCTGGGCAACCTGCCGTGGCCGCTGAGCTTCTCCTACGGCCGCGCCATGCAGCAGGCTGCACTGAAGCTGTGGGCCAAGGACGTCAAGGGCAACTACGCCGCCGCACAGAAGACCGTGTACGAGCGTGCCAAGGAAAACGGCCTGGCTGCACTGGGCAAGTGGGAAGGCTGATAGGCCTTCCTGCGTGATGTGATACACCGAAAACGCCGGCCTCGTGCCGGCGTTTTTTGTTGTGCCGGCGCGATAAAGCCGCGACGCCAGTAGTCTGCCTGGCATGCGTTGTCGGGCTGGAATGAAGAAGTTGCGTCATTGCGGCAAATGCCGGGTGGCCGGGGGGCTGGGATTTTCATCCCGGCCTGCGAGAGCGCAATACTTTCTGCCTGCGAAAGGGGTATGCCTACAATCGGCGTTTCCATTCAGGACAGTCGAATGCATTGCAGAATCGCGCGTGGGTTGTGCACGGCAGTGGCGCTCCTGCTGGCAACGCCAGCGTTTGCAGCATCGACGCGGGGGTTTGATGTCCTGCATTACGCCGTCATGCTGGACGTGGACATTCCTGCGGGCGAAGTGCGTGGTGAAGCAACGTTGCGCGTGGCCGCCGAGGACGCGGCGCTGCTGCAGGTTGTGCTGGACAGTGGCGAACTGGTGATTGATTCGGCCACGCAGAACGGCAAGGCGGTCGTCTTTGAACAGGTGGAAGGGAAACTGTCGATCACCCTGGCCGAACCCCTGCAGCCAAGCGCCGAAACCTGGCTGACGCTGCGCTATCACGGCAAGCCCGCGCACGGTCTGGAATTCTCGGCCGAACGCAATGAGGTCTACACGATTTTCTCCACCAGTCAGTGGATGCCATCGGTGGATGCACCTGACGAACGCGCAACATTGCAGCTTGCCCTGCGCCTGCCAGCGCAGTTGCAGGCAACCGCAGTGGGTGACGTACTGCCTTCGCGGCAACTGGAAGATGGCCGCATCGAACACCGCTGGCATCTGCGCACACCAATGCCGGGTTATGTCTACGGCTTCGCCGCAGGGCCGTATCAGCACGCGGTTGTCCCTCACGGCGATGGACAACTGCATTACTACGCGGTAGATCGTTCACCGGCCGAGTTGCGGCAGGTGTTTTCCGTGACCGGCGACATGCTGGATTTCTTTGCCCGCCGCGCCGGCCTTCCGTTTGAAGGCGACTACCGGCAGGCCCTGGTGGGACGCACCATCGGCCAGGAAATGGCGGGCTTGTCGCTGATGTCCGAAGCCTACGGCAAGCGCGTGCTGGATGACCCGACCCAGCTCGGGCTGATGGCGCATGAGGCCGCGCATCAGTGGTGGGGCAACCGGGTGACCTGCGCCGGTTGGGAGCATTTCTGGCTCAACGAAGGGTTTGCCAACTTCATGACGGCAGCATGGTTGCAGCATGCGCAGGGTGAGGCGGCTTACCAGCAGATGCTGAGTGGCTGGCAGACGCGTGTACGCGCGCTGCGGGAGAAGGGTGCCGACCGCGCGCTGGTTTTCCCGGATTGGAGCAAACCCACGGCGGATGACCGCGCGGTGGTTTACCAGAAGGGCGCGCTGGTGTTGCATCTGTTGCGTCAGGAACTGGGTGATGAGGTGTTCTGGCGTGGGCTGCGCACGTATACGCAGGCCCATGATGGCCGCTCGGTGGTTACCCGGGATTTCCAGCAATCCATGGAAGCGGCGGCTGGACGTTCGTTGCAGCCGTTCTTCGAGCGCTGGGTGTATGGGGTTGGTGGTGAGGTTTGAGGGGGAGTGGTGCTGAGATTTGGGTGCGCTGATTTTCTGGGCTGAAACGCTACCGCTCCCCAACCCTCCCCTTCGCCTTCGGCACAAGGGAGGGCGTAGAAGCGGTGTCCGCTGTAATCTGACAGTCCCTGCACAACCGCCCCCTCCCTTGCGCCGAAGGCGAAGGGGAGGGTTGGGGAGGAGTAGCTTCAAAATTGCAGAGAGGCCGAACGCAGCAGTCTTCACTCAACAACCAACTCAACCCATCGCCGGTTTCAGGTCTTCCAGCAACTGGCTTTTCTGTACCCCGCCCGCATCGGCCAAGGCCTGCTGATAAATCTTGAATGCCGCCGCGTTGTAGGCCACCAGAATGATGCGCAGCGGGCGCGTGTGGCTTTTCTGCCAGGTGAGCGTTTCGGTGACGGCGATGCCGGCGGCCTGGTGCAGCGGGTAGCCGTAAACGCCGCTGCTGATCGCAGGAAAGGCAATGGATTCCAGGCCCATCTGTTCGGCCAGGCGCAGTGATTGCCAATAGCAGTTGGCCAACAGTGCGGCCTCGTCGTGGCGACCATCGCGCCAGACCGGGCCCACGGTGTGGAAGACATGGCGCGCGGGCAATGCATGGCCGCCGGTAGCGCGGACTTCGCCGGTGGGGCAGCGCACGCCTGGGCGCAGTTCGGGCAATTGTTCGCATTCGGCCAGCAGGCCGGGGCCTGCGGCACGATGAATGGCGCCGTCCACGCCGCCGCCGCCCAGCAGGGTTTCATTGGCCGCGTTGACGATGGCGTCAACGGCCAATTGGGTGATGTCGCCCTGCCAGACTTCGATGTTCATGCGTGTGATCTTCCGCCGCCGTATATGAGAGGAACGTGACGGACGCATGCCTGCGCCCGGCGCCGGGCAAGTGTGGTTGCCCGGCGTCTCACGGCACGCGATTGGACGCGCAGGAAAGCACAAAGGCCGCATGTGGCGGCCTTTGTACGGGGTTTAAATGGGTAATTGAGATTACGGAAGACCGGCCAGCCAGTCGTCGTCCGAACCGTCATTGATGTCGGCAAACAGCGGGGTGGAGAAGTAGCGCTCGCCGGTGTCGGGCAGCACCGCCAGGATCACCGAACCGGCTTCGGCCTTGGCCGCCACTTCCAGTGCGGTGGCGACCGTGGCACCGGCGGAGATGCCGACGAAAATACCTTCTTCGGCGGCCAGCCGGCGCGAGGTTTCGATGGCGCGCTCATCCTGCACCGAGTACAGCGCGTCATACACCTCGCGGTTGAGCACTTCCGGCACGAAGTCCGGGGTCCAGCCCTGGATCTTGTGCGGGGTGAATTCCTTGCCGGCCAGCAGCGCGGCGCCGGCCGGTTCGGTGGCGATGATGCGGGTGTCGGGGCGGGCCAGCTTCAGCACTTCGCCCACGCCGGTGAGGGTGCCGCCGGTGCCCCAGCCGCTGACGAAGTAGTCCAGGCGCTTGCCGGCGAAATCACGCAGGATTTCCGCCGCGGTGGTCTGGCGGTGGAAGGCGGGGTTGGCCGGGTTGGCGAATTGGCTGGCCAGGAACCAGCCATGCTGCTCGGCCAGCTCCTTGGCCTTGCGCACCATGCCGCTGCCACGTTCGGCGGCGGGGGTCAGGATGACCTTGGCGCCGTAGGCGCGCATCAGCTTGCGGCGCTCGACGGAGAAGGTTTCCACCATGGTTGCCACGAACTTGTAGCCGCGTGCGGCCGCGACCATGGCCAGCGCCACGCCGGTGTTGCCGGAGGTCGCTTCGACGATGGTGTCGCCGGGCTTGAGCAGGCCTTTTTTCTCGGCGTCGAGGATGATGGCCAGGGCCAGGCGGTCCTTGACCGAGCCGCCGGGGTTGAACGATTCAACCTTGACGTAGACATCCACGCCCGCCGGGGCCAGACGGTTGAGCTTGACCACCGGGGTGTTGCCGATGGTGTCCAGGATGCTGTTGTAAATGGCCATGGGGATCTCCGGGAAAGGCAATCAGGCGGCGTCGGCCAGTGTGGCCGGCGAGGTCTTTGCGGGAAGTGAGGAAACGGTGGGCAAAGCGTGCAGCGGGGCATTGCCGAACCAGTGCAGGTCGTCGGCCAGCGCCGCGACGTCGCCCAGGATGAGCAGGGCCGGGGACTGCACCTGGTGCTGGCGTGCGGTCTCGGGCAGGTCGTGCAACTGGCCGGTGATCACGCGCTGATTGCGGCGCGACCCGTTCTCGACCAGGGCAAACGGTGTGCTGGCGGCCAGGCCGGCGGCGGTCAGGCGCTCGCGGATCTGCTCCAGCGCGGCCACGCCCATGTAGAACACCAGCGTCTGCCGGGCCTTGGCCAGTTCCGGCCAGTCCAGCGTGTCCATTGAATCCTTGCAGTGCGCAGTGACCAGGCGCAGTTGCTGGGCGTGATCGCGATGGGTGAGCGGAATGCCGGCGTAGGCCGCACAGGCCAGGGCGGCGGTGATGCCCGGGACCACTTCGTACGGCACGTCATGGGCACGCAGGAACTGCAATTCCTCGCCGCCACGGCCAAACACGAAGGCATCACCGCCCTTGAGCCGCACCACCCGGCGGCCTGCACTGGTGTGTTCCAGCATCAACGCATGGATGTGTTCCTGCGCGGTGCTGTGGCCCTGCGCGGACTTGCCGACCTCGATGTACTCGGCGTCGCGACGCGCCAGCTGCAGGACGTCGATGCTGACCAGGCGGTCGTAGAGAATCACGTCGGCCTGGTTGAGCGCGCGCAGGGCGCTGAGGGTGAGCAGCCCGGGGTCGCCGGAGCCGGCCCCGACCAACACTACCGAGCCGGTGCTGGCCGTGCTGTGGCCGGCAATGGCCTGTGACAACAAGGCCTGCGCGGCGTCATCCTGGCGGCGACGCAGCAGGCCCAGCAGCGGGCTTTCGATCAGGCGGTCGAAGAACTGGCGGCGCGGGCCCAGTTCCGGGAAGCGGCGGCGGATGCGGTCGCGGTGCTGACCGACCAGTTCCACCAGCTGGCCCCAGGCCTGGTCGAACAACTGCTCCAACTGGCGGCGCACATGGCGCGCGACCATCGGTGCCGCGCCGGCGCTGGAAATGGCGATCTGCAGCGGGCCGCGTTCGACCACGGCGGGCACGTGGAAGGTGGACAACTGCGCGTCGTCCACCACGTTCACGAACAACCGCTGCGCCTCGGCAGCCTCGGCGACGGCGCGGTTGGTGGCGGTGTCGTCGGTGGCGGCGATCACCAGCCAGACATCGTGGGCCAGCCATTGCGTGTCAAAGCAGCCGGGCAGCCACTGCACGCGTTGCGTCTCAACGAGTTCCGCCAGTGCCGGTGACAAGGCCGGCGAGCCCACCCGGGGCAGGGCGCCGGCGTGCAGCAGGGCCAGCACCTTGCGCTCGGCCACCGCGCCACCGCCAACCACCAGTACAGCCCGGCCCTTGAGGGCGGCAAACAGCGGGAACAAGGCAGTGTCCAAGGCGATGGGCAGACTCAACAGGAAGGCCGCTGACCGTAGCGCCGGGCCGGATACGCCCGGAAATGACTTGGGGCGCATGCAAAATAACGTTCGGTTATAAGGACGAGTGGCAATTTGACCTACAGTCAGCTCACACCTTCTTTCGACGTTTCCCGATGACACCGCAATGACCCTGACCCAACTGCGCTACCTCGTTGCCATTGCCGACGCCGAGCTCAACATCACCCTTGCTGCGACGCGGGTGCATGCCACCCAGCCGGGGTTGTCCAAGCAGCTCAAACAGCTGGAGGATGAACTGGGCTTCCTGCTGTTCGTGCGCAAGGGCCGCAGCCTGGAAATGGTCACACCGGCCGGTGAAGAGGTCATCAGCCGTGCGCGCGCTGTACTGGCTGAAGCCAACAACATCCGTACCTATGCAGCCAACCAGCGCCGCGAGAGCCACGGCCAGTTGATCCTGACCACCACCCACACGCAGGCGCGCTTCGTGCTGCCGCCGGCGGTGGCGCGGATCAAGCAGGCCTATCCGCAGGTCAGCGTGCATCTGCAGCAGGCCGCGGAAAGCGACGCATTGGACCTGCTGAGCCAGGGCGATGCCGACATCGCCATCATCAGCACCGCCGGTAGCGAGCCGACCACGGGTATCGCGGTGCCGTTGTACCGCTGGCGCCGGCTGGTGCTGGTGCCCAAGGGCCACCCGCTGGAACGTGCCGGCAAAACCCCGGACATGGCCGCGCTGGCCGCGCATCCGCTGATCAGCTACGAGTCCTCCACGCGCAACAGCTCCTCGTTGCGGCGCGCCTTTGCCTCGCAGGAGCTGGAGCCGGACCTGGCGCTGACCGCGCTGGATGCGGATCTGATCAAGACCTATGTACGTGCTGGGCTGGGCGTGGGCCTGCTGGCGGAAATGGCGGTCAGCGGCAACGACACCGACCTGCGCGCCTGGCCGGCCCCGGCGGCGATACCCGAGTGCATCGCCTGGGCGGTGCTGCCGCGCGACCGCGTGCTGCGTGACTACGCATTGGAGTTGGTGCACGTGCTGGCACCGCAGATCGACAAGCGCGACCTGCGCCGCGTACTCGACGGCAACCAGGAAGCAAACTGGCCGCTGCCACCGACATGGGAATCGTTGACGCAGACGATCACCAGTTGAGAACAGCGCGTCATCCCGACGACGCTGCCTGTCACGGTTGTTCTTCAGTGCGGCAAACGGTCGCACCACGTTGCGCAGGTGGCTGCGGCGTGCGCGGCTAGAATTGCGCGGTCATGCGTTCAGCCCGTTTCACATCCTGGTTTCTGCTGCTGGCCTTCGCCGCCACGTTGTTGATGGCGGTGGCGCCGGTGGTCAGCCGCTGGATGCAGGCCAGTCATGCGCAGCACGCTGTGATGATGGAAACGATGCGTGGTGCTGCAGCGGACACGCATGCCAGCCACCACGGCATGGGCGCCAGCGAACATGCGCTGTATGCCACAGGCAGTGCAACTGCTGAAACTCCCAGGCCGCAAACGCCGGCCGACCCGCATGCCGCGCATGGCGAGGCCTGCGACTACTGCACCATGGCCTCGCGCCTGCTGCCTTGGCTGGCGCTGCTGTTGGTGCTGGCGCCGTTGTTGTACCGGCTTGCGCCGGAATCGCCGCGCACGGTCCATCTGCCGGGCAGCCTGCGCTGGCCGGCACATCCGGCACGCGGCCCGCCGCTGTTCTCCTGAAAGACACCCACCTTTCTTTGCGTCGCGCGCTGCCTGCTGGCAGGGCGTGACCGTGTCGTATTGGAGAACCCCATGTACTTTGTTTCCCGCGTGCCGGCTGTGCCGGCGTGCCTGTCTGCCTGTATCTGCCTCGCACTGTTTCCTGCATTGGCCCGCGCCGATGGCGGCGCCTCCCCGCAAACCCTGGACACGGTGGTGGTCACGGCCGCCGCGCCTTCTTCGCCACTGCATTGGGAAACCGATCCGCGCCTGCCGCGGCAGCCGGTGCCGGCCAGTGATGGTGCCGACTACCTGAAGACCGTCCCCGGCTTTTCCGCTATCCGCAATGGCGGCACCAATGGTGATCCGGTGTTGCGCGGCATGTCCGGTTCGCGGCTGAACATTCTCAGCAACGACGGCAACCTCATTGGTGCCTGCCCGTCACGCATGGACAATCCGCTGTCCTACATCGCGCCGGAAACCTATGACCGGCTGATCATCATCAAGGGGCCGCAGAGTGTGCGCTGGGGGGCGGGCGCGTCGGCCGGCACGGTGCGCTTCGAGCGCGATACGCCGCGTTTCGATGCGCCGGGCATGCAGGTCCAGGCCAGTGCGCTGGCCGGTTCCAACAACCGCAACGACCAGATGCTCGATGCCAGCTTCGGCAGCACGCCGGGCTATGTGCGGGTCAACGGCAACCGTTCGGAAGCGGACGATTACCGCGATGGCAACGGTGATGTGGTGCCGTCACGCTGGCGCAAGTGGAACACCGATGCCGCCATCGGCTGGACGCCCGATGCCGATACCGTGCTCGAAGTAAATGCAGGCACCGGCGATGCCTTGGCGCGTTATGCCGGGCGCGGCATGGACGGGGCCTCGTTCAAGCGCAACAGCTATGGCATGCGCTTTGAAAAGAGCAATCTGCCCGGCGCGTGGGACAAACTGCAGGCCAACCTGTACTACAACAGCGCCGACCATGTGATGGACAACTACACGCTGCGCACGCCCAACCCGAACAGCAGCATGCCGATGCCGATGGCGTCGAATGTGGAACGTCGCACTACCGGCGGCCGCGTGGCATCGGAGTGGCGCTGGCAGGATATTGCGATTGTCGCCGGCATCGACGCGCAGGACAGCCGCCACAAAAAGCGCAGCGGCATGGGCCGTGGCACCTGGCAGCAGCAACCCTGGAGCCGCGATGCCGACTTCACTACGCAGGGCGCGTTCGCCGAGCTGACTTTCGGTGAAGGCACCGCGCAACGCTGGCTCAGCGGTCTGCGCGTGGACAAGGCCAAGGCCAAGGACCTGCGCCAGCGCACCGGCATGATGAACATGCCCAACCCCACCGCTGGGCAGACCCGGCAGGAAACGCTGGGCAGTGGTTTCCTGCGCTACGAGCGCGACCATGGGCAGGCGTGGACCTGGTACGCCGGGCTTGGCCACAGCGAACGCATGCCGGATTACTGGGAGCTGTTCTCCGCCAACGCCGGCCCGGCTGGCAGCGTCAATGCGTTTGCCGGGGTGAAACCGGAAAAGACCACGCAGCTGGACCTTGGCCTGCAGTTCCGCAGTTCGACGCTGGATGCATGGGTGTCAGCCTATGCCGGTCAGTTGCAGGACTACATCCTGTTCAACTACCGCAGCGGCGGCATGATGGGCAGCACCACCCAGGCCAGCAATGTGGATGCGCGCATTGCCGGTGCCGAGGCAGGCGTGGAATGGCGGCCGTGGCAGGGCTGGAAGCTGGGCGGCACGCTGGCCTATGCCTGGGGCGAGAACCGCGATGCGCAGCAGCCGTTGCCGCAGATTCCGCCGCTGGAAACCCGCCTGAGTGCAAGCTACGAGCATGCGCGCTGGTCGGCCGGCGCGCTGCTGCGTGCAGCAACCCGGCAGAACCGCGTGGCGCCGGATCAGGGCAATGTGGTTGCGCGCGATCTCGGGCCGACTGCGGGTTTTGCCACCTTGTCGCTCAATGGCGCCTATCGCATCAGCGATGCATTGCGCGTCAGTACTGGCGTGGACAACCTGTTTGATCGCGCCTATGCCGAGCACCTGAACCTGGCCGGCAGCGCTGATTTCGGCTTCCCGGCCGACCCGGTGCGGATCAATGAGCCGGGCCGCTCGTTCTGGCTGAAGCTGGACTACCGCTACTGATGGCCCGCATGCCCCCTGCTGCGGCTTACCGCCGGCAGGGGGCTGTGGCATGCTCGCGGCTCCGTCGCTGCAAAGGATTCCGTTGCATGAGCAACCGTGCAGTCGCCTACCTGAGCACCGCCGTGGCCGGCCTGACCCCGGCTGATATCGACCACCTGCTGGTGGATGCACGGGCACACAACCAGATGGCCGGGGTTACCGGCGTGCTGCTGTATGACGGGCATCGCTTCTTCCAGTATTTCGAAGGGCCCGAAGAGGGCGTGGAGCGCATTTATGCGCGCATCCGCGCTTCGCGCATGCATGTGCAGTTGCAGGAGCTGCACAGTGGCCCGATCGGAACGCTGTACTTCAGCCACTGGCACATGGGCTGTGTCGAAGCCGATGGCAGCGTGCTGCAGAAAATCAGCACCCAGCAGTGGCTGCATGAAGTGGAATATCTGCAGGACGACGTGGCCCAGCACGCCGCATCACCCGCGCTGCAGGAGCTGCTGGCGTTCTGGGAACAGCACGCGCAGTGAACCGCGGACGGGGGTTCGCGTTGCCTGGACTACAGGAGTTTTGGATCGTGGCGCGGAGCGATGCCCCGACCTTCGTCGGTTGAAAGCCCTGCCTGCGCGGGGATGAGGGATTCCAGTGATTGGATCGCGCATCACCGTGGAGGCGCGATCAAATCTCTTCGTGCAACCCGCATTCGCGCTTGAGGCCGAAGAAACGTGTGTCTTCCTCGCGCATGCCCGGCTCCCAGCGGCGGGTGGTGTGGAAATCACCGATGGACACATAGCCCTGCTCCCACAGCGGGTGGTAGGGCAGCTGGTGTTCCTGCAGGTACTTCCACACGTCGCGGTCGTTCCAGTCGGCGATCGGGTTGACCTTGTAACGCTCGCCGCGCCGCTGCAGCACCGGCGTGTTGGCGCGGCTGGCGGACTGGCTGCGGCGCAGGCCGGTGAACCAGGTGCCGACCTGCAGTTCATCGAGTGCGCGCTTCATCGGCTCGACCTTGCGCAGGTTGTTGTACTGCTCGATGCCGACCACGCCTTGTTCCCACAGGCGGCCGTGGCGCGCTTCCATCCACGCGCGGCTGACCAGCGGGCGGTAGACCTTGAGGTTGAGCTTGAGGCGCTCGGTCAGCTCGTCGGCGAAGCGATAGGTTTCCGGGAACAGGTAGCCGGTATCGACCAGGATCACCGGAATGTCCGGGCGCTGGCTGGCCAGCAGGTGCAGGGTCACCGCCGACTGCGCGCCGAAACTGGACGACAGCACATGGGCGCCCGGTGCGTGTTCCAGCGCCCAGCGCACGCGCGCCTGCGCATCCATTGTTTCCAGTTCGGCGTTGAGCGGGCCCAGGTCGTCCGGCAGTACGGTGATGGAATCGTTCGAGGATCGGGGCAGGGCGCTCATGCGTGCAGTTCCACGGGAATCTGGCGGTGGGTGGGGTAGGGCGGCAGGCTGACGATGCCGGCGCGGTGCAGGAAGTCACCAAAGCCCTCATCGTGGGAACGCTCGCCGGCATAGCGTGCGAACAGCGGTTCCAGCGCGGTGAGGATGTCCGGCTCGGTGATGTTTTCGCGGTACAGCGTGTTCAGGCGCTGGCCGCGGTGGTCGGCACCGAGCATCAGGTTGTAGCGGCCGGGCGCCTTGCCGACGAGGGCAATCTCGCCCAGGTAGGGGCGCGAGCAGCCGTTCGGGCAACCGGAAATACGCAGCAGGATCGGCGCTTCGGCCAGGCCGTGCTGTTCCAGCAACGGCTGCAGCTTGGCGCTGAAGTCCGGCAGGTAACGCTCGGCCTCGGCCATGGCCAGGCCGCAGGTGGGCAAGGCGACGCAGGCCATTGCCGCACGGGCCAGTGCGGTGGGGGCCTGGTTGCCGGCATCCAGGCCCGCGGCCTTCACCAGCGCATTGATGCGCTCGCGCTGGTCGGCAGGCACGCCAGCGATGACCAGGTTCTGGTTGCCGGTCATGCGGAACTCGCCTTCGTGGAAGCCGGCGATCTCGCGCAATGCGCTCAGGTGCGGCGCGCCCGGCAGGTCGGCGATGCGCCCGGCGGGCAGCGACAGGGTCAGGTGCCAGCGGCCATCTTCGCCTTCGTTCCAGCCATAGCGGTCGCCGTTGTGGGCGAACGGCTGCGAACGGCTTGGGGCGAACGCGATGCCGGCGCGGCGTTCGATCTCAGCGATCACCGTCTCCAGGCCGTGGTCGTCGATGGTGTATTTGAAGCGCGCGCGCTTGCGCAGCTCGCGGTTGCCTAGGTCACGCTGGGTGGTGACCACGGCGGTGGCGACATCCAGCAAGGCCTCGCGCGGAATGAAGCCGGCGATGTTGGCAATGCGCGGATAGGTTTCCGCATCGCCGTGCGTGGCGCCCATGCCGCCGCCGATGCTGACGTCATAGCCCAGCAGTTCGCCGGTGTCGCCCAGCACGCCGATGAAGCCCAGGTCATTGGCGAACACATCCACGTCGTTGACCGGCGGCAGCGCGAAACCAATCTTGAACTTGCGCGGCAGGTAGCGCTCGCCGTAGATCGGCTCTTCCTCATTGCCGCTGCCGGCCACGCGTTCTTCGTCCAGCCAGATTTCGTAGTAGGCGCGGGTGTTGGGCAGCAGGTGCTCGGAGGTGCGCGCGGCATCGGCGTACAGCGTGGCGTGCGCGCTGGACAGCAGCGGGTTCGCCGCCACCAGTACGTTGCGGTTGACGTCGCCGCAGGCGGCCAGCGTGTCGATCAACGCGGCATTGATGGCCTGCATGGTGGCCTTGAGTTCGCGCTTGATCACCCCGTGGAACTGGAACGCCTGGCGGGTGGTGACGCGCAGCGAATGATTGCCGAAGCGGGTGGCGATGGCGTCGAGCTTGAGCCACTGCGCCGGGCTGATGACGCCACCCGGGGTGCGCGTGCGGATCATGAACTGATAGGCCGGCTCCAGCTTCTGGCGGCGGCGCTCGTCGCGCACGTCACGGTCATCCTGCTGGTAGCTGCCGTGGTACTTGATCAGGGTCTGGTCGTCTTCGCGCAATGCGCCGGTGACCGGGTCGGCCAGGCTTTCCAGCAGGGAGCCGCGCAGGCGGTTGCTTTCGGCCTTGATGGATTCAACGGAATGGGTGCTCATGTTTTTCGCTATGCCAGGAACAGGTGTGTAGGAGCGCCTTCAGGCGCGAAGCCGCATCGCCGCGCGTGGCGGCTCAACCGTCAGTACACATCCCGGCCATAACGCCCCTCCGTATGCAGCTGCGTCAGGTAGTCGCGGGCGCCGTCTTCATCCAGCCCGCCGTGCTCGCGCACTACGTCCAGCAGTGCCGCGTGCACATCCTTGCCCATTCCGATGGCGCCGCACACATACAGGTGTGCACCGTTCTGCAGCCAGTCGTACAGGTCGCGGCCACGCGTGCGCAGGCGCTGTTGCACGTAGACCTTGTCGGCCTGGTCTCTTGAGAACGCCAGATCCAGGCGATGCAGTTCCTTGCGACGCAGGGCGTCCTGCCACTCGGTCTGGTAGAGGAAATCGGTGTTGAAGTGGCGTGCACCGAAGAACAGCCAGTTGCGGCCGCTGGCGCCAATCTCAGCACGTTCCTGCACGAAGCCGCGGAACGGCGCCACGCCGGTGCCAGGCCCGATCATGATGATGTCGCGGCTGCCGTCGGCGGGCACGCGGAAACGCTCGTTGGTTTCAATGAAGACCGGCAGCGGCTGGCCTTCTTCCAGTGCGGCGAGGAAACTGCTGGCGGCACCCTGGTGGGCGCTGCCGTGCGCGTCGTAGCGCAGTTCGTCCACGGTGAGATGGACTTCCTCGCCCACGCGCTTGCGGCTGGAGGCGATGGAGTACAGGCGGTGCGCCGCCGGCCGCAGGGTGCTCACCAGCGCCTCTGCATCCCATTCGGCGGGCCAGCGGCGCAGCACGTCAACCAGTTGGTGGTCGTCGAACACGCGCGTCAGTTCGGCCTTGTGTTCCGGCTCCAGCAGGCGCGCCAGTTCGGCATGGTTGCTGCGCTCGCCAACGTTGATCAGCAGCGGGCGCGAGATGCGGGTGAGCTCGCGGTGCTCGGCCAGCCACTGCGACAGCGGCCGTGCGTGACCGTCATGGCTGACTTCGGTGTCGCCATTCAAGCCGGTGGCTGCCAACACCGATTCGACCAGCGCCTGTGGATTGCGGTGCACGATGCCCAGCGCGTCGCCTGGCTCGTAATGCAGGCCGCTGCCTTCCAGCGACAGCTCCAGGTGGTGCACCGATTTGTCGGCAATGCCGTAGCGGGTATAGGCCGGGCCCTTGAAGTCACGGCCGCTGATGACCTGCCGCGACAGCACCTCGGCATTGAAGGGGTGTTGTGCGCTGTAGACGCTGGCATGACGCAGCGGGGTGACGTTGCTGGGCGCCGGGCTCGCGGCCTCGCTGATGTTGGCGCGGGCGTCGGCCAGGGCCTGGACGCGCCACGGCACGGCCACGGTGTCGATGTCCAGGTCGGCTTCGCCGGCCGGCTGCAGGCGGGTCGCGCCGAGCTCGGCCAGGCGGGTGTCCAGTTTGCGGGCGATGCCGCAGAACTCGGCGTAGCTGGAATCGCCCAGGCCCAGCACGGCGTACTTGAGCTGCGGCAGCTTGGGCGCGCGCTTGCCGGCGATGAACTCGACCAGGCCGATCGCATCATCCGGCGGGTCGCCTTCGCCCTGGGTGCTGATGACGATGTACAGCAGGCGCTCGTTGGCCAGCTCGCGGGTGGGGTAGGCATCGGCACGCAGTACGCGCACCGGCAGGCCGGCGGCTTCGACCTCGGCGGCCAGTTGCTCGGCGGCGCGGCGGGCATTGCCGGTCTGGCTGCCGTAGATCACGGTCAACTGCGACTGTGCTGACTGCGCGGCCTGGCCGCCGGGGATGACTGCCAGGTACGGGGGAGGGTTTCCCTGGGCCAACCCGGCGGCAAAGCCGGACAGCCACCACAAACTGTTGCCGTCCAGGCCTTCCACCAGTCGCGACAGCAGGACCTTGCGGTCTTCGGGCAAGGGGCTGGGGGGGA
Source organism: Stenotrophomonas sp. STEN056 (assembly GCF_056759635.1). Taxonomy (NCBI): domain Bacteria; kingdom Pseudomonadati; phylum Pseudomonadota; class Gammaproteobacteria; order Lysobacterales; family Lysobacteraceae; genus Stenotrophomonas; species Stenotrophomonas sp. STEN056. The sequence goes on from NZ_JBRRDL010000003.1 coordinate 96,323, forward strand.
TGGTGGCGGCGGCGGTCATTTCCGGTCCGGGTGGTTTGGGATGACTGATGCTAGGGAGGGGGCATTGCAAGCGGAAAGGATCAGCGGTTATCGCTTCATGCTCTGCGTTTATTTCAACCGCCCGGGTTGCCGCCCCACACTCGCTGTCCTGCCCCGGGACTGCCCGGCCATGCTGTTACCCTACATCTTCAGGCTTCGCCTCAAACTGCCCGCGCAATGACTGCCAACGCATACCTGTCCCACCTCGACCGGCTGGAAGCCGAAAGCATCCACATCCTGCGGGAAGTCGCCGCGGCCTTTGACAACCCGGTGCTGCTGTACTCGGTGGGCAAGGACAGTTCGGTGCTGTTGCACCTGCTGCTGAAGGCCTTCGCCCCCGGCGTGCCGCCGATTCCGCTGCTGCATGTGGACACGCGCTGGAAGTTCGGCGAGATGATCGCCTTCCGCGACCGCCGCGTGGCCGAGACCGGCACCGAGCTGCGCGTCCATATCAACCCCGACGGCATCGCTCAGAACATCGGCCCGGTGACGCACGGTGCCAGCGTGCATACCGACGTGATGAAAACCCAGGGCCTGAAGCAGGCGCTGGACAAGTGGAAGTTCGATGCCGCCATCGGTGGCGCGCGTCGTGACGAGGAAAAGTCGCGCGCCAAGGAACGCGTGTTTTCCTTCCGCAATGACCGCCACCGCTGGGACCCCAAGAACCAGCGCCCGGAGCTGTGGAGCCTGTACAACGCGCGCATCCACCAGGGCGAGAGCGTGCGGGTGTTCCCGCTGTCCAACTGGACCGAACTGGATATCTGGCTCTACATCTACCGCGAGAAAATCCCGGTGGTGCCGTTGTACCTTGCCGCCGAACGGCCGGTGGTCGAGCGCGAAGGCAGCCTGATCATGGTCGATGACGAGCGCCTGCCACTGCTGCCGGGTGAGGTGCCGCAACTGCGCAAGGTGCGCTTCCGCACGCTGGGTTGCTACCCGCTGACCGGCGCCATTGAATCGGAAGCCGACACGCTGGAAAAAATCATTGCCGAAATGCTGGTGTCCACCAGTTCGGAACGACAGGGCCGCTTGATCGACCACGACCAATCCGCCTCGATGGAAAAGAAAAAGCTCGAGGGGTATTTCTGATGAAGCCGGGAGTAGGGAATCGGGATTCGGGATTGGACAAAGCCAAAGCAAAAACCGAAGCCGAAGCAAAGGCCGAAGCAAAGGCCGGAGCAGATGCGCGGAACGGTGGATCGGAGTCGGGGTTGACCAATCCCCAATCCCCAATCCCCAATCCCGGCTCCACCGCAGATATCGCTGCCTATCTGCAGCAGCATGAATCCAAGCCGCTGCTGCGCTTCATCACCTGCGGCAGCGTCGATGATGGCAAGAGCACCCTGATTGGTCGTCTGCTGTACGAAAGCAAGCGTCTGTTTGATGACCAACTGGCCGCGCTGGAAGCGGACAGTCGTCGCCATGGCACGCAGGGCGAGCGCATCGACTACGCGCTGTTGCTCGATGGCCTGGCTGCCGAGCGTGAGCAGGGCATCACCATCGACGTGGCTTACCGCTATTTCGATACCGACCGCCGCAAGTACATCGTCGCCGACTGCCCCGGGCATGAGCAGTACACCCGCAACATGGCCACGGGCGCGTCCACCGCCGATGTGGCGGTGGTGCTGGTGGATGCACGCAAGGGCCTGCTGCCGCAGACGCATCGCCACAGCTACATCATCTCGCTGCTTGGAATTCGGCAGGTGGTGCTGGCGGTGAACAAGATGGACCTGGTGGGCTACGACGAGGCCGTGTTCGCGCGGATCCGCACCGAATACCAGGCGCTGGCCGAACAACTGGGCATCGCCCACGTGCAGGCCATTCCGCTGTCGGCGCTGGAGGGGCAGAACCTGTCCACGCGTTCGGCGCTGACGCCGTGGTACCCGGGCCCCAGCCTGATCGAGCACCTGGACACGGTGGTGCTGGACGAACGCGAAGCGGCCAGCGGCCTGCGCCTGCCGGTGCAGTACGTCAACCGCCCCAACCAGGATTTCCGTGGTTTCGCCGGCACCATCGCCGGTGGGCAGGTGCGCCCGGGTGACGGCGTGGTGGTATTGCCGTCTGCGCGTCGCTCCACGGTCAAGCAGGTGCTGGGCCCGGATGGCCCGCTGCAGGTGGCGTCGGCCGGGCAGGCGGTGACGCTGACTTTGGCCGATGAAGTGGATGTCAGTCGCGGCGACGTGATTGCCGCCGCCGATGATCCGCCGGAAGTGGCCGACCAGTTCGCCGCGCATGTGCTGTGGATGGACGACGCTGCCTTGTTGCCGGGCCGCCCGTACTGGCTGCAGCTTGGCAGCCGCACGGTCTCGGCCAGCATCAGCGAGATCAAGCACCGCGTGGACGTGAACACACAGGAGCGGCTGGCGGCCAAGCGCCTGGAGTTGAACGAGGTGGGCTACTGCAATCTGTCGCTGGACGAGCCGGTCGCATTTGCTCCATATGCGCGGAACCGGGCGCTCGGTGGCTTCATCCTGATCGACCGCCAGACCAACGCCACCGTTGCCGCCGGCACGCTGGACTTTGCCCTGCGCCGCGCCGGCAACGTGCATTGGCAGCACCTGGACGTGGACAAGGCCGCGCGCGCCCGCATCAAGGGGCAGCAGGCAAAGGTGTTGTGGTTCACCGGCCTGTCCGGCGCCGGCAAATCCACCGTCGCCAACCAGGTGGAAAAACGCCTGCACGCACAGGGGCGGCACACCTTCCTGTTGGACGGTGACAACGTTCGCCATGGCTTGAACCGCGACCTGGGTTTCACCGACGAGGACCGCGTGGAGAACATCCGCCGCGTGGCCGAAGTGGCACGGTTGATGGCCGACGCCGGCTTGATCGTGCTGGTCAGCTTTATTTCCCCGTTCCGCGCCGAGCGGCAGATGGCGCGCGAGCGCTTTGAGCAGGGCGAGTTCATCGAGGTGTTTGTTGACGTGCCGCTGGAGGTTGCCGAAGCCCGCGACGTAAAGGGCCTGTACCGCAAGGCCAGGGCTGGGCAGATCCCCAATTTCACCGGCATCGACTCGCCGTATGAAGCGCCGGAAGCGCCGGAGCTGCACCTGCATGCGGACAGCGACAGCGTGCCGGCGATGGTGGAGCAGGTGCTGAAGGTGCTGGAGCGGAGTTGAGCTGGGCTGGCGCTTTTTAAATTCCTTCTCCCGTCTGCCTTCTCCCGCCTGCGGGAGAAGGTGCCCGCAGGGCGTATGAGGGCAGCTGTTGGCCGGCATCGAGGCGGTAAGTTTGAGAAGCTCCGTTCATCCGGTGCTGCGCACCACCTTCTCCCGTATACGGGAGAAGGGAGTAGAGGCAGAGTTCAAAGGGATGCCGGGCTGTCGCTCTTGACGTCCCTTCTCCCGTTTACGGGAGAAGGGAGTAAAGCCAAAGCCAAAACGCCTCACTCCAATTCAGACACAAGTTTGCATTACCCCCCCTAACGGCACATTCGGCCGTCATCTGCCGTCGTTACAGTGCTCGATCGTGTATCAAACGGGACTGTGTATGTTGGGGCGTTTTGTCGTCACCTTGGCCGGTGGCACTGTCTTGGCGCTGGCACTGGCCGGTTGCAATCGCAAGGGTGCCGAAGCGCCGCGTAGCGCGGGCGATGCCGTGCTTGTCACCACGCAGCAGGTGCAGGCATCGGCCTGGAACGACACATTGCAGGCCATCGGCACCGCCAAGGCGCGTGAGTCGATCATCGTCACCGCCAAGGTCAGCGAGATCGTCGACAAGGTGCATTTTGAAAGCGGCCAGCAGGTTTCCGCCGGTTCACCGCTGGTCACCCTGCGCGGTGACGCGCAGCAGGCGGCGCTGGCACAGGCGCAGGCCACGTTCGCCGAAGCCGACCGGCTGTACCTGCGCCAGCGTGAGCTGGCCGCGCAACAGCTGGTGGCGCACTCCACCCTGGATACGCAGAAATCGATCCGCGATGCCGCCGAAGCCCGCGTGCGGCAGATGCGTGCGGATATCACCGACCGCCAGGTGCGGGCGCCATTCGCCGGCGTACTGGGCATCCGCCAGATCAGCCCCGGCTCGCTGGTCAGCCCGACCACGGCCATCGCCACGCTGGATGACATCTCGCGCGTGCATGTGGATTTCCAGGTGCCCGAGGCCGAGCTGGCCTCGCTCAAGCCCGGCGACAAGGTCACCGGCAGCAGCATCGCTTACCCGGGCCGCAGCTTTGAGGGCGACGTCAGTACGGTCGATGCGCGGGTGGATCCGGGCAGCCGCGCGGTCACCGTGCGCGCCGATTTCGCCAATGCCGACCACGCGCTGCGCCCGGGCATGTTGCTCGATGTGCGTGTGTTCCGCCCGGAGCGCCAGGCACTGGTGATCCCGGAAATCGCCGTGGTGCAGGTGGGCCGTGATTCCTTTGTGTATCGGGTCAAGGACGATGCCAGCGTCGAGCGCGTGGACGTGCGTACCGGCACGCGCCGCGCCGGCGTGGTGGAAATCATCCAGGGCCTGAGCGCCGGTGAGCGCATCGTGGTCGATGGCACCGGCAAGCTGCGCCCGGGTATCCGCATCCAGGATGCCAAGACGGCCAAGCCCGCTGCTGCGCCGGTTGCGCAGGGCAGCGCCGGATGAAACTGTCTGATCTCTCGATCAAGCGGCCGGTCCTGGCCGTGGTGATGAGCCTGCTGCTGGTGGTGCTGGGCGTGATGTCGTTCAGCCGCCTCACCCTGCGCGAGTTGCCGGCCATCGACCCGCCCATTGTCTCGGTGTCGGTGGATTACACCGGCGCCTCGGCGGCGGTGATCGAAAGCCGCGTCACCCAGGTGCTGGAAGATGCGCTGGCCGGCATCGAAGGCATCGACACCATCAACGCCCGCAGCACCAACGGCCGCGCGTCGGTGAGCATCGAGTTCACCGCCAACCGCGATATCGAAGCCGCGGCCAATGACGTGCGCGATGCGGTCAGCCGGGTTGCCGACCGCATGCCGGAAGAGGCACGCCCACCGGAAATCGCCAAGGTCGAGAGCGACGCGGACCCGATCATCTGGTTCAACATGGCCTCCTCGGCGCTGGATACACTGGAGCTCAGCGACTACGCCGAGCGCTACGTGGTGGACCGTTTCTCCAGCATCGACGGCGTGGCGCAGGTGCGCATCGGTGGCCGCCAGCGTTACGCCATGCGCATCTGGCTGGACCGCGACCAGCTGGCCGCACGCGGCCTGACCGTGGGCGAGGTGGAAACCGCGCTGCGCAACGAAAACGTGGAGCTGCCGGCCGGCCGCATTGAATCCGCCGACCGCGACTTCACCCTGCGCGTGGAGCGCAGCTACGTGGCACCGGCCGACTTTGCCAGCATCCCGCTTGGCAAAGGCAACGATGGCTACGTGGTGCGCTTGGGCGACGTGGCCAAGGTCGAGCTGGCCTCGGCCGAACGCCGCGCCTATTACCGCAGCAATGGCGAGCCGGGCGTTGGCCTGGGCATCGTCAAGACCTCCACCGCCAATGCGCTGGACGTGGCCCGTGCCACCCGCGCCGAAGCCGAGCGCATCGCCCAGACCCTGCCCAAGGGCACGCAGATCTTTGTCGCCTTCGACAACACCACCTTCATTGAGGCAGCGGTCGAGCGCGTGTACTGGACGCTGGCCGAGGCCATGGTGCTGGTGCTGGTGGTGATCTGGCTGTTCCTGGGCAGCCTGCGTGCGGCCTTGATTCCCGCGGTGACGGTGCCGGTGTGTCTGGTGGCAGCCTTCATCGCGCTGTTCGCCTTTGGTTTCTCGATCAACCTGTTCACCCTGCTGGCATTGGTGCTGTGTATCGGCCTGGTGGTGGATGACGCCATCGTGGTGGTGGAAAACGTGCAGCGCCGCATCGACCTGGGCGAGCCGCCCCTGGTCGCTGCACGGCGCGGCACCACCCAGGTTGCCTTCGCGGTGATCGCCACCACGGCGGTGCTGGTGGCGGTGTTCCTGCCGGTGGGCTTCCTGGAAGGCAACACCGGGCGTTTGTTCCGCGAGCTGGCGGTGGCCTTGGCTTCTGCGGTGGCGCTGTCGGCGTTTGTCGCGCTGACGCTGACCCCGATGATGGCCTCCAAGCTGCTCAAGCCGCACAGCGAGCAGAAAACCAGCCGCCTGCATGGCTTCATCAACCGCCAGCTGGAGCGTGTGTCGGCGGCCTACGGCCGTGTGCTGGACAAACACGTGCAGCGCACCTGGATCTTCGCCCTGGTGATGCTGGCCGCGCTGGGCAGCAGCTGGGGCCTGCTCAAGCTGCTGCCTTCGGAATTGGCACCGGCCGAGGACCGTGGCTCATTCCAGATCATGATCGATGGCCCGGAAGGCGCCGGTTACGACTACACCGTCGGCCAGGTGCAGCAGGTGGAGCAGATCGTCTCGCAGTTCGTTGGTCCCGAAGAGCCGATCGTGCGCGCCAACCCGCGCGTACCCGGCGGCTGGGGCAACAGTGAGGAAATGCATACCGGCCGCATCAGCGTGTTCCTGCAGCCGTGGCGCGACCGCACCGAGGCCACCAGCGACGTGGCCAACGACCTGCAGAAAGAACTCAACGATCTGAGTGGCGTGCGCGTGCGCACGATGGTCGGTGGCGGCCTGGTGCGCAGCATGGGCCAACCGTTCCAGATCGTGCTGGGCGGCCCTGAATACGCGGAGATCGCACAGTGGCGTGACCGCCTGCTGGCCCGCATGGCCGACTACCCGGGCCTGGTCGGCGCCGATTCGGACTACAAGGAAACCCGCCCGCAGATGCGGGTCAACATCGACCGCCAGCGTGCGGCCGACCTGGGCATTTCGGTCACCGACATCGGCCGCGCGCTGGAAACCATGATGGGCTCGCGCCGCGTCACCACCTTCGTCGACAACGGCGAGGAATACGACGTGCTGGTGCAGGCCGGCCGCGAGGGCCGCGCTTCACCGGCGGATCTGTCGGCCATCCAGGTGCGTGCGCGTTCGGGCGAACTGGTGCCGCTGTCCAACCTGGTCACGCTCAGTGAAGTGGCCGAGGCCGGCAGCCTCAACCGCTTCAACCGCCTGCGCGCGATCACCATCAGTGCCAACATTGCGCCCGGCCACACCCTGGGCGAAACCATCGCCTGGGTGCAGGACGTGGCCCGCGAGGAGTTGCCGGATTACGCGCAGATCGACTGGAAGGGCGAATCGCGCGAGTACCAGAGTGCAGGCAGCGCGGTGTTGCTGACCTTCGCAATGGCCTTGCTGGTGGTGTACCTGGTGCTGGCCGCACAGTTCGAGAGCTTCATCCACCCGCTGGTGATCATGCTGACCGTGCCGTTGGGCGTGTTGGGTGCGTTCGTCGGCCTGTATATCAGCGGCGGCACGCTCAACCTGTTCAGCCAGATCGGCATCGTCATGCTGGTGGGTTTGGCCGCCAAGAACGGCATCCTGATCGTCGAGTTCGCCAACCAGTTGCGCGACGAAGGCCGCAATGTGCACCAGGCCATCGTCGAGTCGTCGATGGTGCGTCTGCGCCCGATCCTGATGACCTCGATCGCCACCGTGGTCGGTGCGATTCCGCTGGTTGCCGCTGGCGGCCCGGGTTCGGCCAGCCGCGGCACCATCGGCATCGTGGTGATCTTCGGTGTTGCCGTTTCCACGCTGCTGTCGTTGTTCGTGGTGCCTGCGTTCTATGCCCTGCTCGCGCCGTATACGCAGTCGCCGGAAACGGTGGCCAACGAGCTGGAGAAGCTCGAACAGCAGACGCCCTCCGTGGGAGGGCATGCCTGAGCACGCGGCGGGGAGTGAGATCAGGGGTGATCTCGCTCGCCGCCCGGGTCGAAGGCCAACCGCGCTGGCACTGGCGGGTGTTACTTGAGAAAGGATGCGCCGCGAAGGGCAGGGAGTGCCAATTGGATTCAGGAAGGACAGGCATGCACGGCATGCTCCCGTCCTGGGTCATTCCTGCAATTGCCGCAAGGGCCCTGCACATCACGGCTTAATCGTGGAAGAATCGATCGGTCCCGGGGCCCGGGGCATGCTCACTTTCAGCTTTCCGGGGAACTACGTGGAATCCATCGTCGAATACATCAACGGCATCATCTGGAGCAACGCACTCATCTTCATGTGTCTGGGCGCGGGCCTGTGGTTCACCGTGCGCACCCGCTTCATGCAGATCCGCGGCTTTGCTGAAATGTGCCGGCTCACCGTGCGTGGGCAGAAGTCCGAAGCCGGCGTGTCCTCCTTCCAGGCGCTGGCCATGTCGATGGCCGGGCGCATGGGCATCGGCAACATCGCCGGCGTGGCCACGGCCATCGCCTATGGCGGGCCGGGTGCCATCTTCTGGATGTGGGTGATGGGCTTCCTCGGCGCCTCCACCTCGTATGTGGAATCCACGCTGGCGCAGATCTACAAGGTCAAGGACGCCGAAGGCCGTTACCGTGGCGGCCCGGCGTATTACATCGAAAAGGCCATGGGCCTGAAGTGGTACGCCGCGGCCTTCGCCCTGGCCACCATCATCGCTGCCGGCTTCCTGCTGCCGGGCGTGCAGGCCAATGCCATCGCCGATAGCGCGGTCAACGTGCTGTGCACCGGCGCCGATGCCTGCGCCTCGGTGGGCGGCGTGTCCAGCATGAAGCTGTGGATTGGCCTGGCGGTGGCAGCGCTGCTGGGCATCATCATCTTTGGTGGCGTCAAGCGTATTGCCAGCTTCGCCGAAGTGATCGTGCCGTTCATGGCGCTGGCCTTCATCCTGATGGCCATCGTGGTGATGATGCTCAATGCCAGCAAGGTGCCGACGATGTTCGCCGACATCTTCTCCAGCGCCTTCGGTGCGCATGCGGCCTTCGGCGGCATCATTGGCCAGGCCATCGCCTGGGGCGTGAAGCGCGGCATCTACGCCAACGAAGCCGGCCAGGGCACCGGCCCGCACGCCGCGGCCGCCGCCGAGGTCTCGCACCCGGCCAAGCAGGGCTATGTGCAGGCGTTCGCCATCTATTTCGACACCATGCTGGTGTGCACCTCCACCGCGTTCCTGCTGCTGTCCACCGGCATGTACAACGTGTTCCGCCAGGTCACCGTGGATGGCGCGCAGAAGCTGGAAGCCATTGTCACCGGCGTGCCGGGCGTGGCGCCGTCGGAGGGCGCACTGTTCACCCAGGCGGCGGTGGAGTCGGTGCTGCCGGGCTGGGGCGCGGGCTTTGTCGCGCTGGCCCTGTTCTTCTTCGCCTTCACCACCATCATGGCCTACTACTACATGGCCGAAACCAACCTGACCTATCTGGCCGGCAGCAACCGCACCCACCCGGCGGCGACCCTGGTGCTGCGCCTGGGCATCATGGGCATGGTCGTGTTTGGCGCGTTCCACAATGCCAAAATGGCGTGGGCGCTGGGTGACATCGGCGTCGGTCTGATGGCCTGGTTGAACGTGATTGCCATCTTCATCCTGCAGAAGCCGGCCATGCTGGCCCTGCGTGATTACGAACAACAAAAGAAGCAGGGCCTGGACCCGGTCTTCAATCCGGATGCGCTGGGCATCAAGAACGCCGATTTCTGGCGCGGCAACAAGTAAGCGAGCACAACAGCAGTGAGCAACCCCTGGAACAACCGTCGTCCCTCCGTTCGCCCGCCGCGGGCAACGCCCCTGCCGGCCAGCCCCCGCGACAGCGGTGGTGGTCCGCCGGTGCGTGGCAGTGACGAGCTGCGCCTGTACGGCGTCAATGCCGTGCAGGCCATGTTCGCGCGTCGCCCCGAGGCCCTGCGCAAGCTGTACCTGGCCGAGGACATGATCCCGCGCCTGCAGCCAATGCTGAAATGGTGCGTGGCCAACCGGGTGGGTTACCGCGTGGTCGCCGACGGCGATCTCAATAAGCTCGCCGCCACCACGCACCACGAAGGTGTAGTGGCCGATGTCGTGCGGCAGGAGCCGCTGGCCCTGGCGGCGTGGTTGGCCAGCATCGGTGACGGCCCGGCGCTTGCGCTGTGGCTGGATGGCGTGGGCAATCCGCACAACTTCGGTGCAATCCTGCGTTCGGCCGCGCACTTCGGTGTTTCGGCGATTCTGCTCCCGGCCGAATCGACACTGGCGCTGTCAGGTGCTGCGGCGCGTGTGGCAGAGGGCGGTGCCGAGTCGGTGCCGCTGGTGCGCCTGCCGGCACTGCCGCAGGCGGTCGCGCAACTGCGTGATGCCGGCTTCGGCCTGGCGGCAACGCTGGTGGAAGAGGGCGACAACCTGTTCACCACGGCCTTGCCCGAACGCATGGTCTACGTGATGGGCGCCGAAGGCGAAGGCATGGACCGCGGGTTTGCGCAGAGCTGCGACCTGCGCCTGTCCATTCCCGGCACCGGCGCTGTGGAGAGCTTGAACGTGGCCTCGGCCACGGCGGTGTTGCTGTCGAGTTGGTGCAGCCGCCAAGCCAAGCGTTGAGTGATCCGAATGCATCAAACAACAAAGGCGCCTTGGGCGCCTTTGTTGTTTCCATCATAGGAGCGGCCCCAGCTGTGACGCATTGCGATGCCGTCAACTAGGTAGAGCTGCTTGATTCCATGCCTTCTCCCTTTTGTGCGATGAAGGCATGCGGCTTACGCACCATCGGCGCGTGCATGATCGAACCTCCCGTACGCAATGCGTGGCGCGCGAAGCGAGGTGCCCCGAAAGGGCGAATGAGGGCGCGCTGACTTTGTTTGGGATGGTGTCGGCGCGCCCGTCGGGCTTCCTGCGGCTTATTGGTTTGATCTGGCTTCGATGCCCATTTTCGAACCTCGCCAAGAGGGGGCGGAAGACACAAAGGAAAAGTCTCTTGCCGCGCCCTTCCTTGATCCACTGTTTCACAGTCGACCTGGAGTGATACTTATAGTCCGTGGAACTATCGTCATCATACTGCTCCAATGCCGGCCATGCCCAAGCATCACGATGACTTCCTGCAATGGTTCGGTGCCCGAGTCCGAGGACTACGGCAGCAGAAGGATTTGTCGCAAGAAGAACTCGCCCAGCTCGCCGGCATTGACCGCACCTACATAGGTGGAGTTGAGCGGGGTGAGCGGAATCTGAGCCTTCTGAACGTCAAGAGGCTTGCCGATGCGCTGGGCGTCGATGCAAAGGACCTCTTTGACGATGACTTCCAATTCTGAATATCTGACCCGGCTGCTTCAGCGGCTAAGCGCCTTTCGAGATGAGGCAAACCTCACCCCGGCACAGGTAGAGCAGCGCCTGATCCTTGGGCCTGGCTGGATTTCGGCAATCGAAGCCGGGACCATCCATCCTAGCTTGGACGTGATTGCATCGATGCTGTCGGTGTACGGCAGGAGTCTGAGCGATCTTGCCGAAGGCGCAACGGGAAGCGTGCCTCACATCAATCGGTCAATCTCGGCGCACGCTGCCGGAGACGACTTGGACATTCACTTCGCATATGCCGCCCATGACGCGGTGTATCGGCTTCCGCAGGCGACGCCTGATCGATTCACGGAAGTAGTCTTGGCGCTGAGGAATGGCTTGGCCCAGCTCAGCAGGCAAAGCGTCAGCGAGGAGCAAGAGAAGGCGATCAAGACAGAAAGCGTTGCCAGCGCATTTCTGAAGGCCGTCGAGCTATGGCCTGATGCCAATCCTTCGGACCTCTGGTGGTTCGTCGTTTATCGGGCTTATTGCGATCAGTACAACCATCCCTCTGAGCATTCGCGCCTCGACTTCACTCAGAGTTGGAAGCGAACGGGGGGCTGGGCACTGGAGCGAATCCTTGAGCGGCACTACGGTCCGGCGCTGGCAGCGCACGGCATCAACCTGGTAATCGCTGATGGTGAACGAAAGGTGCGGTTGCTCCAGAGCGTGAATGTTGGCCACCGCCTGGAAGCAGACAAGATGGATGTGCTGCTTACCGTCGGCACTGACGCAGGCGAGAAATTGATTGGGGTTGTGCACGTCAAAGCGAGCTTCGCAGAGCGGCGAACTGATGATGTGCCAATGAGCCAAGCTCTTGTTAAAGCGGGCTACATCTCACCGCTCTGGACAATGGACTGTAAAAGCGCCCCATCATCCCGCCCCACCAATCGAGGGGAGCTGGGTGCAACATTCGACGGCCAGGCTCCCGATCGGCGCAGCGCGAAGCGCAAGGACATCGAAGATGACGGCTTCTTTTCTGCCTGCTTTTCTTACAACAAGAACACGCTGCCCACGCCTGCTGGTTATCAAGCGCGCGCGCGTGTGCATGTTTGTAATTTCAAGGACCCCAACGATGCCTTTACGGCCTTCATCGTCACCGAACGACAGAGGGTCAGGGCAGCGCTAGGGATTTGATCTTTTCGGCTTCTTCGAGACGCCCGTTGGATGCCTGGACTTGTTCAGGGTCTATTTCAAAGCCGATGTAGGAACAGCCCAGCCGGAGAGCTGCAATTCCGGTAGTGCCTGAGCCCGAGAATGGGTCCAGGACAACCACGTCCTCACCCGCAAGGCCGTAGGCATCAATGCAACGGTAAGGCAACTCTTCTGGAAACCGGGAGAAGTGCTTGAGTCCGTCAATCCTTTCGTTGGCGAACTCCCACACGCTCTTGACTGGCGGCGTTACCCGAAAGTTGTGTCTCTCATCCTTGGTCAGCAGGTAAATCGGCTCGTGGTACCGATGAGGGCGGCGGCACCTTCCCTCAGGCATAGGATTCTTCTTGCGCCAGACTACTTCCCCGCGGAATAGATAGCCGCCATCACAAAGGCCCAAAAGAAGTCGATATGGGAGGGCAAGCAAGTTGCCGTACTGCAGCCAAGCGGTGTCCTTCTTGATGAACGCTTTGCGTTTCATACGAGGTTTTGTGTACGCGGAGTTGTGCGCGGCCAATCCGTTCTTTTCGTGCCCCAGGGTGCTGAACTGCCGGTCATCCTCCCGCCAATTCACGGGCGTGTTGTAGGCGTCGCCGATGTTGATCCAGACGATTCCCCCCGGCTTGAGTTTCGATAGGAGACTCATGAAGACATCAGTCAAGAATCGGATGTAATCGCGTGGGTCCTCTTCAACTCCTGTGCCTTGCGAATGCCGTTGCCCCCAATAAGGAGGGCTGGTTACCACGATGTCGATTGAATTGTCAGGAAGCTGGGGAATCAGCTCAAGGCAATCGCCCATGTGAGCTTTGTTAAGTTGAAATGGTCCCACTGTCATTCTGGGAGTCTCGAAAATGGAACTCATAGTCATCATACATGGGGGGCGAGGCTGCGACAACGACAACACGGCTGCACCAGGGGGAGCTTGTGCATCCGAGCCTGATCATGGATACGTGGTCGCGCAAGATCGTGGGTTGGAGCGTTGATGAAACGCTGTAGACAAGGCAGGTTGCGTAGGCCTTGCAGATGGCACTGAAAGGCTGCAAAGGGCGACATCAGCTGATCCATCAGCCTGATCGCGGCATCCCATAACGTCGAGCGCCCGCATCTGCTTCTGGAAATGAAAACGCCCGATGCAGTGCACCGGGCGTCCATGGCCGCCTGAGGGCGGCCGGTTGTCTGCTGCAGGTGTCAATCTATTGCAGGACGGGTTACACGCAGAACAGCGCGCAGCCATCACTCCTTCGGCGGCACCACATCCTTGGCTTCACTGCCGAAGCTGCCTTCCGACTCCGCCGCCAGGTAGGCGAACACCGTGTATGCGGCCACGTTCTGCGCCAGCGCCTTGGGGTCGATCTTGTCCAGGGTGTCGTCCGGGGTGTGGTGCAGGTCGAAGTAGTCGGTGCCGTCCTGTGCCAGCCATGCCCAGGCACCGCCCTTGGCGGCCAGCGGGCTGACGTCGGGGCCGGGGCCGCCTTCGTTGGCACGGTATTCGATGCCCAGCGGCGCCAGCGCTTCGCCGATCTGGCGGGTCGCCTGGCGCGATGCATCCGGGTTGCCCGAGCCGGTGTTGAACGCATAGATGCGCCCGGCACCGAAGTCGCTTTCTGCGGCGATGTGCTGCTGCACGATCTCGCCAGCCTGTGCGCGGGCAGCGGCATAGGCCTTGCCGCCGTGCAGGCCTTGTTCCTCGTTGGCGAAGGCGATCACGCGGATGGTGCGCTTGGGGGCCTGCTTGAGCTGGCCGATCAGGTGGCCGGCGGCCATGGTGATGCCGATACCTGCACCGTCATCAATGGCGCCAGTGCCCAGGTCCCACGAATCCAGATGCCCGCCGATGACGACAACTTCCTGGGGCAGGCTGCGGCCGGTGATTTCACCGATCACGTTCTGCGAGGTGTAGCTGCCATCCCAGCCGCAGTCCAGTGCGATGCGGATGCGGGTGCTGCCGCGTGCGATCAGGCGGTTGAGCTGGTCGGCATCCGGGCCGGACAAGGCCGCAGCGGGTACCGGCGTCAGGCCTTCATCAAAGCGGGTGATGCCGGTGTGCGGCATGCGGTGTGAGTCGGTGCCGGCCGAACGCATGATGTAGCCGATGGCGCCTTTGCGGATCGCTTCGGATGGGCCGCGGCTGCGCACGGTGCCGCCGATGCCGTAGTCCTCGCCGCTGCGGCTGCGGGTCATGGTGAAGTCGACGTAGGCAATCTTTCCGGTCAGCGAGCCTTCCGGCGCCGCCTTCAGTGCGTCCAGGCCTTCAAAACGCACCACTTCGGCTTCCACCGTGCCTGCGGGGCTGCCGCCCAGCGCGGTGATGGTCAGTGGCTGCGGGTGCGCGCCAAGCACGGCGGCGTACTCGCTGCGGCGCTCCCACTTCGGAAAGGTGACCGGCTCGGTCCATACCTTGTCAAAGCCCAGTGCCTTGAACTTGGCCTTGGCCCACTCCACCGCGCGTGCGTCGGCTTCGCTGCCGGCCATGCGCGGCCCGATTTCGGTGGTCAACGATTCCACCACCTGCCAGCCGGTGTTGTCGGCCAGCGCCTGTTCGCGCAGCTGAGCGGCGGTGTTCATGGCGGTATCGGGGATACGCGTGTCGGCTGCACCGGCCGAAGCGCAGAGCAACAAGGTGGCAAGGGCGAGGGCAGTGCGGCGCATCTGATCGACTCCGGTGGTGGTCAGGCGACTTTATCAGCGGCTGTTGGGTTGGCCATGTGCCAGTTGGTATGGGCCAACGAAAAGTTGCATGGAAATGGCACATGGCCAGTGCTCGCGAAGG
This sequence comes from Stenotrophomonas sp. STEN056, assembly GCF_056759635.1. Lineage (NCBI taxonomy): Bacteria > Pseudomonadati > Pseudomonadota > Gammaproteobacteria > Lysobacterales > Lysobacteraceae > Stenotrophomonas > Stenotrophomonas sp. STEN056. The sequence continues at coordinate 111,339 of NZ_JBRRDL010000003.1, forward strand.
CGGATGCAGCTACCGCGCGGCAAGTGCGAAAAACGGCCCGAAACCCGGCGGAATTCGGTATCAGGACATGATTTTTCGCGCTTTCCGCCGCGTGATATCGCTTGGGTACACGTAGCTGGACGTTGTTGCCAATCCGGTGGCAAGCAAAGGAAGGATTCGATGATGAGAAGGACGTTCCGTACAGCAAGGGCGATGTTGGCAATGGCAGCCGTGTCGGCTGGCGTATCGGCGCAGGCACAGTCGCTTGAAGATCTGCGTTTTACCGGGCCGCTGCTTACCGCCAGCGCCAGCGCGCAGCCACCAGGGACGCTGTTCATTCAGCCCTATCTGGTCCACACCCGCACTTCGGGGAGTTACGACAACCGCGGGGATCGGCACACCAATGCGGTGCGCAGCCGCGATTCAGCGCTGAGCGTAATCCTGGGATATGGCATCAGTGAGCGCCTGAGTGGTGAGCTCTCGGTCAATGGTGGCCATGCATCGGTGGGGCGGGCGCATAGCGATGGTGTGCGTCTGGGTGATGGCGCGCTGCGGCTGAAATATGTACTGCGGCCCGGTGATGCGCTCAGCAGCAAGATGACGATCAGCACGATGTTGAGCCAGTCGTTGCCCACCGGGCGCCATGATCAACTGGGTGACAATGTCCTCAATGGGCGTGGCAGTGGCAGTCATGGTCAGGGGATTTCACTGCTGGGCCAACAGGTGCTGTGGCTGCCCAATGGTCGTCCGCTGCGTTGGCGCTGGCAGACCCGGTGGGCGCCAGCGCCCGGCAATGTAGCGATCCGCGACAGCAGTGTGTACGGCACCGACGCCGGCTTCAGGGGCCGGGCGCGGCTGGGTGATGGCTACGGCGCGCAGTTGGCGCTGGAGTACAGCATCAATCGCAAGTGGGCATCAGCGGTTGACCTGACCGCCAGCCGCACCGGCCGCACTGCGCTCCATGGCACCGGGCTGGATGCCGATGGGGAGCGGGTCACGTTGAAACAGGTGGGGGCGAGCAGTCGCAGCTACAGCATTGCTCCGGCGGTGGAGTACATCATCAGTGACAACGCCGGCGTGCTGGCAGGGGTGCAGGCATCGCTGCCGGGTGGCCGCAACAGTGCCGCCCGTGTCAGCCCGATGGTGTCGATGGCGGTGTTGTTTTAACCGTCTGCGCGGGAAAACAGAACGGCCAGGCGTTGCACGTCTGGCCGTTGCGTTGGCGCCGGTGGCTCAGCGCTTGTTGAGGCCGTCGCGGATTTCGCGCAGCAACAGCACTTCTTCGCTCGGCTCGGCCGGTGCTGCCGGCTCCTCGGCCTTCTTGCGCGAGAGCTTGTTGAGCACCTTGATCAGCATGAAGATCGCGAAGGCGACGATGATGAACTGGATGAGCGTGTTGATGAAATCGCCGTAACCCAGCACTACCGCCGGGATCTCCTTGCCGTCGGCACCGAGCCGGGCAGGTGCGAGTTCCCAGGCCAGGCTGGAGAAATCGACATTGCCGATCAGCAGGCCAATCGGCGGCATGATCACCTTGTCCACCAGCGAGGTGACAATCTTGCCGAACGCGCCGCCGATCACGACACCGACCGCCAGGTCGATGACGTTGCCGCGCATGGCGAATTCCTTGAATTCGCTGATCATTCCCATGTGTTACTCCTGAGTCTGCATGTGGGTGAGCCGCCGCAGCGTACTCCAGTGGGTGTCATCAGGCGATCACGCCGGTGCAGCGGGCGAGCTCGCCCAGGCGTGCATCGAAACGATCCCCCGGTTGCAGCGCGGCCACGCCTGCCGGCGTGCCCATGAACACAAGGTCGCCGGCGCGCAGTGTGTACAGCTTGGACAGCTCGTGCAGGATGTCGGCCACGTTCCAGATCATCTGGTCCAGCGTGGCACGCTGCCGCAGCTGGCCGTTGACCTCCAGCGACAGCAGCAGCGGCGACAGCTCGCCCACCTGGTCTGCCGGCACCAGTGTGCTGAGCGGGGCAGAGTGGTCAAAGCCCTTGGCGATATCCCACGGGCCGCCCTTGGCCTTGGCTGCGGCCTGCAGGTCGCGGCGGGTCAGGTCCAGGCCGACGCCATAGGCCAGCACCAGCGCCATCGCATCTTCAGTGGCGAGCACGCCAGCCGGTGCATCCTTGCCCAGCGCGACCACCAGTTCGACTTCGTGGTGCAGATCGGCTGTCCCGGATGGATACGGTACGGCTGCATCACCAATGACCACGGCATCGGCGGGCTTCAAGAAGAACATTGGCTGGCCGCGCTCGGCAGCGGACGCCGGTGCGGAGGCGCCCATCTCGCGGGCATGATCGGCAAAATTGCGGCCCACGCAGTAGATGCGGTGTACCGGGAAGGTGCCGCCGCCGGCCACCGGGACGCGGGGCTGGGGCAACGCTGGGATCAGATCGGTCATGTTGGTGTCCGCAGTGAAACGACGGAAGAGTCTAGCGGATCAGTGCATCCGCCCCGTGACACACGGACGGAAACGCGAGCGGCCACGGCAGCGCCCAAACGAAAGATCCCGCACATGGCGGGATCTGGATGTTGCCCCACCTGCTGCAGGGCGATGGAGGCTTCGACAGCCGTGCTTACTGCGCCTGCGGCAATGCTGCCTTGCGGACCACGCGGTATTCGGCATCGACGATGTTCGGATCTGCCTTGCGGACGGCGCGGGCCTTGCGCGAGGCCAGCAGCTTCCAGCCCAGGCCGACAAGAATCATGGCCGCGCCGACAAACACGCCTGCCACGATCAGTACCGCCAGGATCGCCAGGCCGAGCAGGCCAAGGGCAATACGAACCAGCGGATTGCGCGGCTTGCGCGGCGCGAACAGGTTGCGGAGTTTGGAAAACTGGGCGTAGTGGATATGCATGAAGATCGGGTGACAGTGTGTCTGCGAAGGAGTATCGGTGGCGGTGCGGTCCCATGCGTGAAGTTGTCGTTAAATTTTGTCCACTTAGCGGTCAGCGCGGCCGTTGGGTCATGCTTCGTCCATGTAGTTGACACACGCATGCGACAATCATCGGCCTGATGACTGCGGTGTTCCAATGACCACGATTCCGACCCCCGAAACTGAATTGGCGCGGCTCGATGCGGTGCCGGATCAGGGCTTCCACGCCGTGACTGCCGTGGTTGATGGCGATGCGGAAACGCTGGTGCTGTACCGCGACGGTGAGCAGGTGCGCGCCTGGTTGAACGTCTGCCCGCATGCCGGGCGCGCGCTGGACTGGGCGCCCGGGCAGTTCCTCAAGAGCCGCGAAGGCCATCTTGTCTGTGCCGTCCACGGCGCTGCCTTTGAGCTGCAGGGCGGCATCTGCGTGGCCGGTCCCTGCCGGGGCGATGCACTGCGTGCGGTGCCGGTATGCGTCCGTGATGGCGTGGTGTTGCTCGACGCGGGTTGAGGCGTGGGCCTTAGCCCTTGCTTGGCAGCGGATAAACCCGGGTAATCGGGCAGCCAAAGAACTCCGAGCCGATGGCTGACTGCATCTGTGGGCGGATCATCCGTTCATCGATCACGCCGTTGACCAGGGTGGGTTGCGAGCGTCCCAGCTTCAAATGGTCACCGGGGTGACCACAGACCATGCCGATGCCCAGTTTCGAGACCAGCGTAAGGCTTTCTGCGTTGGTCAGGTCGCCGCAGGAGCTGCCAAGTTCCAGCCGATAGTAACGATTGCCGCCTGAGCGTCTGGGGGAGACTTCGACAATCAGGCCTTCCGGATCTTCACTCCAGCTGCGGACGTTCCGGGTGGAGACGCAATAGTCGCTCGTACCGCGAAAGCCGCGCGCCTGCTGGCCCTGGACCTGTAGGGCCTGCAGGGTTGTGGTGGCGCGTTGCCGCAACAGGTCCGCATAGGCGGCGGCATCCATGGGCATGACTGCGGCAATCGGGCAGGTCTGCTCGCCCACCCGCAGGGAATCACCGGCGGCACCGCAGATCCAGCCACCTGCACCGCGCAATGACAGGCCTTGCCGGGGCGGCGCGCAGTCATGTGCCAAGGTGAGCTGGAAACGCTGCCCATTGCTCAGGCGCATCGCGACAGTACGTGGATCAATCGCATGGGCATCGGTGACCAGATGGGCAGCCATGCAATGCGGTGAAGGAGGTTCTGCGGCGTGGGCCGTCAAAGCGGCAGCGCAAATGGCAATGGCCGACAACAGGCACTTCATGTGGTTCACCCTGCATCCTGCGCTGTGGCGATATCGGCCAGTGTAGGCCGACCGGGCTCAGAACATGAGGTTGATCATCACCACGACGACGAGCGTGTAGAGCAGCGACAACGGCCCGGCGACGCGCCACATCTCGCGCGGGGTGTACTTGGCCGGGCCCATCGCCATCGAGATGACCGGGTTGGACGCGGTCATCAGGTTGTTGGAGGCCGACAGCGCCACGATCAACGCAAATGCGGTGGGGTTGCCGCCGGCGGCCAATGCCAGGTTGACCGCGATGGGCACCATCACGATGGTCGCGCCCACGTGGCTGATCACCAGCGAGAAGGCGGTGGTCAGCAGGGCCAGGGCGATTTCCAATACCCAGACCGGGATGCCGGCCGGCAGCTTGTCGATGGTGTGGCCGGCGATCCATGCGGCCGCGCCGCTGCTGTCCATTGCCCAGCCCAGCGGAATCAGGCCGGCCATCATGAAGATGGTTTTCCAGTTGATCGCCGCATAGGCCTCATCCATGCGCAGCACGCCCGTCAGCAACATGCCGGCCACGCCGGTGAGCAGGGTCAGCGCGACCGGCAGGTGCGAGGTCAGCGCGATGATGATGGTGATGGCGAAGATCGCCATGGCGATCTTGAACTTGTGTGGGCGTTGCTCGCCCTTCGGGTAATCGGTGACCACCACGAAATCACGGCTTCCCGCCGCGGCGGCCAGGTCCTGCCAGATGCTGTGGAACACCAGCATGTCGCCGGCACGCAGCGGCGTATTGCGCACGTCCTCGCGGATGACCTGCTTGTCGCGGTTGATGGCCAGCAGGCTGATGCCGCGCTCCTTGCGCAGGCGCAGTTCACCGGCGGTCTTGCCGATGATCTTCGAGGTGGGGGGAATGACGGCTTCGGAAATACCGGCACGGGCCGGATTGAACAGGTCGCCCAGCTGCTTCAGGCGCGAGGACATGCGCAGGAACTGGTTCTGTGCGAAGTCGGAAACCTGTTGGCGCGGGCCCATCACCCCCAGCGCACTGCCCACCCAGATGCGCATGTCCGCCGGGGGCGACAGGCGTGTGTCATCGCCGGTTTTCAGCGCAAGGAACAGCGGCGCATCAAACAGGTTTTCGGCCTCGCCGACGGTCATGCCGACCAGCGGGCTTTCAGCGGTGACCAGCAGCTCGAACACGTCGCCTTCAATGCCATAGGCCTTGGCGAAGTAGCTTTCCGTGCGCGCCGGTGCCTGGCCGTCCTCGCTCGCGCCTTCCTCTTCCTGCAGCTTGCGGCTGCCGTAGAAGCGGAAGTAGAGCAGCGACGCGACCAGCAGCGCCACGCCGATCGGCAGCGGCGCGAACATGCGCAATGGCTCGATGGTCGCAGTGCCGGAGGGCAGGTTGTTGTTGGCCGATACCAGCAAGTCGTTGAGCAGGATCAGCGGTGAGTTGCCGACCATGGTCAACGCACCGCCCATCACAATGGCCGCGGAAATCGGCAGCAGCAGGCGTTTGAGCGTGAGTGCGGTGCGCGAGGCCAGACGCGAGGCGACCGGCAGGTACAAGGCCATCACCGACGGGTTCTGCATGAACGAGGAGTTCAAGCCGGCAGTGGCGGTGGTCAACAGCAGCAGCCGCTGCTCAAGGCCGTGCGAACGCCGCAGCAACCAGCCGGCAAGACGGTTCAGCGCGCCGGTGCGGTCCAGCCCGGCACCGAGGATGGTGGTGGCGATGATGCTCATCACCGCGTTGCCGGAGAAGCCGCCGAAAATTTCCTCCGGCGCGATCAAGCCGGTGACGCCCAGCACCACCATCACCACCAACGCAACTACGTCGGCACGGATGCGCTCGAACAGGAACATCGCCATCGTGAAACCGACCAGCCCGAGAACGAGCTTCATGTCGGTTGTCAGCGTCAGCGCGGTATCCATCAGAGCGGGGATTCGGCAGTGGGGATTGGGGATTCGTTGAAGCCGGTCAGCCTGGACGGCAGGGTTCGCTGGCGAGCGGTGGCAGAAGGACGCGCGAGGCCAAACTCAGCTTGCACGCCGATGAGCGCGTTTGATGATTCGTTTCTGCTGGAAAGTGAAGTAGCCATTGCACCTTACGCTTTTACGAATCCCGAATCCCGAATCCCGAATCCCTAGCCCCTGTCATACACCAGATCCCAGACGCCATGCCCCAGTTTCTGGCCGCGGGTCTCGAAGTGGGTCTGTGGGCGCCAGTCCGGGCGGGGCACGCTGCCGCGCGGGCCGGCGCGGTTGACCAGGCCGGCCGTGGCATCGAGCACTTCCCACATCTGCTCGGCATAGTCTTCCCAGTCGGTGGCGCAGTGCAGGCGCCCGCCAATGCGCAGTTTGCGTACCAGCAGGTCGGCAAACGCCGGCTGCACCAGGCGGCGCTTGTTGTGGCGCTTCTTGTGCCAAGGATCGGGGAAGTAGATGCGCACTTCGTCCAGTGCGCCGTCGGCGATTTCCTTCTCCAGCACTTCCACCGCGTCGTGGTGGTAGAGCTTGACGTTGTCGGCACCGTCATCGGCCAGTGCATTGAGCAGGCGGCCCACGCCGGGGGCATGCACTTCGATGCCGATGTAATCCTTGGAGGTGTCGAACTGCGCGGCATAACGCAGCGCGGCGCCGTTGCCGAAGCCGATTTCCAGCACCTTGGGTGCGCTGCGGCCGAAGGTGGCGTCCAGGTCACGCGGCTGGCCGTTGTAGTCGATGCCGAAGCGCGGCCAGCGTTCGTCGAACGCGCGCTGCTGGGCGGGAGTAAAGCGGCCCTGGCGCAGCACGAAGCTGCGCACTTCGCGGCGGCCTTCGGTCACGGTGAAGGGCTTGGGCGGGGCCTTGGAACCGGCGCTGTCGAAAGGATTGGTCATCAGCCGATCAACCCATCCACCGGCGAGGATGCGCTGGCGTAACGCTTGCGCGGAATGCGCCCGGCCAGGAAGGCCTCGCGGCCGGCTTCCACGGCCTTGCGCATGGCGCTGGCCATCAGCACCGGGTTGCGGGCGCCGGCGATGGCGGTGTTCATCAGTACGCCGTCGCAGCCCAGCTCCATGGCAATGGCAGCATCGGAAGCGGTGCCGACGCCGGCATCGACGATGATCGGCACCTTGGCGTTTTCGATGATCTCGATCAGGTTGTACTTGTTCTGGATGCCCAGGCCCGAACCGATCGGCGCGGCCAGCGGCATCACCGCAGCGCAACCGATCTCTTCCAGGCGCTTGGCCAGGATCGGGTCATCGGAGGTGTAGACCATCACGTCGAAGCCGTCCTTGACCAGCTGTTCGGCGGCTTTGAGCGTGGCCATCACGTCCGGGTACAGGGTTTTCTGGTCGCCCAGCACTTCGAGTTTGGTCAGGTTGTGGCCGTCCAGCAGCTCACGGGCCAGGCGGCAGGTGCGCACGGCATCTTCGGCGGTGTAGCAGCCGGCGGTGTTGGGCAGGATGGCGTAGCGGTCCGGCGGCAACACGTCCAGCAGATTGGGTTCGCCCGGGTTCTGGCCAATGTTGGTGCGGCGGATCGCCACGGTGACGATCTGGGCGCCAGCGGCCTCGGTGGCCAGGCGGGTTTCTTCCAGATCCTTGAACTTGCCGGTGCCGGTCAGCAGTCGGGAGGAATAGGTTTTGCCGGCAATGACCAGCGAATCGGTGGGAGCAGTTGCGTTCATGCCGCGAATTATCACCCATCACGGCGGCCTGTAGTGCCGGGCCATGTTCGGCAAAGGCTTGCCGGGCAGTGTCTGGATGCCACGCGGCTGGCTTGATGGGCCTGGTCATCAGTGCGGTGCGGTTGCTCGTTGTGTGCGCTGAAGGGCAAGGAGCAACGGCGCGCGGCAGGCAGGGCCCGGGGATTTCCTTGCATTGCCGGTGCTGTGGTTTGCGTCGCCGCCGGCACCGTGATGAGGCTCAGCCGCCGCCCAGCGCGTGGACGATCTCCACGGTATCGCCATCGTTCAACTGGTACTGGCCGTGGCGGCTGCGCGGCACGATCTCGTTGTTGACCTCCACTGCCACGCGGCGCTCGGCAAGGCCTTCGGCAGCCAGCAGTTCGATCACGGTCATGGGGGCGGGAAGGGGGCGGGTTTCGCCGTTGAGCTGGATGTTCATTGGGCCATTTTGGCCAGCGCGGCAGGAAAAGCCCAGCCGCGATGCGGCGGCGCAGCGTGTGCCTCTTACGGCGGAATGAAAAACTAACACCGTTCGGGGGCGTATGCGCCGCCGTTTTCCCACGTCAGGAGTTCCCCATGTCCCTTGTTTCCCGTCCATTGTGTTCGGCGTTGGCCGTTGCGCTCTCCTTGGCTGCTGTGCCGGCCATGGCGCAGTCGCCGTTTTCCAAGACCGTGTTCTTCGGCGACAGCCTGACCGATACCGGGCACTTCCGCCCGGTGCTGCAGAAGCTCGACCCGAATGCGGCGATGGTGGGCCGTTTCACCACCAATCCTGGCTGGGTGTGGTCGGATTATCTGGCCAAGCACTACGGCACCAATGCGCTGCCCAATGGCAACGGCCAGGGCGGGGACAACTACGCCGTCGGCGGCGCCCGCGTGGGCGTGGATGAGATGGGGCCGCTCGGGCCGACGCCGTCGCTGAAGACCCAGGCAGCAGGCTATCTGGCCGCCAATGGCGGCAAGGCCGACGCCAGTGTGCTGTACACCGTATGGGGCGGGCCGAACGATCTGTTCGCTGCGCAGAAGGTGCCTGCGGCACAGGCGCCAGCCATCATTGGTGCGGCGGTGATGGACCAGGTCACCCTGGTGGGCACTCTGAAAGCAGCCGGTGCCCAGTACATTCTGGTGCCCAACTTGCCGGATATCGGCCTGACCCCGGACGCGCGTGCCGGCGGTGCAGCGGGCATGGCCCAGGGCACGGCCGTGGCCAAGCTCTACAACGATGCACTGTACGGCGGGTTGAAGCAGGCAGGCATCGACTTCATTCCGCTGGATACCTTCACCATCCTGCAGGAAATCGTGGCCGCCCCGGCTGCCTATGGCTTTACCAATGTCAGTGACAAGGCCTGCAGCTCGGTTTCTTCGCTGACCTGCACCCAGCGGGACTTCACCGCGCCCAACGCGGGCAATACCCATGTGTTCGCCGACGGCGTGCACCCAACCACCGCCGCCCACCAGATTCTGGGGGAGTACGCCATTTCGGTGCTGGAGGCTCCGCGCTTCCAGCAGATATTGAGCCACTCGGCACAGACCACCGGCCGCGCCCGTGCCGACCAGGTGGGCATGCATGTGGCCGGCCGCCCGGACGACGGCTTGGCCTGGTGGGGCAGCCTGCGCGGCGACATACAGCGTTACGCCCACGCCGACCTGTACGACGGCATGGCTCCGGCAGGCCTGTTCGGTGTGGATTGGACGCGTGATGGCCTGGTGTTGGGCGGCTTCGCCGGTTACGGCCGCATGGATGCCGATTTCGGCAACAGCAAGGGCGACTTCACCCAGGACGACACCACCCTGGGCCTGTTCGCCGGCTGGTATGGCGACCGGGCGTGGGTCAATGGCCAGCTCAGCTACAGCTGGTTGAGCTATGACGTGACCCGCAAGGTCCAGCTCGGCCCGGCCACCCGCGAGCACACTGGCTCGCCGGACGGCAGCAATTTGACCGCTGCAATCAACGCCGGCTACGAATTCGGCCAGCAGGGCGGCTTCCGTCATGGCCCGGTGGCTGCGGTCATCTGGCAGAAGGTCAAGCTCGATGGCTATACCGAGAGCAACCGCAGCGCCACCGCGCTGGGTTATGGCGACCAGGATGTGGATTCCACTGTTGGCCGCGTTGGCTGGCAGGCCCGCTTCGACGGCGGCACCGTGCAGCCGTATGTACAGGTGACCTACGACCACGAGTTCGAGGACGGCAAGCAGGCCAGCGCGTGGTTGCAGACCGTGGCCGACGTGGGCAGCTACAAGGTGCCGGGCCTGAAGTTCGACCGCGACTACGCCACGGCTGTTGTGGGAGCCCGTTTGAACCTGTGGGGCTTGAACAGCAACATCGGTGTGAGCACCACCACGATGCAGAAGTCCGCACGGGACGCCACGCTGTTTGCCAGCTTCAGCGGCGGTTTCTGAGCGGCAGCGGTGCAGGGCCACAGGTAGCAGGCCCCGGGGAAAGGCAGCGGCGATCGCTGCCTTTTCCAGTTTGCCCCTGCGGATGATTCAGACGCAGTAACGCTTGCCCGCAATGGCCTGCGCCGCATAGACTTGCCACGCTGTGCGGGTGTAGCTCAATGGTAGAGCAGAAGCTTCCCAAGCTTACGACGAGGGTTCGATTCCCTTCACCCGCTCCAACGCTGCAATCGATCCCCTGCGCTCGGCGCCATTGGCCCGCGTTCTCCGGCCGTAATCCCTTCCCGTGGTGACGCTGAACCCTCCGCTCCGGCGGTGTCATGGTCATGCCCGGGATCTTCGTCCGGGCCTGCCTGCGGCACGTTATGCTGCGCGCCTCCCGCCCGGCACCGCCGCGATGAAACTCGCCATTCTTTCCCGCAACAGCAAACTTTATTCCACCCGGCGCCTGGTTGAAGCCGGTAGAGCCCGCGGACACACGGTGCGGATCCTCGACCCGCTGCGCTGCTACATGCGGATCACCGCCAGTGGCTTCAGCATGCATTACAAGGGCAAGCCGCTGGCGGGCTTCGATGCGGTCATTCCACGCATTGGCGCCTCGGTGACCCGGTACGGCACGGCGGTGCTGCGTCAGTTTGAAATGATGGGCGCGCGCACGCCCAATCCTTCCGATGCGATCCTGCGCGCACGCGACAAACTGCGGGCACACCAGATACTTGCGGCCAAGGGCATTGCCATGCCGGTGACCGTATTCGGTGACAACCCGGACGACACCGACGACCTGCTGTCCATGCTCGGGCCACCGCCGCACGTGGTGAAGCTCAGCGAGGGCACCCAGGGCAGGGGGGTGATCCTCACCGAGAAGTTGAGTGCATCCAAGGGAACGGTTGAGGCCCTGCGCGGGCTGTATGCCAATTTCCTGGTGCAGGAATTCATTGCCGAGGCGCAGGGCGCCGACCTGCGCTGTCTGGTGGTGGGAGACCGGGTGGTGGCAACCATGCGCCGGCAGGCCCAGGAGGGAGATTTCCGCTCCAACCTGCATGCCGGCGGCACGGCCGATGCGGTGGTCTGCAGCAAGGCCGAGCAGCAAGTGGCAGTGCGTTCGGCACGGGCGCTGGGCCTGGGGATCGCAGGTGTGGACCTGATCCGCTCCCGGCGTGGCCCGTTGGTACTGGAGGTCAATTCAACCCCGGGGCTGGAGGGCATCGAGGGCGTCTCAGGAGGGGACGTGGCCGGGCAGATGATCGAATACGTGACTCAACTCAAGCGCTGAGGCCGGGCTGCCAATTTGTTTGCATGGATTTAACAAGCCTTTAATTGCCCTGGCATTAGCCTGTTTCCACTGTACCCAGCCCTCCTCAGTGGGTCCGGTGATCGGGAATTCTTATGGCCCTGGCGGTTTTCGCCAGGGCCTTGTTTTTTGCTTCTTGCCTGAGAGGGGCGGGGCTCGGTAGAGTCCGCCTTTCATCTACAAAGGAATGGGTATGTCCGCAAAGTCGTTCATGATTGTCCTGGCAGCGTTGTTCGTATCCGCTTCCGCTACGGGGGCCCCGAAGGCTCCAGCGTTGCAGGAGGGCATACCGTTCTCTCAACAGAAGCAGCAGATTCTCAAGGACTTGGCCGAAGGACAGACTTACAGCGAGATCACTTTTGAGGATCAGCGGCAGGTGGTGTCGGCTTTGGATCTTATTGCGGAAAAGCTGGGTAACACCGGCGATGGTGCTCTGTCCGAGGCGGATAAGTTGCTCGTCTTCAACGAGCAGGAGCGCGTAAATGCATTGCTGGACAAGGCGCGGGAAGATAGTCGCCTGATCTGCAAGCGCGAACGGCCGGTGGGCAGCAATCGTCCTCAGAACATCTGCATCACGGTGGCTCAGCGCCGGGAAGCTCGCGAAAGTGGTACGGATGCCATGCGGAATATGTATCGTTCGCAAACCCGGGATGGCGTGAATTAAGGCATTTTGATTCACGATGCGCGTTTAAGTCAGCAGAATAAATAGAGGTTCATGTGCGCATTCTTGTAATCGAAGACAACAGCGACATCGCGGCCAACCTCGGGGACTACCTCGAGGATCGCGGCCATACGGTGGATTTCGCCGCCGATGGCGTCACTGGTCTGCATCTGGCCGTGGTGCATGATTTCGATGCGATCGTGCTCGATCTCAACCTGCCGGGCATGGACGGCATCGAGGTCTGCCGCAAGTTGCGCAACGATGCGCGCAAGCAGACGCCGGTCTTGATGTTGACCGCGCGCGATTCGCTGGATAACAAGCTGGCCGGGTTTGATTCCGGCGCGGATGACTACCTGATCAAGCCGTTCGCGTTGCAGGAAGTGGAAGTGCGCCTCAATGCGCTGTCGCGGCGCGGCAAGGGCGCGCATACGCGTGTTCTGGAAGTCGGTGAACTGGAATACAACCTGGACACGCTGGAAGTGCGTCGTCAGGCCAAGCTGCTGCAGCTCAATCCCACCGCGCTGAAGATACTGCAGGCGCTGATGGAGGCCTCGCCGGCCGTGGTGACACGCCAGGAACTGGAAACCCGTGTGTGGGGTGAGGAACTGCCGGACTCCGATTCGCTGCGTGTGCATATCCACGGGCTGCGTGCGGTGGTCGACAAGCCGTTCGAGGCGCCGATGATTCAGACCCGCCACGGCATCGGCTATCGCATCTGCGCTCCCGATGCCTGAACCTGCATTGCCTGGGGCGGTCCGAAAGCGGGGGCGTTATCGGCGCCGCCTGCGCAGCCGCATCATCGTTTCCTTCGTGCTGTTGGGCTTCTGCCTGACGGCACTTTTTGCGTTTGCGACGAACTGGGCGCGGCAGCGGGTGGAGAACCAGCTGGTCGAAGACGTGATGAACCGGAATATCAACGAGTACGCGCGTCGATATGCGATGGATCCCAGTCGCAATCCGGACCTTCCTCTGCAGCAGATGCGAGCGCGGCTGATCAAGCCGGACAAGTTTGAAGCACTGCGTGGCGAAGAGCCGGACTGGTATGAATTCCAGGACGGAATCCACGGATTGTCGGGCGTCGACGAGCAGGGCAATTCCTTCTCTTACAAGTTGGCGGTGCGCAAGACACCCGACGCCTGGTTTTTCCTTGCGTATGACATGACCGACAGTATCCGCGGTGAGCAGCAGCTCAAGCGGGCACTGCTGCTGTCGGTGATTTTCTTCAGCGTGTTGTCATGGGTGTTGGGCTGGTGGTCTGCATCACGTGTGATGCGTCCGGTTTCGGATCTGGCTGCACGCCTGCGGGCCTTTCGTGGTGGCAACACCCATCCGGAGCCCTTGGCACCACGCTTCCCCGACGACGAAGTCGGGCAGTTGGCCGAAGCCTTGGATGATTACTCGACGCGGCTGACGGAAGTGGTCCAGCGCGACCGCGAATTCAACGCCGATGTCAGCCATGAGCTGCGCACGCCGCTTGCGGTGATTCGTGGCGCAACAGAGCTGCTGCTGGCGCGACCGGGGCTGGATGAAAAGGTGCTGCAGCGTTTGCAGCGTATCCAGCGTGCCGAGCAGCAGTGCAGTGATCTGATCGGCTCGTTGCTGTTGTTGTCCCGCAACGAGCGGGGGCAGGGCAGCAGCAATGTGGCGCGGGTCGCCGAGCAATTACTGGAATCACACCGCGCTCAATTGGGCGGCAAGCCGCTGGAGCTGGCGCTGGAAGGTGAGCGGGATCTTGTGGTCGAGGCGCCGGAAGCAGCCCTGTCAGTGGCGCTTGGGAACCTGATCGGCAATGCGGTGAAGTATTCCCAGGAAGGGCGGGTGTTGGTGCGGGTGGGCACGGGGGCGGTGGAGGTGATCGATACCGGCCCAGGTCTGAGCGAGAAAGATGCTGCCAGCCTGTTCCAGCGTGGCTATCGCGGCACGCACGCAGGCCATTCGCAGGGCGGCGGCATCGGCTTGTCCATCGTCAGCCGGCTATGCACGCTCTATGGGTGGCAGGTCAGCATCCGTCCGGGTGAGGAGCGTGGTGTGGTTGCGACGCTGACGTTCACCCCGGGCTGATCGTGTTTCAGCGGGTTGCGTCGGCCGCGAAGCAAGTGCGAGCTGGAACGATTGATCGCATTGGTATCGCTAAAAAGCCAGCAGAGCCGAAGAGCAGGTGCGCCGGAAAGCACCACTGCAAGTCAGAGATGTGGAAAGCCAGAATCACAGAAGACCCGACGCGGCGGAAATGCAGCCACTTTCCCTTCTCCCGCATGCGGGAGAAGGTGGCGCGCAGCGCCGAATGAGAGGGCTTCCCGCTCAGCCTTTCCCGGCAGCCAATTCCCGGTAACGCAGATCCAGTGCTTCGATATGTGCCTGCAATTGCTCCGGGTGGCCATCGTTGACGATTACATCGTCGGCCAATGCCAGGCGTTGTTCGCGGCTGGCCTGGGCCTGGATCATGCGGTTGGCCAGTTCGGTATCAATGTTGTCGCGGCGTAGCAGACGTGCGTGCTGGATGGCTTCGGGTGCGTCAACCACCAGGATGCGATGCAGCCACGGATACGCCGCGCTTCCGCCCGCTTCCGTCAGCAGCGGGATCGCCGCGATTGCGTAAGGGCTTTCGGCGGTTTCACAGATTTCCCGCACGCGTGCGCGGATGGCAGGGTGGGTGATGGCTTCCAATGCCCGCCGTTGTTCCGCGTCAGCAAAGATGCGCTGACGCAACCACGCGCGGTCCAGGTTGCCATCGTCCTGCAGGACAGCGGCACCGAATCGTTCGGCGATCTGGGCGAGTGCCGAGCTGCCCTTGGCCACGACTTCGCGCGCTGCGATATCCGCATCGGCCACGATGATCCCAAGTGCCTCAAAGCGACGGCTGACTTCACTCTTGCCTGAGGCAATACCGCCAGTAAGGCCAACGATGAAAGTGCTCATGGGCGGGCCAGGAATAGGGGCGAGGGATTTTCAGCAGTACCGAGCACATGCTCGGCAAGGGTTTTCCGCTGTAGGGCGGAGCATGGCTCCGCTCTACAGTGCGGCGTTGCTCAAGGCTGGAGGCCGGCCAGGCGCATATAGCCACCAATCATCTGGTCGCCCCACATGAAGACCAGCCAGCCGGCGATGGCCAGGTAGGGGCCGAATGGAATGGGGGTAGCGCGGTCGCGGCCACGCGAATACAGCCAGATCGAGCCGACGATGGCGCCCACCAGCGAGGACAGCAGGATGATCGGCAGAATGCCTTTCAGTCCACACCACGCGCCGAGCGCCGCCAGCAGTTTGAAGTCGCCGTGGCCCATGCCTTCCTTGCCGGTGAGCTGTTTGAACAACCACCACACCGTCCATAGCGACAGATACCCCACGGCCGCGCCGATCAATGCCGGCTTGGCCGGCATGTACAGGTTGTCCATGCTGCCGATCAGGCCCAGCCACATCAGCGGCAAGGTGAGCTGGTCGGGCAATAGTTGCGTGCGCAGGTCAATGCCGGACAAGGCCACCAGGAAGCAGCTCAGCACAATCGCGCCAAAGCCTTGCCAGCCGAAGCCGAACTGCCACACGCTGGCCAGCACCATCAAGGCGGTGACCAGTTCCACGAGCGGGTACTGCAGTGAGATCGGCGCCTGGCAATGCCGGCACTTGCCGCGTTGGATCAGCCAGCTGAACAGCGGAATGTTCTCGTACCAGCTCAGTTTGTGCTTGCAGTGCGGGCAGTGCGAGGGCTCGACCACGATCCCCGGCGGTGGTGGTTCATAGATATCCGGCTCGCCGAGGATTTCGCGGGCATCGCGCTTCCATTGCCACTCCATGCGCTTGGGCAGGCGTAGGATCACCACATTCAGGAAACTGCCGATCAGCAGCCCCAGCGCCGCCGCTGCGGGATAGCCAATGGCGGTGTGCTGGTCGAGAAATGCCATGCGTCAATTATCCAACTGTAGAGGCGAGCTTGAAGATAGGCAGGTACATGCCCACCACCATGCTGCCGACGACCACACCGATGAACACCATGATCAACGGTTCGAGCAGGCTGGTGAGCGCATCCACGGAGTTGTTCACTTCCTGCTCGAAGTATTCGGCCACCTTGAACAACATGGTGTCCAGGGCGCCGGCTTCCTCACCGATGGCGGTCATCTGTACCACCATGTGCGGGAAGATGTTGACCTGCTTCATCGCCATGTTGACCGGGTAGCCCACCGAGACATCGTCCCGCATGCGAAGAACCGCTTCTTCATAGACCTTGTTGCCGGTAGCGCCCGCGACGATGCCAAGCGCCTCCACCAGGGGTACGCCCGCCTTGAATGTCACAGCCGTGGTGCGTGCAAAACGCGCAATGGAGCTGTTGTGCATGATCTGGCCAATGACAGGGACCTTGAGGATCAGGCGGTCCATCATCTCCTGCATCTTTGGTGTGCGCTTGTAGGCGAAGATCGAGCCACCGACCACGCCGATCACCACCAGCAGGATTGCCCACCACCAGCCAACCATGAAGCGTGAAGCAGCCACGATCATCTGGGTGAAGACGGGCAAGTCGGTACCAAAGCTCTTGAAGATGTCTTCAAACTGCGGCACCACCCAGATGAGCAGCACCGAGCTGACCATCAGTGCCACCGCGATCACCATGGCGGGGTAGAACAGCGCCTTCTTGATCTTCCCCTTCAGGGTCTCAAGGTTTTCCTGATAGTTGGCGATGGTCTCCAGCACCGTTTCCAGCACACCAGCACCTTCGCCGGCGCGGACCAGGTTGCGATACAGCTCATCGAACTGGACCGGGTGCCTGCTGATGGCCTCGTAGAGCGAGGAGCCGCCTTCCAGGTCGGCGCGGATCGTGCCCACCAGCTTGGCCATGCGCGGGTTCTTGTGGCCGCTGCCAATGATCTCCAGGGCGCTGACGATAGGCACGCCGGATTTCATCATCGTCGCCATCTGGCGGCTGAAGAAGGCAATGTCCTTGGGCTTTACAGGCTTGCCGGCAGAGCCGAACAGTGGCTTGGGCTTGGGTTTGACCACCGTCGGGGTGATGCCCAGGCGGCGCAACTCTGCCCTGAGCAGGTTGACGTTCCTGGCGTCCTGCTCGCCTTTCATCTTCACGCCGCGCTTGTCTGTTCCCTCCCAGACAAACGGTTGCATCTGGCTGGTGCTGCGCCCAGCAGTCTCTTTATTGATCGCGTTACGGGTAACGGCCACTCTTCACTCTCCCCGTCCGGCCATCCCCAGGCCAGACAACAGCCGCATGGTAGCTGGTCAGGCGGCTGTAGGCACAGCCCGGCAATGAGCTTTGGCGGCACGGGTCACATCAGTGGTCAGGCCGGGAGCGGCAAGCGATCCATCCGCGCACCAGGGTGGCCGTCCGGGAGGCTCTGGCTGCCGGACTGCCTCGCGCACATCAAGCATTTGGTAGGAGCGGCCTCGGCCGCGAAGCGCTGAGAGGGTGCAGGCTGCACAGAACCTGCAATTGCAGGTATCCCGTCTGCCATTGCATTGCCAGCTTCGCGGCCGAGGCCGCTCCTAACGTCTTGAGCCGGCGCCACCCGATCTGTGGTGGGCCCGTTCGTATTGGGCGGCAATCCTGCATTCTGTGACTCTGCCGGCAAGTGGGTCGCCACCCGATGGCAATCAATGCCGCTGAGTTGCGTCACAAAGTGACGTAATAGGTCAGGCTGTGGCCTTGTTCCTGAATTGCATCACTGGGGGCTTCCCTTCTTCTTCGATGCTGCCATCATTGTTGGCGGGGAGTAGGCAAGAGCCGAGAGTTGGCACGCAACCTGCTTTGTAACCCCATGCGAGTAGGCGCAAGCCTGCAACCATGTTCACAAACCAACCTCTAGGGGATGTACTCATGAAGAAGCAGCAGGGCTTTACCCTGATCGAACTGATGATCGTGGTTGCGATCATTGCCATCCTGGCCGCCATCGCGCTGCCGGCCTACAACAACTACCGCGTCAAGTCGGCTGAGAATGCCTGCCTGGGCGAAGCCAAGGCATACATGAATTCGGCCATTGCTGCGGTGCATGCAGAAATGAAGGTGGAAGACTTCGTGCCGAAGGCCTGTAAGGGCATAAGCGCAGACGTGGACGATGCCGTTGTTGCAGCCAATACGCCTATTGTATTCACCGCAAAAGATGCACCGAAGGGTCAGAGCAACACCTCGTGCGAGGCTGGCACTGGTACCTGTTCGCTGGTAGCGGCCACTACCCCCGCTCCGGTGCCGTAAAGGCTGCGGGTTGTAGCGAGGAGTAAGAGCGGGGGCCTTGTGGCCCCCGTTTTTTTGGGGTCCGACGAGGGTGTTGGGTTCCTTGAGTGCCATGGGGAGGCATGAAAATGGATCGTAAACTTCAAGCGGGCTTTACGCTGATTGAGCTGATGATCGTAATTGCGATTATTGCGCTGCTAAGTGCGGTGGCACTGCCTGCGTACAATGCATACCGTGTCCGTGCCGCTGAAAGTGCATGCTTGGCTGAGATGACCAACTATGCGCGTTTCTCTTTGATTGCGCTTTACAACAATGAGGCGCCCGCATCGGCGCCGGCGAAAGCATGTGCCACGACGGAGGATGCGACAGTGATCGGTACGGCAATCACTGGTACGCCGAAGGCTCCAGGTAAACAAGGCATTACCTGTGGCATGAATTCCGGAAACTGCAGCATCGATCCCTGATTTTTATTGGCGATCAATCATTTTTTGTATGCTGGGCGATAGCCGGTTGTTCTCGCGATGATCGGTTTTCATCAGAGAAAGCCTGGGTTCGAGATCGACGGGTGAGGCGGGCGCCTGTTCAAAGTTGTCGGGGAAATGCATGAGCCCAGATCGGTATTTTCAGATGATATTTGACAGCTTGGCAGGAGTGCTGACGCTGGCGGCTGTCATGCTTTGCTTTGCTTTGTGGGTAAACAGACGGGATCTTCGTGCTGCTCTCTTGGCTATTGAGGTTCGACCAATAGCCTTCAACGTCTGTGTCTATGGGTTGGATCTGGTCTTTCTTCTTGCGCCACTTTCGGCACTGTCGGCTTTTGTGATTGGTGCGAGTGAGCGTGGCGGGTTGATGCTTTCCTTGCCTGCGCCCACAGGGATCTGGGCGGCTGTTGTATATGGTGTCGCAGCGGTTTTCCTCGGGGATTTTTTTGCTTATTGGCGACACCGGCTGGAGCATGTTGGCTGGTTCTGGAAAGCGCATGTGATGCATCACAGTGATCGTCATATGAATTGGACAACCATTTACCGATTTCATCCGATAAATCGGGTGACGACGACGGTGATTGATGGTGTGGCGATAGCCGCCATTGGCTTTCCTTGGTGGGCTGTATTGCTGAATTCCCTGGTTCGTCACTATTACGGGGCTTTTGTGCATATAAATCAGCCATGGACCCTGGGGTGGTTTGGTCACATTCTTGTATCCCCGGCAATGCACCGTTGGCATCACGTCCTTGAGGGGGAAGGCGTGGGGAAAAACTTTGCCTCTGTGTTCTCCATATTTGACCGTTTGTTTGGAACGTATTACTGCCCTGGCCCATGTAAGGCCGAGCTGGGTGTGCCGGGAGTGGGCGACCATGAACTGATCAGGCAGTACATGCTCCCGTTCAAGATCGGTGACAATCCGGGTTGAGTTGGTTGAAGGGGCGGATGCATGGTTGCAAAAGCTGATTCTCGACGGTCGCGGCAGGTCTCTCGTGCAGTGCTGAATTTGGAGCGGGGGAGCTGCGTTGGCTCTACAAGCGGCTATCCCCGTGCGTACAATCACCGGGCTACCGTCTCACCCTGGGGAACTCAATGAACACCGCCGTTACCGCCAACCTGGTTGGCATCACCGGGATTGCCCGCCGTCTGGTTCAGGATGGAGCGCTGGATGAGGCGGTTGCCCGTACGGCGATGGCGCAGGCGGCGGATGCCAGGGTGCCGCTGGCGCAGTGGTTGGCCGACAAGAAGCTGGTGTCCGCGGCGAACATGGCGGCGGCCAATGCCATGGAATTCGGCATGCCGCTGATGGATGTGTCGGTGTTCGATGCCAACCAGAATGCGATGAAGCTGGTCAGCGAGGAACTGCTGCGCAAGCATCAGGTGCTGCCGCTGTTCAAGCGCGGTGGCAAGTTGTTTGTGGGGACGTTCAACCCGACCCAGCCGCTGGACGAGATCAAGTTCCATACCAATCTGGTGGTCGAGCCGATCCTGGTGGACGAAGACCAGATCCGCCGCACGCTGGACCTGTGGCTGGCCAGTAATGACAGCATCGGCAGCGCGCTTGGCGGTGACGATGAGGACATGGGCGACCTGGACGTCGCCGCTGGTGACGAGGACATGGGGGCCGGTGGCGATGCGGGTATCGACGCCAAGGGCGACGACACGCCGGTGGTCAAGTTCGTCAACAAGGTGTTGGTCGATGCGATCCGCAAGGGCGCTTCGGACATTCACTTTGAGCCGTATGAAGACGACTACCGCGTCCGTTTCCGTATCGATGGCCTGCTCAAGACGGTGGCCAAGGCGCCGGTGAAGTTGAACCAGCGTATCGCGGCGCGCCTGAAGGTGATGGCGCAGCTGGATATCGCCGAGAAGCGCGTGCCGCAGGATGGGCGCATCAAGCTCAACCTGTCCAAGACCAAGCAGATCGACTTCCGCGTCAGCACGCTGCCGACCCTGTTCGGCGAGAAGACCGTGTTGCGTATTCTGGACGGCAGTGCGGCCAAGCTGGGTATCGACAAGCTGGGTTATGAGCCGGAGCAGCAGAAGCTGTTCCTGGAAGCCATCCACAAGCCCTACGGCATGGTGCTGGTCACCGGCCCGACGGGCTCGGGTAAGACGGTGTCGCTGTACACCGCGCTGGGCATCCTCAACGACGACACGCGCAATATCTCCACCGCCGAAGACCCGGTGGAAATCCGCCTGCCCGGCGTCAACCAGGTGCAGCAGAACAACAAGCGCGGTATGACCTTTGCCGCCGCACTGCGCTCGTTCCTGCGACAGGATCCGGACATCATCATGGTCGGCGAAATCCGTGACCTGGAGACGGCGGAAATCGCGATCAAGGCCGCGCAGACCGGCCACATGGTGCTGTCCACGCTGCATACCAACGACGCACCGCAGACCATCGCGCGACTGATGAACATGGGTATCGCGCCGTACAACATCACCTCGTCGGTGACGCTGGTGATCGCGCAGCGCCTGGCACGCCGCCTGTGCAGCAACTGCAAGCGTCCGCAGCAGTTGCCGGAGAACGCGTTGCTGGCCGAAGGCTTCACTGCAAAGCAGATTGATCGCGGCATCCAGCTGTTTGAGCCGGTTGGCTGCGAGGAATGCACCGAGGGCTACAAGGGCCGTACCGGCATCTATCAGGTGATGCCGATGACCGACGAGATTGCGGCCATCGTGCTGGAAGGCGGCAATGCGATGGATATCGCCGAGGCGGCGCAGAAGATCGGGGTCAATGATCTGCGGCAGTCGGCCTTGGTCAAGGCGGGACAGGGTATTACCAGCCTGGCCGAGATCAACCGCGTGACCAAGGATTGATGCAGGTTCTGTCGTAAGTGCCGAGGCGAGCTTGGCAGAAGCGGAGCCTGGCAAAGCTTAGAAACGCCCTCACCCCAACCCCTCTCCCGCAGGCGGGAGAGGGGCTTTTCATGCGGTCGTGTGGTGTGTCGGCTTGTTCCGACTGCTTCCCTTCTCCCGTGTGCGGGAGAAGGGAAGCAGTCGGATGAGGGCGCTCTGCGCGGTTATTCCATTCCCAGCTTTTTCAGCTTGTAGCGCAGGGCACGGAAGGTGATGCCCAGTTGCACGGCTGTCTTGGTCTTGTTCCAGCGGTTCTCTTCCAGCGCCTTCTGGATGGCGGCCCGCTCCATCTGCTCGATGTAGGACGGCAGGGCGCCGGCGGCGCTGTCGAGTTCGTCAGCGTCTTCTTCCTCTGCCGGGGCAGGGGTGAAGATGGCTTGTTCGGTGCGGGCAGGGTTGGTGGGTTGGGGCAGGCGCAGGTCGCTGGCACCAATGTTTTCATCGTCCGCCAGGGCCAGTGCGCGCTCCAGGATGTTCTCCAGCTCGCGTACGTTGCCCGGGAAAGCATGGCCGGTCAGTGCATCCAGTGCCCCGGGTGTCAGCTGCGGCGGTGTCTGGCCCTGGCCCTGGGCCTGGGCCAGCCGGTTGAGGATGGTGGTGGCCAGCAGGGGCAGGTCGCCGCGACGCTCGCGCAAGGGCGGGACGCGCAGTTCGATGACATTGATGCGGTAATACAGGTCGTGGCGGAAGCGGCCATCCTGCACCAGCGTGCCGAGATCCTTGTGGGTAGCCGACAGGATGCGCACATCCACCGGCAATTCCGCCGACGCGCCGACCGGGCGTACCGACTTTTCCTGGATGGCACGCAGCAGTTTGACCTGCATCTGCAGCGGCAGCTCGGCCACTTCATCCAGGAACAGGGTGCCGCCGTTGGCCGCCTGGAACAGGCCCGGCTTGTCGGCGTGGGCGCCGGTGAAGCTGCCCTTGCGGTGGCCGAAGAACTCGCTTTCCATCAACTCGCCTGGGATGGCGCCGCAGTTGACCGGAATGAAGGGGCCACTGGCACGCGCGCCTTGGTCGTGGATGGTGCGGGCGACAAGCTCCTTGCCTACGCCCGATTCACCAAGAATGTAGACCGGCGCCTGGCTGCGGGCGACCTTGGCGATGGTGGCGCGCAGCTCGTCCATGGCCGGTGAGCTGCCCAGCAGGCGGGTTGCGTTCTCCGGTGGGGCGGGCGGCTGGGCGCGGCTGCTGTTGTTCAACTCCAGCGCGTGCCGAACCAGGCCGCGCAGCACATTGATGTCCACCGGCTTGCTGACGAAGTCGAAAGCGCCGGCCTTCAGTGCCTCCACCGCCAGGTCCATGCTGCCGAAGGCGGTGATCATGGCCACCGGCGTGCGTGGGTAGTCGCGGGCGATTTCGGTGACCAGTTCAATGCCGTTGCCGTCAGGCAGGCGCATGTCGGTCAGGCACAGGTCGAAGGGGTTGCTGGCCAGCAGTTCGCGTGCCTCGGCCAGGTTGGCTGCGGTGCTGATGCGCAGGCCCATGCGGCCGAGGGTCAGGACCAGAAGCTCGCGGATATCGCGTTCGTCATCGACGATCAGGGCGCTGTGTGCTGCATTCATGGGCAAAACGATATCCGAGGAACGCCCTGTCCACCAAACCGGCCGTCGTGGCCGAAGGCATCAGTGGGCGGTGCGGGTGAAGGTGGATTGGGCGGTGGACAGGGTGAGGCGGAAGCAGGCGCCCCCGCTGGGGACCGAAACATAGTCCAGCTCGGCCTGGTTGGCACGGCACAGTTCGCGGGCGATATACAGCCCCAGGCCGGTGCCGTGCTCGGAGGTGGTGTAGAACGGGCGGAACAACTGGGCAGCGACGCCATCGGCGATGCCCGGGCCGCGGTCCATGATGTCGATGACGGCATGGCGCTCGGCCGAGGCCACGCGGATGCGTACCCGCGCCGGCTCATCGTTCATGCGGCCATACTTGAGCGCATTGTGGACCAGCGCGGTGAGTACCTGATGCAGATGGCGCGGGTCCATCATTGCCGGCACCGAGGATTCACTGATCATCACTTCCAGGCTGTCCTTGTCCGATGACAGCGTCTGCTTGTGCTCGATCACGAAGCGGCGCACGAACGCGGCCAAGTCCAGGTTCTCCGGATTGGCGCGCTCACGACGAGCCAGTGCCAGCACGCTTTCAACAATGCCGTTGGTGCGTTGGCATTGCTGATGGATGATCTTCAGCAGGCGGCGGTCGGCGTCACCGATGTCTTCGGATTCCTCCAGCAACTGTGTGGCGTAGTTGATGGCCGCCAAGGGGTTGCGGATTTCATGGGCCAGGCTGGCCGAGAACCTGCCCAGGGTGGAAAGCGTCAAGGACTCCGCGCGCTTGGAGACGACGCTGGTGTCGTCCAGAAACACCAGGGTCATGTCGCTGTCGGCCAGCAGCCGCGCGAAACGGGGCAACACTTCGACCTGTTCTGGTGCGAGCTGCAGTGGCTGTTGTTCTTCATGGGAGCCGCCGCGCCAACGCTGCAGGCGACGCGCCAACTCGGGCGAGGCCGATGCCAGCGTCGGGCGTTCGGTGGCCAGGTTGCCTTCCATGTCGCCCAGCAGCGCAGTGGCAGCCTCATTGGCCAGGGTGATGCGGCCGCTGGTATCCACCACCAGCACGCCAGTGCGCATGCGCCGGATGATCAGTTCGTTGACTTCGACAAGGTTGGCCACCTCGGCACCACGCTGATCGGCCAATTGCTGGGTGCGGCGGGTGCGGCTGCCGATCTGGTAGCAAATGAACGCGAGCGCGAGATAGCTGGTGACGAACATCGCCAGCTCGGCCAGGGTGCGGGTTGTATTGATGGCCTCGAACGTGGCCCAGACGAATTCGGCAACCGTGGCGATGCCGGCCAGCAGCGCCACCAGCAAGGCCCGTGACAATGGCAGCAGCAGGGCGGCCGCGGCGATGTTGAACAGCAGCGACATGGAGATGCCGGCGCTGGCCCCGGGCAGTGCATGGCTGAGCAGGGTGGCAGCGACAATGTCGACCATCACGCTCCAGAACACGATGCCCTGCAGCCAGCGCTCGTCGCGCCCCCAGAACAGCAGTACCGCAGCCAGCAGCAGGTAGCCGATGGAGACGGCGGCAGCCAGCAGGGGGTGATGTGCCTCACCCACCAGCAGGGTCAGCGGGCCGAACACCAGTGCACAGAGAAGGGAGGCGACCAGCACCCGGTACAACGCGAAAAAGTACAGCTCGCGCCGGGGTATCGACTCGATCCGGTCGATGAGCGAGGGGCTGGGGGCCAATCCGGACTCCTATCCAGGGGCGAACCGGACAAGTATAGGCGCGCATGGACTGGGCACGACACGTTTGTGGACAACCGGCGGGGGCGGCAAGTTGCTGAAAAAACGCTAAAAACCATGCTGCTCGTGGCCTTTTGTACAGACTTCTTTGCGTGCCGCCGCCGGCTCGGCCACAATAGTGGGCCCGCCGCGGTCCATGCTGGCGCCCCAAGCCGGGGGCCCGAGGAGATGCGTGCGGTCGTTCCTATTCCCACGGTGACGCATGAATTTCCACGAATACCAGTCAAAACAACTGCTTGCCGAATACGGCATCCCGGTCCCGGCCGGCAAGGTCGCTGCGACCCCGGACGAAGCCGTTGCAGCTGCCCAGTCGCTGGGCCAGGGCCCCTGGATGGTCAAGGCGCAGATCCATGCTGGCGGTCGCGGCAAGGCAGGCGGCGTCAAGTTCTGCAAGACCACCGACGACGTGAAGGCCGCTGCGGCCAAGATGCTCGGCACCAAGATGGCCACCTACCAGACCGCAGGCGTCGAGCTGCCGGTCAACCTGGTGCTGGTGACCACTGCCGGTGAGATCGTCAAGGAGCTGTACCTGTCGGTGCTGGTTGACCGTGGCACCAAGACCATCACCTACATCGCTTCTTCGGAAGGCGGCGTGGAGATCGAGCAGGTTGCTGCTGAAACCCCGGAGCTGATCCACTCGCTCAACGTCGATTTCGTTGAAGGCGTGCAGGGTTACCACGGCCGTGATTTCGGCTTCAAGCTGGGCCTGACCGCCAAGCAGGCCGGCCAGTTCGCCAGCATCATGGTGAACCTGTACCGCCTGTTCAACGAAAAGGACCTGGCGCTGGTTGAGATCAACCCGCTGGCCATCCTGGACGACGGCAACCTGTACGCGCTGGACGGCAAGTTCGACAGCGACGACAACGCCGCGTTCCGCCAGAAGGCCCTGGTCGCCATGCGCGACAAGACCCAGGAAGACCCGACCGAAGTGATCGCTTCGGAGCTGGACATCAACTACGTCACCATGGACGGCAACATCGGCTGCATGGTCAACGGCGCAGGCCTGGCCATGGCCACCATGGACGTCATCAAGCTCAACGGCGGCGAGCCGGCGAACTTCCTGGACGTGGGCGGCGGTGCCAACAAGCAGCGCGTCATTGAAGCCTTCAAGCTGATCCTGTCCTCGGACAAGGTCGAAGGCATCTTCGTCAACATCTTCGGCGGCATCGTCCGCTGCGACATGATTGCCGAAGGCATCATCGCCGCTGTGAAGGAAGTGGGCGTCAAGGTTCCGGTCGTGGTGCGCCTGGAAGGCACCAACGTGGAAGAAGGCAAGCAGCTGCTGCGCGACAGCGGCATGGCCATCATCCCGGCTGACAACATCAACGACGGCGCCAAGAAGATCGTTGAAGCTGTCAAGAACGCCGCCTGATCCGACACCGAAGGAAATCCAATGTCAGTTTTGATCAACAAGAACACCAAGGTGATCGTGCAGGGCTTCACCGGCCAGCAGGGCACCTTCCACGCCACTCAGATGATCGAGTACGGCACCCAGGTTGTTGGCGGCGTGACCCCCGGCAAGGGCGGCACCACCCACATCGACCTGCCGGTGTTCAACACCGTTGCTGACGCCGTGCAGAGCACCGGCGCCGATGCGTCGGTCATCTACGTGCCGCCGGCATTTGCTGCCGACGCGATCCTGGAAGCCGCTGCTGCCGGCATCAAGGTCATCGTCTGCATTACCGAGGGCATCCCGGTGCTGGACATGCTGCGCGTGAAGAACGTGCTGACCCGTTCGCATCCGGACACCGTGCTGATCGGGCCGAACTGCCCCGGCGTGATCACCCCGGGCGAGTGCAAGATCGGCATCATGCCGGGCCACATCCACATGCCGGGCAAGATCGGCATCGTGTCGCGTTCGGGCACCCTGACCTATGAAGCGGTCAAGCAGACCACGGAAGTGGGCCTGGGCCAGTCGACCTGCATCGGTATTGGTGGTGACCCGATCAACGGCCTGAACTTCGTTGACTGCCTGAAGCTGTTCAACGAAGACCCGCAGACCGAAGGCATCATCATGGTCGGCGAAATCGGCGGCGACGCCGAGGAAGCCGGTGCCGAGTACATCAAGCAGTTCGTGAAGAAGCCGGTGGTTGGCTTCATCGCCGGTGCTTCGGCTCCGGCCGGCAAGCGCATGGGCCATGCCGGCGCGATCGCCTCGGGCGGCAAGGGCACGGCGGAAGGCAAGTTCGCAGCGATGGAAGCTGCCGGTGTTGTCACTGTCCGTTCGCCGGGCGACCTGGGCGCTGCCATCGCGAAGCTGGTCAAGTAAGACTGCGCTTCAGTGATGTGAGAGAGGCCACCTTCGGGTGGCCTTTCTTGTTTTGGGGTTGGTGGGAGGGGCGGAAGCCGAGGCAAAATCAAAGGCGAAAGCTTGCCCTCACCCCTACCCCTCTCCCGCAGGCGGGAGAGGGGACAGCAAAAAAAAAGCAGCCAAAGGCAAGGCCACAGCAACAGCCACAGCCACAGCCACAGCAAGGCCCAAGCCACAGCTACAGCCCAAGCCAAAGCCAGAGCCAGAACTGGAGTGGGAGCGGGAGCAGGAGCAGGAGCTACCGGAGCCAACGAAGCCAACGAAGCCAACGAAGTCGGAAGTTTTGCTTTTTGCTGTTGCTGTCCCCTCTCCCGCCAGCGGGAGAGGGGTAGGGGTGAGGGCAGGGTTTTGCCTCTGGCTTCCAGCAATCCAACAGCACTGCAGCCGGCGAAGATCTCCCATCCCACCCGGTTGCTTCTCCCGATCACCATCAACGCGCAGGCAGGCAATCGTCCCCTGACCAAGGAGACGTTCATGCGCAAAGGAAGCAAGACCAACAATGCCCGCGCCTTGCGCCGGCGGATGACCGATGCCGAGCGGCGGATCTGGTACTTCCTTCGGGGCCGGCATCTGCTCGGGTTCAAGTTCCGTCGGCAGCATCCTGTCGGGCCGTATGTGGTCGATTTCGTCTGCCTTGAACACAAATTGATCATCGAGCTGGACGGCAGCCAGCACGCGGATGACCTGAACGACATCACGCGTGAAGCCTTCCTGAGGAGCAGGGGCTACCGGGTGCTGCGCTTCTGGAATAATGAGGCGCTGAAGCACACCGCTGCGGTCTGCGAAAGCATCCTCCGCGAAATGTCGGTCAATCCAGCCCGCGCCGGGTGCGAGGGCCAAGCAGAAGGTTGTTGATATGTCCCAATCGCTACGCATCGCCATGGCCCAGTTCGACTTCCCGGTCGGGGATGTGGCTGGAAACACCGGGCGCATCATCGAGTTGATGCAGCTGGCACGCGATGAATACGGTGCCGACGTGGTGCTGTTCCCGGAGTTGGCCATCAGCGGTTATCCGCCGGAGGACCTGCTGCTGCGCCCGGGTTTCCTGCACGACTGCGAGCAGGCGCTGGGCCGCATCGCCGCCGAAACGCAGGGCATCGTGGCGGTGGTGGGCTGGCCGCAGAGCGCCGGGGCGGTGGTCTACAACGCCGCCAGCGTGTTGCGCGACGGTGCTGTCGCCACCACTTACCGCAAGCGCGAGCTGCCCAACTACGCAGTCTTCGACGAGCGCCGCTACTTTGACGTGGACCCGGACGGCGGCAACTGTGTGTTCGAGGTCAATGGCGTGCAGGTGGGCCTGGTGATCTGTGAGGACCTGTGGTTCTCCGAGCCGATGATGGGCAGCATCCAGGCAGGCGCCGAGCTGCTGTTGGTGCCCAATGCCTCACCTTACGAACGCGGCAAGCATGCCCAGCGTGATGCCTTGTTGGCAGAGCGTTGCACCGAGGGCGGGGTGGGTATCGCCTATCTCAATACCATTGGCGGCCAGGATGCCCTGGTGTTTGACGGCGCATCGGTGGTGGCCGATGGCGACGGCACCGTGCACCCGGCGGCGGTGGCCTTTGCCGAGGAAATGCTGCTGGTTGAGTACAACGTGGCCGCGCGCAGCTTCATGCCCCTGCGCTGGATCGACGATGGCGACGAGAGCATGGACGCGCTGGCGTGGCGCGCAGTGACCCGGGGCATCCAGGACTATTGCCGCAAGAATGGCTTCAGCACGGTGTGGCTGGGGCTGTCCGGTGGTATTGATTCGGCGCTGGTGCTGGCGCTGGCAGTGGACGCACTGGGTGCGGAGAACGTGCGCGCGGTCAGCCTGCCGTCGCGCTACACGGCCGATCTGTCCAATGACCTTGCCGTGGAGCAGTGCCGCGCGCTGGGCGTGAAGCTGGACACAGTGCCGATCGAACCTGCGTTCCAGGGGCTGATGCAGTCGCTGTCGGCGATGTTCGAGGGCCAGGCTGCGGATGTGACCGAGGAGAACCTGCAGTCGCGCAGCCGCGGGGTGATCCTGATGGCGCTGTCCAACAAGTTCGGCGGGCTGCTGCTGACCACCGGCAACAAGAGCGAATACGCGGTGGGTTACGCCACCATCTACGGCGACATGTGCGGTGGCTACGCGCCGTTGAAGGATCTGTACAAGACCGAGGTCTACGGGTTGTCGAAATGGCGCAACACGGTGGGCGGGGCGCCAGTGATTCCGCCGGCGGTGATTACGCGGGCGCCTTCGGCGGAGCTGCGTGAAAACCAGACTGACCAGGATTCGCTGCCGGCCTATGACGTGCTGGACGGCATCCTGTACCGCTATATCGACCAGGAGCAGTCGCGCGAGGACATCGTCGGTGCCGGTTATGCGCCGGAGGTGGTGGACAGGGTGCTGCGACTGGTGCGCATCAGCGAGTGGAAGCGGCACCAGGCCGCGCCGGGGCCGAAGGTGTCACGCCGTGCGTTCGGCCGCGAGCGGCGGTATCCGATCAGCAACGGGTATCGGGGCTGAGGGTTTCACTTCCCCCTCTCCCCAACCCCTCTCCCATAAAGGGAGAGGGGCTCCAAGGCTGCAGTTGCAGATATCGCATCAACTTGTGGTGCATCGAGCCCCTCTCCCCTTGCGGGGCGACGGAGAGCAGCTTGCGAATCATTGATTCGCTGCTCTCCTAGCGCCTTCGCGTCTAGCGAAGGCCGGGGCGCGGAGCGGGGGGGTGGGGAGAGGGGGAAAAGCCGCCGCCCAATCACCCAAAAGAAAAGGGGCCATCAGGCCCCTTTTCTGTTTCCGTTGCGGCAGTCGCGCTTACTTGCCAATCGTGGCGTTGCGCTGGCCGGTGGCCACCGACTTCTCGCCGGCAAACGGGTTGAGCTTGCGGATCATCCACGGGTACTTCGGCCAGTTGCCGGCCAGCCACGGGTGCTGCGGCTGGTTCAGCTCCAGCACGCGGCGGGCGTCGTCGGCCAGGGTCTTGTTGCCCAGGTGGGTGTAGGCCTCGCCCAGCAATGCCACGGCGTCGTACTGGAAGGCGCTCTGCGGGTAGGTTTCCAGCAGGTAGGTGGCGCGGCCGGCAGCCGATACCCAGGCGCCGCGGCGGGCGTAGTACAGGCCGTCGTCCAGCTCGTGCTGGGCGAACACGTCACGCAGCACCACCATGCGCTGGCGCGCGTCGGCGGCGTAGCGGCTGTTCGGGTAGCGGTCGGCGACGATGTTGAAGTCAGCGTAGGCCTGGCGCGGGGTGGACAGGTCGCGGCGGCTCGGGTCCAGCGACCACACCCGGCGCAGGAACACCGTGTCGCGGTTGCCGTTGGCCAGGCCGCGCAGGTAGTACATGTAGGCGATGTTGCGGTGGGTCGGATAGGTGCGGATGAAGCGGTCGATGCTGGACACGGCATCGTCGTTCTTGCCGGCCTTGTACTGGGCGTAGGCGGTTTCGATCATCGCCTGCTCGGTGTACGGGCCATACGGATATTGCGCGATCAGGCGCTTGAAGCTGTTCTCGGCACCGGACCAGTTGCCGCCTTCCATGAGCTTGTGGCTCTTCTCGAAGAGCTGCTCAACCGGGGCGCCTTCGTCGGCGTCCTTCTTCTTGTCGCCGCGGTGGCAGCCGGTGGCGGCGAAAACCAGGACCAGCAGCAGGGCGGTGAGGCGGACGGGCGCGGACAGCAGCGAAGAGCGTCGGATCATGGGTTCAGGGCAGGACGCGGCAGGAATACGAAGGGGCGATGATAGCCTAGTGGCCTGTCCTGCGACTGACTGTTGCCGTCAGGACCCCCAAATCGTCTATTTACCCGGTCCAGAAACATGTCCGAGAACACCTCCCCCAACCTGCGCCAGGCGCAGGTCCCCGACTCGGCCGCCGGCCGCCGCTTCGATGCGGTGCTGGCTGAGCTCTTCCCCGAATTCTCGCGCTCGCGGCTGACCGAATGGATCAAAACCGGCGCGGTGCTGCTGGATGGCGAGCCGGTACGGCCGCGTGATCCGGTCCGTGGCGGCGAGATGGCCACCCTGAATGCGGTGCTGGAGGTCGAGACCACCGCGCTGCCGGAGGACATCCCGCTGTCGGTCCTGTACGAGGACGAGCATGTGCTGGTGATCGACAAGCCGGCCGGGCTGGTGGTCCACCCGGGTGCGGGCAACCCGACCGGCACGCTGGTCAACGCGCTGCTGTTCCGCCACCCGGAGATGGCCAAGGTGCCGCGCGCGGGCGTGGTGCACCGCCTGGACAAGGACACCAGCGGGGTGATGGTGGTGGCCCGCACCGTGCAGGCGCAGACCGCCCTGGTGGAGCAGCTGTCCGCACGTGAAGTGCATCGCCAGTACCTGGCCGTGGTGGTGGGCGCGCTGGTGTCCGGTGGCAGCGTGGACGCGGCCATTGACCGCCATCCGCGCGACCGCCTGAAGATGGGCGTGCGCGAGGACGGCAAGGACGCGGTCACCCATTACCGCCTGCGCGAGCGTTTCCGTGCGCATACCGCGCTGGAATGTCGCCTTGAGACCGGCCGTACCCACCAGATCCGCGTGCACATGGCGCACCTGAAGCATGCGATTGTCGGCGACCCGCTGTACGGCGGCGCGCTGAAGCTGCCCAAGGGCGCCAGCGACGAACTGGTCGCCCAGCTGCGCGGTTTCAAGCGGCAGGCACTGCATGCCGAGACGCTGGAGTTCCAGCACCCGATCAGCGGCGAGGCGATCCGCAACTCCGCGCCGACCCCGGCTGACCTGCTGGCGCTGATGAAGGCGCTACGGGAGGATTCGCAGGCCTTTGCCGAACGTGAGCGGGGCCGCTGGTGATGCAACCGGCATCGCCGCTGTGGGATGCCGACTGGCCGGCCCCGGCTGGCGTGCGTGCGTTCACCACGCAGCGCCACGGTGCCGGCGGCTCGCTGCTGCCGTTTGACAGCTTCAATCTGGGCAACCGCACCGCCGCTGACGGTGACGACCCGCTGCAGGTACAGCGCAACCGGGACGAGCTGCAGCAACTGGCCGGTTTGCCCTCGGCGCCGCATTGGCTGCGGCAGGTGCATGGCACCGGCGTGCAGCGTTTCGATGCGCCGCCGCTGGGGCAGGGCATCGACGCCGAGCCGACCGCCGATGCGGCGGTGACGTCGGTGCCTGGCGTGGTGTTGGCCATCCTCACCGCCGATTGCCTGCCGGTGGTGTTTGCCGCGCGCGACGGCCGTGAGGTGACGGCCGCCCATGCCGGCTGGCGCGGGCTGGCCGACGGCATGCTGGAGCGCACCCTGGCAGCCATGCACACGTCGGCCGACGCGGTCATCGCCTGGCTGGGCCCGGCAGCGGGGCCGGCGCACTACGAGATTGGTGCCGACGTACGTGATGCCTTCCTGGCGCACTCGGCGGCGGAGGCAGCCTTCGTCGCCACCCGGCCCGGGCATTGGCGGGTGGATCTGTACGCGCTGGCCCGGCAACGGTTGCAGGCGGCTGGCATGAATCCGGCCGATATCCACGGCGGCGACCTGTGCACGATTGCCGACCCGGCACGCTGGTTCTCGCATCGACGTGACCGCCGCAGCGGCCGCATCGCCACCCTGGTGTGGATGAGCTGATGCGCCAGCCGCTGTTCGCGCAGGTGCTGGGTGCCGCGTTCGAGCGGCTGCCGCCACGGGTGCGGGCGCTGCATTCGGTGCAGCATCGTCAATGCTGGAGCGGGCAGGGCCAGGTGCTGCGCGGGACGCATTGGCTGGTGGCGCCCTGCGCGTGGCTGGCACGGTTGCCGCCAACCTCTGACGTGCCGGTGAGCGTGGTGTTCGTGGTGGATGCCGAGGGCGAGCAATGGCAGCGGCAGTTCGGCACGGCGCGGATGCACTCGCGGCTGTGGCAGCGCGAGGGCAGGCTGTTTGAGCAACTGGGCGCGGTGCGTTTCCGTTTTGGCCTGCGCGAGGAGGCTGGGCAGATTCTGTGGCGTGCGGAGCGGGCCTGGGCGTTCGGCTTCCTGCCGTTGCCGACCCGCTGGTTTGCGCAGGTGCATTGCCGCGAACGCGAGCATGCCGGGCGCTATGAATTCCTGGTGGATGTATCGATGCCGCTGCTCGGGCGGCTGATCCGTTATGAAGGCTGGCTGTTGCCGGAGCCCGATGCGCACTGAGAACGCGGTGATCGTATTCGATGGCGCCTGTGCGTTGTGCAGCCGCTGGGTGCGTTTCCTGCTGCGTTTTGATCGTGCCGGGCGTTATCGGTTTGCGGCGATGCAGGGCACGCATGGGCGTGGTTTGCTGGCGGCGCATGGGCTGGACCCGGACGACCCATTGTCATTCCTGCTGGTGGAGGGCAGCGTGGCCTATACCGACACCGATGCCATCGTGCGCGTGATTAGTGGTTTGGGCGGTGTGTGGCGCCTGGCGGCAGTGGCGCGTTGGATTCCGAAGGCGCTGCGTGATCGCGGATACCGCTGGCTGGCGCGCAATCGCTACAGATGGTTTGGCCGGCATGAATCCTGTTTTCTGCCGACGGCGGAGCAGAGAGGGCGGTTTTTGGAGTGAGGTATGGGTTTGAGGCTGAAGTGATGCACTTTTTCCTTCTCCCTTCTCCCTTCTCCCCTCTCCCCAACCCCTCTCCCCAACCCCTCTCCCGCAAGGGGAGAGGGGCTTCAAAGCTGCAGTTGCAAACATCGCTTCAACTTGCGGTGCACCGAGCCCCTCTCCCCTTGCGGGAGAGGGGTTGGGGAGAGGGGGCCGCTCTAGTCCCTGCTCATTACTCTCCCTCCAGCGCCTGCAGATAATCCTGCCGCCAGCGCTTGATGTCATGCGTACCCAAGTGTTCAAACATCGCCCGCCAGCGCTCGATGCGTTCGGGGCGCGGCATGTTGGCGGCGGTGGCGATGGCGTCGGCCACGCCGTCCAGGTCGTGCGGGTTGACCAGCAGTGCCTGCTTCAATTCATCGGCTGCACCGGCCAGCAGGGACAACACCAGAACGCCGGGGTTCTCCGGGTCCTGTGAGGCCACGTACTCCTTGGCCACCAGATTCATGCCGTCGCGCAGCGGCGTTACCAGGCCCACTGCGGCTTCGCGGTAGAAGCCGGTCAATGTGCTGTGCGCGTAGTTCTGGTTGACGTAGCGCAACGGCGTCCAGTCGGCTTCGGCGTGGCTGCCGTTGATGTGGCCGGCAAGTTGTTCCAGCTCGCCCCGCAGTTTGCGGTACTCGTTGACGCTGCCGCGCGACACCGGCGCGATCTGCAGGTAGGTCATGCTGCCCTTCTGCTGCGGATAACGGCGCAGGTAATGCTCGAAGCCGTGGAAGCGTTCGGGCAGGCCTTTGGAATAGTCCAGCCGGTCCACGCCAATGGCGAGCTTGCGGCTTTCCAGGCTCTGGCGCAGCGCACGCACGGCCTTGTTGCCGGTGGCCGTGCGGGCCTGGCGGGCAATGTGTTCGGTGTCGATGCCGATGGGGAAGGCCGAGGTGCGCACGCGGCGGCCGTCGGAGGCCTGTATCCAGTTGGCGTCAATCAGGCGGCCACCGCCAAACAGGCGCGCATAGGATTGGAAACGGTCCACGTCACGCCGTGTCTGGAAACCGAGCAGGTCGTAGGAGTACAGCGTGGAAAACAGGGCGCGGTGGTCGGGCAGGGCCTGGATCAGATCGGCCGAGGGCACCGGCACATGCAGGAAGAAACCGATGCGGCAGCCAATGCCCCGCTCGCGCAGCAAGGCGGCCAAGGGAATCAGGTGGTAATCGTGAATCCACACTGTGTCGTCTTCGCGCAACAGCGGTGCCAGCTTGTCGGCGAACAGGGCGTTGACGCGCCAATAGCCTTCGCGCTTGCTGCGGTCGTAGTCCACCAGATCCAGGCGGAAGTGCAGCAGCGGCCACAGGGCGCGGTTGGAAAAGCCGTTGTAGTAGTTGTCCAGGTCCTTCCTGGACAGGTCCATCGTGACGTAGCGGATGCTGCCTTCGCGCTGCTCGTGCATGTCGCCGCTTTCGCCCTGCACGCTGCGCCCACTCCAGCCGAACCACATGCCGCCGCGCTCCTGCAGTGCTGCCAGCAGGCCCACGGCCAGGCCGCCGGCGCGCGATTCGCCCGGCACGGCGACACGGTTGGAAACCACCACCAGCCGGCTCACGAAGCTTCCTGCCAGTTGCGCGACAAGCGCATCGCCGCGGTGATCAGGCCGACATGCGAATACGTCTGCGGGAAGTTGCCCCATTGCTCGCCATCGCTGAAAGCCAAGTCCTCGGACAACAGGCCGACATGGTTGCGCTGCGCCAGCACGTTCTCGAACATTTCGCGGGCTTCGTCCATGCGGCCGATGGCCGCCAGCGCGTCGATGTACCAGAACGTGCAGATGGTGAAGCTGGTTTCCGGTGTGCCGAAGTCGTCCGGGGCGATGTAGCGGAACAGTGCGTCGCCGTGTTTGAGATCGCGGCCAATCGCTTCGACCGTGGCGACGTAACGCGGGTCCATTGCATCGATGAAGCCGATGTCGGCCAACAGCAGCAGCGACGCGTCCAGGTGCTGGCCATCCCAGGTGTCGGTGAAGTGGCCCAGGTGCGCATTCCAGCCGCGCGTCATCACGCGTTGTTGGATGGCATCGGCGCGCTCGCGCCAGTACGTTGCGCGTTCGTGTAGCTGCAGGCGCGTGGCGATTTTGGACAGGCGATCACACGCGGCCCAGCACATTGCTGCGGTGTAGGTGTGCACCGAGGTGCGGCCACGGAACTCCCAAAGCCCAGCATCGGGCACGTCGTGCAGGGCGAAAGCGTGTTCACCCAGCGGCTCCAGCCGTGCGAACGTGTGCGCATCGCCGGGTGCTTCCAGGCGCTGGTCGAAGAACAGCTGCGTCGAAGCCAGTACCACCGAACCGTAGACATCGTGCTGCTTCTGTATCCATGCCAGGTTGCCGCGACGCACCGGGCCCATGCCGCGATAGCCGGCAAGCGACGGCACCTCGTGCTCGTCCAGCCTGTCCTCCATGCCGATGCCGTACAGCGGCTGCAGGCTGCCGTCGCTGGTGGCCAGGTTGAAGATGTAGTGCAGGAAGCCTTCCATTGAGCGGGTAGCGCCCAGTCGGTTGAGGGTACGCACGACGAAGGCCGCATCACGCAGCCAGCAGTAGCGGTAGTCCCAGTTGCGGCTGCTGCCCGGCGCTTCGGGAATGGAGGTGGTCATGGCGGCGATGATTGCGCCGCTGTCTTCGTACTGGCACAGCTTCAGGGTGATAGCACTGCGGATCACCGCCTCCTGCCATTCCAATGGGATGGAGAGGTAACGCACCCATTCGCGCCAGTATTCGGTGGTGCGCTGTTGCGCCTCCTGCGCGTAGCCGGCCAGGGTGCGGTCCAGTGTTTCGTCGACACCGAGGATGAATTCCATGGGTTGTGACAGCACGAATGCTGTGGCGTCACGAACGAAACGCACCGGCACGTCGGTGGTCAGGCGCAGCGTGAAATCAGGCAGCAGCCAGCGCAGGTGATTGCTGCCCCAGGTGGTTTCGGGAACGCGTGCGCCCCAGTCGGCCAATGGTCGCGCATGCACGCGGATGCGCGGGCTGCCGGACAGCAGCCGGATGCGGCGGATCAGGCTCGGTGGCCGGTACAGGCGGCCATTGCGTTTCCAGCGCGGTGCGAAGTCGATGACCTCCACCTCGCCGCCGTGTGTGTCGCGCAACACCGTGCGCAGGATGGCGGTGTTGGCAATGTAGTGCTGCTCGCTGCCCGCGAAATCCTCCAGTTCAATGCTGAAATCGCCGCCGTCGTGATCGCGCGGAGAGAGCAGTGCGCAGAAGGCGGGGTCACCATCGAACGCTGGCAGGCAACTCCAGACCACCCTTGCGCGTTTGTCGATCAAGGCGCCATAGCTGCCATTGCCGACGACGGCCAGATCAAGGTTGGACTGGTGCATTGCATCCTCCTGGGGTTACGTGTGTGGGTGCACGGCTGCGCGCAGCCATGCATGTACCGCCTCCACATCGGCCAGCGCGTAGTGGGCGTG
The DNA here is from genome assembly GCF_056759635.1 of Stenotrophomonas sp. STEN056. Taxonomy (NCBI): domain Bacteria; kingdom Pseudomonadati; phylum Pseudomonadota; class Gammaproteobacteria; order Lysobacterales; family Lysobacteraceae; genus Stenotrophomonas; species Stenotrophomonas sp. STEN056. The sequence continues at coordinate 148,534 of NZ_JBRRDL010000003.1, forward strand.
GCTGTTGGCGCGGGTGCCGACCAGCACACCGTGGCCGTGCAGCGCCTCGGCCACGGAGAAGCCATGCTCGTCGGTGAGGTCGTCGCCGACGAAGACCGGGCGGCGGCCGGCAAACGGTGCCATTTCCATCAGGGTGCGCAGTGCCTGGCCCTTGTCATGGTCGGCGGCGATGAACTCGATGACATGGTTGCCGGGTTGCACACGAACGCCGGGCAAGCGTGGCAGTTGTGCATGTGCGAAGGCGTGGATGGCTGCGGCTGCATCGGGCGCATTTCGCCAGTGCAGGGCCAGCGCCTGGCCCTTGTTTTCCAGCAGCATGCCGGGGTGCTGGTGCGCGAGCTTTTCCGCGCGCTGGTGCAGCGTATGCAGCCAGTCGGCAGTGGAGGAGGCGGGCGCTGGAGCGTTGGCGGAGCGTCGTAGTTGTGCGCCGTGCAGGCCGGCGGTGGGAAGCCGTAGCGGGGCGAACAGGGCGTCGAGCTGCGCGATGCTGCGACCACTGACCAGAGCCAGTGCGCCGTTGAGGTGCAGCGCGAGCGCGGACAGCAGGTGCGGCAGATCGTCGGCTGGCATCACCTTGTCAGGATGGTCGGCAAAAGCGACAAGGGTGCCATCGACATCGAGAAACAGCGCATCGTTGTTCGCCAGCGCCGGAGGAAGCGGTCGCTGTAGTTCTTCGAGCATGCCGACCACTATGCCGCAATGGATGTTAGGGAGAGGTAAGGGGCGTTTTGTTGTGGCTTCGCCATCGAGTTGAACGCGCCCTTGGCGCAAATGCCGAAGCGCCCTCACCCCAACCCCTCTCCCGCTTGCGGGAGAGGGGCTTAAAGCTCGCGCGGTGATGATTCACTCCCCTCTCCCGCAAGCGGGAGAGGGGTTGGGGTGAGGGCAGCTTTCGCGTTCTGCATTCAATGCCGCAAACAAACCGACCCTTAGGCCGGTTTGTCGTCAACAGCTGCAGCGAAAATCACTTCGCCACGGTGAACGCGATGCGACGATTCTGCGCCTTGCCTTCGTCGGTGTCATTGCTGGCGCGTGGCTTGTCCTGCCCATAGCCCTTCGCGGTCAGCGAGTCCGCTGCCACGCCCAGTTCGCCAAGTCGTGCAACCACGGCATCGGCGCGCTGCTGGCTCAGGGTGACATTGGCAGCAGCATCGCCGGTGTTGTCGGTATGGCCACCGACTTCGATCTTCGTGCCGGCAGGCGCCTGCTTGATTGCTTCCGCCGCTCGGCTCAGTGTTTCGGCGCTGTCGCGGGTGATGGTTGCCGAGCCGGTGTCGAAGTAGATGTTCATCAGGTTCAAGGCCTTCACCAGCGCATCGCTGCTGAAGCCGGCCTTCAGCCCGGCCAGTGCGGCGGCGGCACGGTCCCACAGGCCGCTGATCTCGAAGCCACCGAACAGGCTGCGCAGTTTTTCGCTGACCGCAAAACGATCGGCTTCGGGCAGGCCGCTGGTGTCGATGTTGAGCTTGTTGCCATCGAAGCCGAACTTGAGCCCGTTTGCCTTCAAATCAGGCAGTGCGACGACCAGCTTGTCCATCCAGCCGGCGGGCAGGGTGGCCGGGTCCACGCTGATGTTGCCGTTGAGATTGGCTTCGCCAAAGGTCGCCTTGAGCGCTTCCCACAGGCGTGTTTTGTCGGTGTCGCTGGCCACCTGGCCATTGACGGTGACCTTGCCGTCAACGTTCTCGAAGCCGAAACGCGCATTGGCTTCAGCCACTGCCGCGGTTGGCTGCGTGGCGGCCATGGGTTCGGCAGGTGGTGGCGCGGTGGCTTCTTCCTTCTTGCAGCTGCGGAAAGCCAGAAACGCGGCCAACAGCACCAGCAGGGGAATCAGCCATTTCCACCAACTGCTGGAGGCCGCAGCGGGCAGGGCCGAATCGGCGCGGCCTGCGGCAGGTGTTGAAGTCCCAAACCAGCGGTCGTAATCGGCGGGCGGCGAGGTGGGGATGCGGCCGCCGGCGGTGAGCTGGCCCACGATCTTGGGCAGCAGCCAGGCGCCGGCCATGTTCACCGCCGCGGCGGGGATGCCGAGCTTGCTGGCGATGCCGCCGGCCAGGTTCTGGCCAAAGCCGGCGCTGAACTGGTCAGGTTGCAGCACGTTGTCGCCGGGTGTCTTGCCGATCCAGGAGGAGAAGAGATCGTCCAGCCCGGCGTCGGTGAAGCGTTTTCGCAGGCCGGAGAATCCACCGCTGGCGGGGTCAAAGATCGTATCGACAAGCTGGCGCACCAGGCGCCCTGCGTTGTCGCCGAGATGAAAGCGGTTGGCCGCTTCGCGAATCAACGACTCGAACATATACGCCTCCGCATGGGATGAACCGGGCAGGATGGGCCGGCAGGCGTAAGGAGCGCCTTGCGCTGTTAAATCGGGATGAATTCGGGGGTTTTGAGGTTCATGTGCTTGAAGCTTGCCCTCACCCCAACCCCTCTCCCGCAGGCGGGAGAGGGGCTCGGATCGCTCGCGCTCCTAGTGCACTAGCCCCTCTCCCGCTTGCGGGAGAGGGGTTGGGGTGAGGGGGAAGCTCCAGGCAAGCGATCCCCCGAAACCCCCAATCAGAACGTAAACCGCACGCGCCCATACCAGTACGCGCCGTTGCTGCCGATCGGCGACAACACGTCATACGGCAGGTTGCCGAAGTAGTAGATGTCCTCGTTCGACTTGTCCGGGTAGTTGTCGGTGAGGTTCTGGCCGCCGATGGCCACGCTCCACTGCGGCGTGATGCGGTACTCCACTTCCGCATCGAGCTGCCACTCGGCCTGGTAGGTCTGGGTCGGCTCGTAACCACCGCCGAAGTCGAACACGCGCTTGGCGCTGCCGTGACGGCTCACGCGGCTGCTCAGCGACCAGCTGTCGTTGGCCCAGCTGGCGGCCAGCTGTGCGCGGGTGCGCGGTGCTGCATCGGTGAGGGTGTTGCTTTCTTCCACGCCAAACAGCGCGTAGTCCGGGTCCAGTGCCAGCAGCTGCGACGGCGTGGCGACCACGTTCTTCAGCTCGGTCTTGGCGTAGCTCCAGGTGCCGGTCAGCAGCAGCTCGCCGTTGCCCAGCGACTGCCGCCAGTTGGCGACGAACTCGGCACCGCGCGTGCGGGTGTCGGCGGCGTTGACGAAGTAATGCGCGCTTTCCAGGCCGCTGATGCCGAACTGCTGCTGCACGAAGTTGGTCAGCGCATCGCCGGTGATGCTCTCCGACAGCGCGATGCGGTCGTCGATGTCGATCTGGAACAGATCCAGCGACAGGTCGAAGTGGCTGCCGATCTGGCTGGTGAAGCCCAGGCTGTAGTTGATCGACTTCTCCGGCTTCAGGTCGCTGGCGCCCAGGGCACGCGCGATCGGATTGTTGACCGACAACAGGCGGCCCTGCACCAGTTGGCCGCCGGCGGTGTAGCCGGTGGAGGTGGACTCGTAGCCAATCTGGCTCAGCGACGGTGCGTGGAAGTTGTTGGAGACCGAGCCGCGCAGCGCGAAGGCTGGTGCAAAGGCATAGCGCGCGCCCAGCTTGCCGGTCAGCTCACCGCCGAAATCCTCGTAATGCTCGTAGCGCGCGGCGATGTCGGTGGAGAGCTTTTCACCGAACGTGGAGGACAGGCTGGTGTAGGCGCTGATCACATCACGCGACAGGTTTGCCTCGTCCTGCGGGGTCAGGCCACCGCCGGCCTGCGAGCCGGTCGGGCGGTCGATGAACGGGCCTGCGGCGTAGCTGGCGGCGTCACCGGCGCCGGTTTCATAGCGTTCGTGGCGGCCTTCGATGCCGAAGCCCAGGCTGTGGCTGTCGTTCTGCCGCACGAAGATGCGGCCCACGTCGAGGGTGGCCACGGTCTGCTCGAAGCTGAAAGCGCCGGTCTTGAACCGGGGGGGGCTGGTCGGGCCAAGCGAGGCGTTGAGCGAGTTGCGCAGGCGGTAGGTGAATTCGTTGCGGCCGTGGTCCAGGCTGGCGTCGTAGTTCCAGTCGCCCAGCTCGCCGCGTGCACCGGCCACCAGCTGCACATCCAGGTTCTCGCCTTCGGAAATCGGGCGGTAGCCGTTCGGGTACAGCTCCTTCCAGTTGGCTTCGCCATCGGGGTAGCGGAAGTAGTTGGCGCCTTCGGTATCGCGCTGGTTGTAGGTGCCGAAAGCGTAGGCCTTGGAGGTTGCACCGAACGGGATCTCGGCGTTGAACCAGGCGTTGAGGTCCTTGCTGGCGCCATCGCCCAGCGCGTAATTGCGCTTGCCGACCAGCGCCAGGTTGTCCGGCGTCTGCGCTTCCCACGGCGGAACCTGGTCAAAGCCCGCGCGGTTGGTGGCTTCGCGGTTCTTGTACTCCAGGCCGACGCGCAGGAAGCCGCCGTCGTCGGTCAGCGCGGTGCCGACCTTGGCGCTGAAGAAGCTGGTCTGGCCATCGGTGAGGGTGCGGTTGATCGGCTTGAGGTCGGTGTGGTGCGCGCCAAAGCTGGCTTCGATGGCGCCGCCTTCCGGGGCGTCGTCGAGGATCACGTTGATCACGCCGGCCACCGCGTCGGAGCCGTACAGCGCACCGGCGCCGTCACGCAGCACCTCGATGCGCTTGATCGCGCTGACCGGGATGGCGTTGAAATCCACCGGCGTGGTGCCCTTGCCGATCTTGCTGTCGGTATTGACCAGCGCGCTGTTGTGGCGGCGCTTGCCATTGACCAGCACCAGCACGTGGTCCGGCGACAGGCCGCGCAACTGCGCGGCACGGATGTGGTCGGCACCGCCGGAATTGGACTGGCGCGGGAAATTGAACGACGGCAGCAGCGCTTGCAGCGCGCTGCCCAGCTCGCCATTGACCACGCCGGCCTTGCGGATGTCCTCGGCGCTGAGCACGTCCACCGGCGAGGTGGATTCCAGCACGGTGCGGTCCACCGCGCGGGTGCCGGTGACGATCACCGTGTCCAGGTTGGTCGCCTGCGGGGCGTCCTGGGCAAAGGCGGGGGAAGACAGCACCAGCGCGATGGCCAGGCCGAGCGGGGCCGAGGTGAAACGGGACATGCAGACTCCGGGGTAAGACGAGGGGGGGGAGGAAATGCGGACTTACATCCATCCGGATGAAGCGATATATTATCTTCGCGTTAACTCGCTGCAGGTTGCAAGCGCAATCGGCAATTTGCTCATGAACAAGTGCGATATCCCCGCGGTGCAATGGATGCCACCGTATTTCCTGTTTCCGGAGGTTTCCCATGAAGTTGCACGCCGTTGTTTTTCCCCTGTTGTTCTGCATCGCCGGCACGGCGGTTGCCTCCACGCCGGCTGCGCAGACAAGCCCACCGCAGGCCAGTGCGGCGCTGCACGGCGACGCACAGCGCCCGGCCGAGGCCGCAGGCTGGGTGCGCAGTGAGCTGTACTTCGGCGTGGGCGAGGAGAACGGCGTCTCGGCGCGTGAGCAGACCGACGTCATCAGCGATGCGCAGTGGAAGGCCTTCCTGGACAAGGAAGTGACGCCGCGTTTTCCCGATGGCCTGACCGTGTTTGACGCCTACGGCCAATGGCTGTTCCGTGGTGCACCGGAGCCGAACCGCCTGCGCACCAAGGTCTTGGTGGTGCTGCACGAGGACACCCCGCAGCGGCGCAACGATATCGAAGCCATTCGCCTGGCGTGGAAGCAGGCCACCCAACACCAGTCGGTGCTGTGGTCGCGGCAGCCGGTGGAAGTTTCGTTCTGAACCGGGCCGGATCGGCTAGCCTGCGGGCCTGTTCCGCGCGTTGATGAGTCTTTCGATGACACTGTTTGAACCCGGTTCCCGCTGCTGTATCGCCGCTGCCTGGCTGGCCGTGGCGTTGGCCTTGCCGGTGCCGGAGGCATTGGCTGCCGATGAGCGTGAGATCCGCTTCGAGGTTGCCTCGGGTGTGACTGCGCATGCCCGTCTGAACGAAGACGGCACCCTTGAGGTTGGCACGAATCGTTCAAAGACCCGGCAGGTACTGCCGGTTGCCAGCGACGAGGAAGGTGGTGGTACGCGCTTGAACCATGCGGACTACAACTTCGATGGCTACCAGGACCTGGCCTCCAGTGCGACGCTGGGCCAGGTCAACGAATCCTTCAACGTGTACCTGTACGAACCGGCCAGCGGCCAGTTCCGTGTGCTGGACGCGCCCACGGCGCCGGAGGTCAGCTGCGGCGGCCTGTGGACGCTGGCGCCGGACCCCGCCGCGCGCACGCTGAGCAGCAGTTGCCGCAGTGGGCCGATGTGGTACAGCGACGTGTACCGCTACCAGGGCGATCGCCTCTACCTGTACCGCTCGATGCGCGCTGCGCTGGTCGAAACCGGCGGCATGGCGCAGGTGCTGGCGCTGGATAGCCCGCAGGACATGGGCATCCTGGTGGTCTGGAGCACCTGGGATGCGTCGGGCAAGCGCTTGGAGCGCGCGCTGTGGGATGCCTTCGATCCGCCGCTGGAGGACGCACCGATGAAAGGCTGGGGTGCGTCGGTGGTGCCGGCCCGCCTGCCGCTCTACAGCCGCGCCGGTGATACCGCCACACGGCGTTATCTGGTCAAGGGCGACCGCGTCGAACTGTTGGACGAAGCCGATGGCTGGTTGCAGGTGCGTTACCACAATCCCTCACGCGGCCCGGTGCTGGGCTGGGTGAAGGTGCCCGATCCGGCATGAGCCTCTCTTTTCCTCTTCCCCTTACGCTGGCTGTTCCACGCCGGCCCTGCAGATGAACTCCCCCATGAATTCCCCGCAATCCCCCACCACGCGTGCACGCTGGTTCGTGCCGGGCGACCTCAACGGTTTTTTTGGCCTGGTGGTCGACAACCTGTCCATCCTCGGCTTCATCGCGATGACGTTGGTCAATGTCTTCCAGTTCCCGGCCGAGGTGGTGTTCGGCCGCATGTTCCCCGGTACCGCCCTCGGTGTGTTGATCGGCAACCTGATGTACACGCTGATGGCGCACCGCCTGGCCGCGCGTACCGGCCGCAATGACGTCACCGCGATGCCGCTGGGGCTGGATGCACCGACCAGCATCGGCATGGCGCTGCTGGTGCTGGGCCCGGCTTTTGTCGGCTTCAAGCAACTGGGCATGGACCCACATACTGCGGCGATGGCGACCTGGAAGCTGGGCATGGCCTCGCTGGTGGTGATGGGCCTGCTCAAGCTGGTGCTGTCTTTCGTCGGTGATGCAGTCACCCGCCACGTGCCGCGTGCGGCGCTGCTGGGCTCCATCGGCGGTGCGGCGCTGACCCTGCTGGGTTTCCTGCCGCTGATTGAAAGCCTGCGCCAGCCGCTGGTCGGGCTGGTGACGCTGGGCGTGCTGCTGTACGTGCTGGTCGCACGCGGCGTGGTGCCGCTGCGCCTGCCGGGCGTGTTGTTCTCGTTGCTGGTCGGCGTGGCGCTGTATTACGGGCTGGGCGCGGCCGGTGCGTTGACCGGCTTCCAGTGGCCGCCGGCGATTTCCTTCGCGGTGGCGCTGCCGTTGCCGTCACTGGGTTTCATCGAAGGCCTGCCGTTGACCGTGCCGTATCTGTCGCTGTTGCTGCCGTTTGGCCTGCTGATGGTGGTGGGCGGCATCAACGTTGCCGAGAGCGCACGCGCTGCCGGCGATGACTACCGCACCCGCGACGTGCTGCTGGTCGAAGCCATCGCCACCCTGGTGGCCGGTGTGTGTGGCGGCGTTGCGCAGACCACACCGTATATCGGCCAGCCCGCATACAAGCGCCTGGGCGCGCGCAGTGGCTACACGCTGCTGACCGGCCTGTTCATCGGCATCGGCGGCATGCTGGGCGTGGTGGCCGGCCTGGTGCAGTGGCTGCCGGTGGCAGTGCTGGCACCGATCATCGTGTTCGTCGGCCTGGACATCACCGTGCAGGCGTTCCAGCAGACCAGGCGTGAGCACGCCATCGCGGTGGCGTTGGCCTTCCTGCCGGCCATTGCCTACCTGATCAACATCAAATTTGGCACCTGGGTCAGCCAGGAGGCGGCGGCCCCGCTGTATGCAGCGGTTGACGGCCACGGCTTGTCGGATGTGGCCACGCTGCAGCTGCTGGGCAATGGTTTCATCATCACCGCGATGCTGTGGGCGGCCGCCCTGGTCGCCTTGATCGAGCGACGTCCTGGCGTGGCGGTGAGCCTGCTGCTGGTGGCTGCTGTGCTCAGTGTGTTTGGTGTGATCCATTCCACCGATCCGCGCGGCGGCATTTACCTGCCGTGGCAGCTGGAAGGCCTGCGTCAGTCCATCACCCTGCAGGTGAGCGCGGCCTATGCGGTGCTGGCGCTGGTGATCGGCCTGATGTCGCTGCAGAAACCACGCTGAAAACAATGGATTGAACCGGCGGGGGAACCCGCCGGGTTTGCCCGGGTCACACCATCACGTGCAATAGAGGTGCAAGTGATGGAAAAGCGCAAAGCAGTGGTGTGGCCGTGGGTTGTGGTGGGTGTTGTCGCGGTGGGCGGCGCGGGCTGGTGGTTGTTCCGCGATGACGTGGCACAACTGCGTCAGGCCGCGCCCGTAGCGCCGCCGCCGATGGATGCGACGGCAAGCCCGGCAACACCACCGCCGGTCGCACAGGAACCGCCCGCCGGGCCGCGTCACCCCTTGGAAGCAGCGGCCGACGCGGCGTTGCCGGCCTTGGCCGACAGCGATGAATCGGCCTGGCAGGTACTGAGCGGCCTGCTCCCGGGCGAGGCCTTGTCCCTGCTGCTGCGTGAGCACTTGATCCAGCGCGTGGTGGTGCATGTGGACAACCTCACCCAGCCCAGCCTGCCCAGCAGTGCGATGGCGCTGCGGCCGGTGCCGGGCAGTGTGATGGTGGAACCCGGCAGCACCGGCAATGAACAGCTGGCCGCCGCCAACAGTGCGCGCTATGCGCCGTGGGTGGATGCGTTCACCCGCGCCGATGCGGATGACCTTGCTGCGGCCTATGTGCGGTTTTACCCGCTGGTGCAACAGGCCTACCGCGACATCGGCCACCCGGACGGGCACTTCAACGACCGCCTGGTGGCGGTGATTGACCACCTGCTGCAAACGCCCGAGCCGGCGCGGCCGCTGACAGTGGAGCCCGATGGCAAGGGCAAATACCGTTTCGTTGATCCTGCGCTGCAGTCGCTGTCCGTCGGGCAGAAAGCCCTGCTGCGCCTGGATGCAACACAGCAACAGGCGGTGAAGCAGCAGCTGCGGTCGATCCGGGCGGCGATCACGCGCGGCTGAGCACAGCCGGTGTTTGCGTTGGATCAATGTTGCGTCGGGCTGGCTGGCGATACTGGCTGCAGAGCGGATTTCAGCTGAATGAGGGTGCTTGTCACCCTTGAATCACACGGCTGCAACCGCATCTGAACCAGTATCGCCAGCAGTGCTGGCCCCCGGACATTGAGGAAGAAGACCCATGCGGATGGACAAGCTCACCTCCAACTTCCAGAAAGCGCTGTCTGATGCGCAGTCCCTGGCAGTCGGCCGCGACAACAACATCATCGAGCCGGTGCACGTGCTCAGCGCCTTGCTGGACCAGACTGGCGGCAGCAGCCGTCCGTTGCTGGCCCAGGCTGGCGTCAACGTGCCGGTGCTGCGCGAGCGGCTGGCCGAGTCACTGGATGCATTGCCCAAGGTGTCCGGCCAGGCCGGCAACCTGTCGATGGGCAACGACCTGAGCCGCCTGCTCAACAACACCGACAAGCTGGCCCAGCAGCACAACGACCAGTTCATCGCCAGCGAGTGGTTCCTGCTGGCGGCGGTGGACGATGGCGGCGCGGCCGGCATGGCGCTGCGCGGCGCCGGCGCTGACAAGAAAAAGATTGAAGCCGCCATCGACAAGCTGCGCGGCGGTGAAACCGTGCAGAGCGAAAACGCCGAGGAACAGCGCCAGGCGCTGGAGAAATACACCATCGACCTGACCGCGCGCGCCGAAAGCGGCAAGCTCGATCCGGTGATAGGCCGCGACGAGGAAATCCGCCGCACCATCCAGGTGCTGCAGCGCCGTACCAAGAACAACCCGGTGCTGATCGGCGAACCCGGCGTGGGCAAGACCGCCATTGTCGAAGGCCTGGCCCAGCGCATCATCAACGACGAAGTGCCCGAAGGCCTGCGTGGCAAGCGCGTGCTGTCGCTGGACATGGGCGCGTTGATTGCCGGTGCCAAGTTCCGCGGTGAGTTCGAGGAACGCCTGAAGGCCGTGCTCAATGACCTGGCCAAGAACGAAGGCCAGATCATTCTGTTCATTGACGAACTGCACACCATGGTCGGCGCCGGCAAGGGCGAGGGCGCGATGGATGCGGGCAACATGCTCAAGCCGGCGCTGGCACGCGGCGAGCTGCATTGCATCGGCGCGACCACGCTGGACGAATACCGCCAATACATCGAAAAGGATGCCGCGCTGGAGCGCCGCTTCCAGAAGGTGTTCGTGGGTGAGCCGACGGTGGAAGACACCATCGCCATCCTGCGCGGCCTGAAGGAACGCTACGCCGTGCACCACGGCGTGGAGATCACCGACCCGGCGGTGGTCGCAGCGGCAACGCTGTCCAACCGCTACATCACCGACCGCCAGCTGCCGGACAAGGCCATCGACCTGATGGACGAGGCGGCATCGCGCATCCGCATGGAGATCGACTCCAAGCCGGAAGAGCTGGATCGCCTGGAGCGTCGTTTGATCCAGCTCAAGATCCAGCGCGAGATGTTGAAGAAGGAAAAGGACGACGCCTCGCGCAAGCGCCTGGCGGACCTGGAAACCGATATCGACACGCTGGAGCGTGAGTTCTCCGACCTCAATGAAATCTGGAAGTCGGAGAAGGCTGCGCTGCAGGGCGCGACCAAGATCAAGGAACAGGTGGAGAAAGCCAAGCTCGACCTGGAAGCGGCACAGCGCCGGCAGGATTTCGCCAAGATGAGCGAGATCCAGTACGGCCTGCTGCCCAACCTGGAAAAGCAGCTGGCCGCCGCGCAGGAAGTGGAACGCAAGGATTTCCGCCTGGTGCAGGACAGGGTGACCGACGAGGAAATCGCCGAGGTCGTCTCGCGCTGGACGGGTATTCCGGTCAGCAAGATGCTCGAAGGCGAGCGCGACAAGCTGCTGCGCATGGAAGACATGCTGCACAACCGCGTGGTTGGCCAGGAAGAAGCAATCCGCGTGGTATCCGATGCAGTGCGGCGTTCGCGCGCGGGTCTGTCCGATCCGAATCGTCCGAGCGGTTCGTTCCTGTTCCTGGGCCCGACCGGCGTGGGCAAGACCGAGCTGACCAAGGCGCTGGCCGACTTCCTGTTCGACTCGCCTGACGCGATGGTGCGCATCGACATGAGTGAGTTCATGGAGAAGCACAGCGTGTCGCGGCTGATCGGTGCGCCCCCGGGTTACGTGGGCTACGAAGAAGGCGGCTATTTGACCGAGGCCGTGCGCCGCCGCCCGTACAGCGTGATCCTGCTGGACGAGGTGGAGAAGGCGCATCCGGATGTGTTCAACATCCTGCTGCAGGTGCTGGACGATGGCCGTTTGACTGACGGCCAGGGCCGCACCGTGGACTTCCGCAACACCGTCATCGTGATGACCTCGAACCTGGGCTCGCACCAGATCCAGGACATGAGCGGCGACGACAGCCCGGAAGCCTATATGCAGATGAAGGCCGCGGTGATGGGCGTGGTGCAGGCACACTTCCGCCCGGAGTTCATCAACCGGCTGGATGACATCGTGGTGTTCCACCCGCTGGACAAGGAGCAGATCAAGCAGATCGCCCGCATCCAGATGCGTGGCCTGGAGAAGCGCCTAGGCGAACGTGGCTTGCGCCTGGATGTTTCGGATTCGGCGTTCGACGTGCTGGGCAATGTGGGCTTCGACCCGATCTACGGCGCGCGCCCGCTGAAGCGTGCGATCCAGGCGCAGCTGGAAAACCCGCTGGCACAGAAGATTCTGGCCGGCGAGTTCGTCAGCGGCGACACCATCAAGGTGGAAGCCGGCGGTGGCGGGCAGTTGCAGTTTGGCAAGGGTTGAGAGCCGGAGCCAAAGCTTCAAGAGCTTTAAGAGCTGCCCTCACCCCAACCCCTCTCCCGCACGCGGGAGAGGGGCCAGGAGTGCGGCGGCTCGTAGTGCATTAGCCCCTCTCCCGTTTACGGGAGAGGGGTTGGGGTGAGGGGAAGCTTCCAGCTAGGGATGCAAGCATTTAAAGAGCATCAGCAAATAGTGCTTCCTCACAAGTAACCACTGCAACCGTCCACAGCAACATCCAGGCATTGGGCTATGGTCAGCGATTCTTTCCCGCGCGAGCACCGCAATGACCGACCCCCAGTGGAAGCCTGAAACCATCGCCGTGCACGGCGGCTATTCGCCCGACCCGACGACGCGCGCGGTGGCGGTGCCGATCTACCAGACCGTGGCCTACGCCTTCGATGACACCCAGCACGGCGCCGACCTGTTCGACCTGAAAGTGCAGGGCAACATCTACACCCGAATCATGAACCCGACCACCGATGTGCTGGAAAAGCGCATCGCCGCACTGGAAGGGGGCATCGGCGCATTGGCGCTGGCCTCGGGGCAGGCGGCCATCACCTACGCCATCCAGACCATCGCCGAAGCCGGTGACAACATCCTGGCGTCCAGTGCCTTGTACGGCGGCACCTACAATCTGTTCGCGCACACGCTGCCGCAGTTCGGCATTCATACCCGCTTTGCCGACTACCGCGACCCGCAGGCCTTCGCCGCGTTGATCGATGAGCGCACCAAGGCAGTGTTCGTCGAATCCATCGGCAACCCGCGCGGCAACATCACCGACATCGAAGCCATCGCCAAGATCGCCCACGCCCATGGCGTGCCGGTGATCGTCGACAACACCGTCGCCACGCCTTATTTGCAGCGCTCGTTTGATTTCGGCGCGGATATCGTCGTGCATTCGCTGACCAAATATCTGGGCGGTCACGGCACCAGCCTGGGTGGCGCCATCGTCGATTCCGGGCGTTTCCCGTGGGCCGAGCACAAGGAGCGCTTCCCGCGCTTGAACACGCCGGACGTGAGTTATCACGGCGTCGTCTACACCGAAGCACTGGGCCCGGCGGCGTTCATCGGCCGCGCGCGGGTGGTGCCGTTGCGCAACATGGGCGCGGCGATTTCGCCGTTCAACGCGTTCCAGATTCTGCAGGGCATCGAGACCCTGGCCCTGCGCATGGACCGCATCAACAGCAATACGCTGGCCGTTGCCCAGTATCTGCAGAAGCACGCCAAGGTGGCCTGGGTGAACTACGCCGCGCTGCCGGATCACCCCGAGCATGCGCTGGTGCAGAAGTACCTGCGCGGCCAGGGTTCGGGTGTGCTGACGTTCGGTCTGCCGGGTGGCCGCGAGGCCGGTGCGCGCTTCCTGGATGCGTTGCAGCTGTTCACGCGCCTGGTGAACCTGGGCGATGCCAAGTCCTTGGCAACGCACCCGGCATCCACCACGCATCGGCAGTTGGACGAGGCCGAGCTGGAGAAGGCAGGGGTGACGCTGGATACGGTGCGGCTGTCGGTGGGCATCGAGCATATCGACGACCTGCTGGCGGATTTGGAGCAGGCGCTGGCGAAGGCTTGAGTGCAGCTCGGGCACTGCGAAGGAGAATCGGGAGCTGGGTCTGCTTGCTGGAAGCTTCCCCTCACCCCAACCCCACTCCCCCCGCCGGGAGAGGGGCGAGGAGTGCGGCGGGTCGTAGTGCATTAGCCCCTCCCCCGCGTGGGGTAGAGGGGTTGGGGTGAGGGCAGCTTTCAACAAGCAACCTCAACCACTCACCAGGCAACCGTAAACCGCTTGCCCACGTGCTTCGGCGCTTCCAGCTCATCCACCACCGCCACGGCCAGATCGGCAGCACTGATCGTGCCCGGGCCGTCGCCGGTGTTGAGCGGGGTGTCGCTGCCCACCCGGTACGTGCCGGTGCGCTCGGTTGCGCTGCCCGGATGGAACGCCACCGGCGGGCTCAGTTGGGTCCAGTCCAGCGCCGTTTCATCGCGAAGTTCGGTCAGCGCATCGCGTGCGGCGCTGGCGCCGGGGTAGATCGCAGCCGGGAAGTCGGGCGAATCCACCAACTGCGTGCCATCCGGCGCGTACAGGCTGCCGGCGCCGCCAATCACGATGTAGCGCTTCACGCCTGCCGCCTTGGTGCCAGCGACAATCGCGCGGGTGCCGCTCATGAAGTCCCGGTAGATGTTCGGGTTGGCCCAGCCGGGGTTGAAGGCGCTGATCACTGCGTCGTGGCCGGCGGCAGCCGCCTGCACCTGGGCGGCATCCTGTACGTCGGCCTTGACCACCTGCAGTTGCGGGCGGGTGGCGAGCTTGGCCGGGTCACGCGCCAGTGCGGTGACCTGGTGACCACGGGCCAGCAGTTCTTCCAGCAGGGCATTGCCGACGAAGCCGGTGGCGCCAATCAGTGCGATTTTCATGGGGGGATTCCTGGAGTGGTTGGGACGGGGAACAGTGTCCTCCTGCCCGGATGAAGGCGGCAGTCGCCAGATTCCACAATTACCTTGAAGCCTTGCTTCACAATGGCCGCCAAGGAGGTGGCCGATGGACAGCTTCAAACGCATGGCCCTGTTTGCCCAGGTGGTGCAGCGCGGCTCGCTGAGCGCGGCGGCGCGCGCGCTGGGCATGAGTACCTCGGCGGTCAGCCAGCAACTGCGCGCGCTGGAGCGCGAGGCCGGGGTGCCGCTGCTGCACCGTTCAACGCGGCGCCTGGCGCTGACCGATGTCGGCAGCCGTTATTACGCCGCCTGCGCGCGGCTGTTGGATGCGGCCGGCGAAGCGCAGGCCGAATTGTCGGCCGCGCGCGAGGCGCCCAGTGGCGAGCTGCGGCTGTCCGCGCCGTTGGGCATGGCCGACCACATCGGCCCGGCCCTCGGGCCATGGCTGCGCGAGCACCCGCAACTGCGGATGCACCTGTATTTCGAGGATGGCTGGACCGATCTGCTGCAGGCGCGCATCGACCTTGCCCTGCGTTTTGGCCAGCTGCCCGACAGCGACTGGATGGCCCAGCGCATCGGCACCCTGCAACGCTGGCCGTGCGCGGCGCCGTCCTGGCTGCAGGTGCACGGCATGCCGGACGATCCGCTGCAGGTGCCCACCACGGAGTGGCTGGGGCTGCCGCAGGCGCCCGGGCTGCCGTGGCGGCATTCCCGCTCGGGTGAGGAGCGGCTGGTGCCCGAGCACCCGCGCATCGTCAGCCAGAACCAGCCGGCGGTGCGGCAGTTGTGCGCGTCGGGGCTGGGCGTGGCGGTGCTGACCTGCGTGGATGTGGCGCCCTTGCTGGCAAGCGGCGTACTGGTGCGGCTGTTGCCTGACTGGGAAGTGTCGCCCTTGCCGGTATGGGCGGTTACGCCGCATCGGCAGACCCAGCCGGCCAAGGTCAAGCAGGCGATATCGCTGCTCCAGGCACACCTGGCGCAGTTGCCGGGTGCGGGTGGCTGATACAAGCGCAAGATCGGAAACGCGACCACGGCGTCATCGCGCTGGAATGCACGCACCGTCCATTGGAGAACGTCGATGAAAGCCAACGCCTCGCATCTGCCGAAACTGGATCGCGTCATCGCCTGCCTGCAGCAGGCCATCAGCACCGGCGGCCCCTTGCCGGACCTGGACGCGCTGGCGGCGGTGGCGCACTACTCGCCGTATCACTTCCACCGCGTGTATCGGGCCATGACCGGCGAGACGGTTGGCCGCACCGTGCAGCGGCTGCGCCTGCTCAAGGCCCTGCAGCGGCTGCGCGAAAGCGACGCCAGCATCACCGAGATCGCGCTGCTGGCCGGTTATGACACACCGCAGGCGCTGGCCCGGGTGCTGCGCGAGACACTGGATGCCAGTCCCACCGAACTGCGCGCCGATCCGGCGCTGTCCGCGCGGCATGTCGAACAGCTCGCACGCCCGGCCGCGGCGCGGCGTCAGCTGGATGCACCGTTGAGCGTGGAAGTCATCACGCTGGAGCCGTTTGAGGTGGTTGCACTGCGCGCGCAGGGTGCCTTTGATGATCTGGACTACCGCTTCGGCGACCTGTTCGGCTGGGCGGCGGAGCAGGGTTTGGTCGAACACCTGCAGCAGCTGATCGGCATCCCGCTGGGTGACCATCGCGAGTTGCCGGCCGAGGAACTGTTGTTTGAGTGCGCGGTAACGTTGGATGCGGAGTTGCCGCAACTGCCGGCGCCATTGCGTCGACTGCGCGTGTCTGGCGGCACGGTGGCGCGGCTGCGCCATGTCGGCAGCTACAGCCTGCTGGAGGATGCGACGGACTGGCTGTTGGCCGAATGGCTGCCGGGCAGTGGCCATGCGCTGCGTGACGCACCCTTGCATTACCACTTCCTGGACGACCCTGAAGCGGTGCCCGAGCCCATCCTGCGCGCGGACATCTACCTGCCGCTGGCAGGCTGACAAAACCCCGCAACGTAGGAGCGACCTTGGTCGCGGAACAGGCAATGCAAGCAGCGTTCGGGCGGCAATTGCAGCCGCCCCATCGCGGTATGCGGTGTCAGCTTCGCGACCAAGGTCGCTCCTACGAAAAGCGGGTTCAGATGCTGCTGGCCGCCTGCGGCAGCGTCGCGCCCGGGCGCAGGCTGCGGTAGGGCGGGGTGGCCATGATCATTTCCGCCAGCGAATACGCCAGCTCGCGCTCGGCCATCACCGTGCCATCGGCACCGTGCTCAAGCAGATGCTTCACTTCGGCATCGCTGTGCGCGCGGGCCAGCAGGGTCAGGTTGGGGTTGATGGCGCGCAGCTTGGCCAAGGCCTCGCCTGATTCCAGCGGTTGCGGAATGGCCAGCACCGCGATCTTTGCGCGTTCGGGATGGGCTTCGGCCAGCACCTTGTCGGAGGCCGCGCTGCCGCGGATGCCGGGAATGCCGGCGGCGTGGGCGCGTTCCACATGCTCGCGGTTGTCGTCGATGACCAGCACCGGCACGCCACGGTCACGCAGCACCTGGGCCAGCTCGCTGCCGACGCGGCCATAGCCGACTACGATGGCGTGGTCGTTCAGGTCCAGCGAAGGGCCTGGCGGGATGTCCGGGACTTCCGGCTCGGGCGTGGTTTCCTTGTGGCGCGCCTGCCAGCGGTCGAGCAGGCCGAACACCAGCGGGTTGAGCATGATCGACACCAGCGCGCCGGCCAGCACCAGTGACTGGCCTTCGGTTGGCAGGATCTTCAGCGCGACACCGAGGCCGGCGATGATGAAGGCGAACTCGCCGATCTGCGCCAGCGAGGCGGAGATGGTCAACGCGGTGCCCTTGCTGTGGCCGAACGCGCGCACGATGAAGAACGCGGCGGCCGACTTGCCGAACATGATGATCAGCACCGTGGCCATCACCTGCCACGGGTGCTCGATGATGATGGCCGGGTTGAACAGCATGCCGACCGAGACGAAGAACAACACGGCGAACGCATCGCGCAGCGGCAGCGAGTCATGCGCGGCCTTGTGGCTGAGTTCGGACTCGTTGAGCATCATGCCGGCGAAGAACGCGCCCAGCGCGAACGACACGCCGAACAACGCCGCCGCACCAAACGCCACGCCCAGTGCAATGGCCAGCACGCACAGGGTGAACAACTCGCGCGAGCCGGTGCCGGCCACTTTTTCCAATACCCACGGAATGACCCGGCGGCCGACCACCAGCATCACCACCACGAACAGGCCCAACTGCACGAAGGTCCAGCCGATGGACGCCAGCAGGCCGGCGAACGACGGGGCCTTGCCACTGGCTTCCGGGCCGAATACCTCGGCGATCACCGGCATCATCACCAGGGCCAGCACACAGGCCAGGTCTTCGACGATCAACCAGCCCACCGCGATCTTGCCGCGCGTGGTTTCCAGCAGGCGGCGTTCTTCCATCGCCCGCAGCAGCACCACGGTGGAGGCGGTGGCCAGTGAGAAGCCGAAGATCACGCCATGCAGTGTCGGCCAGCCCATCAACGCGGCCACGCCCCAGCCCAGCAGGGTGGCCACCAGGATCTGGCCGATGGCGCCGGGGATGGCGATCGCCTTGACCTCCATCAGGTCCTTCAGCGAGAAATGCAGGCCCACGCCGAACATCAGCAGCATCACCCCGATCTCGGCCAACTGGTTGGCCAGTGCCTGGTCGGCGACAAAGCCGGGGGTGAACGGGCCGACGATGACACCGGCGATCAGATAACCGACCAGCGGCGACAGCCGCACCTTGTTGGCCAGGGCACCGAGCACGAAGGCCAGGCCCAGGCCGATGGCGATCATGTTGATCAGGGCGGTGTCATGGTGCATCAGGGCTCGCAGAGGGGGTGGGGTGCTTCGATTCTAAAGGCGATGCGCGGTTTGGTGAGGGGAAATGCATGAAAAATCTGGGTTTTTTTATGGATCGAAGTTGGGCAGTGACTTTGCTGCCGTTGCAAGCAAGTGCAACGGCCCCCCTCCCCAACCCTCCCTTCGCTGCGCGAAAGGGAGGGGGCAGTCCGCGCAGGCTGCAGGGCTTGCCGAGCTTTGCCCTTGGCTCCCTCCCTTTCGCGCAGCGAAGGGGAGGGTTGGGGAGGGGTAAGCCCACGCGCCGGCCCCAAAGAAAATGCCCCGGGTCTCCCCGGGGCAATTCCTTTCACGACGTCAGGCTGGCCTTACCAGGTGTAGCTGATACGGCCGTAGACGTAGGCACCGTTGAAACCGAACGGTGAGTAGTTGCTGTACGGCATCATCCCGTAGGTGGAGTTCACCAGGCTCTCCACGCGGTCCGGGTATTCGTCCAGCAGGTTGTCCGCACCGAGGGTGAGCTTCCAGTTCTCGCTGGGCTTGAAGCTGGCCGAGGCATCGAGGATCCACTTGGCGTCGTAGGTCTGGTCGCGGCTGGCACTGGCCGAGTTGCGCACAGTGAAGCTGCCGTAGCGGGTGGCCGACAGGCCCAGCTCCCAACGGTCCGAACGCCAGGTGCCGCTGAGGATGCCCTTGTCGCTGGGGAAGCTGTCCTCGACGCGGCCGATTTCATCGCGGCCGATCAGCGACTGGGTGATGCCCAGCGCGGCGAAGGCAGCCGGCGAGGCGGCGAACTTCTTCACCTCGGTCTCGTTGTAGCTGTAGGCCGCGGTCAGCTCCAGGCTGCTGGCGCTGAACGGCACGGTGTAGCTGGAGACGACGTCCACGCCGCGGGTGCGGGTATCCAGGCCATTGGTGAAATAGGCGAACTGGGTGACCTGCGGCAGGCCCAGGTCGGACAGCAGCGCCTGCGCGGCCGGGGTGCTGTTGATGTTGGAGGACAGCACGATGCGGTCGTCGATGTCGATCTGGTAGGCATCGACGGTGAGGTACAGGCGGTCCACCGGCTGCAGCACCAGGCCGACGCTGTAGGACGTGGACGACTCGGCCTTCAACGGTGCCGAGCCCAGTGTCCGGGCCGCCGCGCTGCTGGCCGGGAAGGTGCCCTTTTCATAGAACACGCCATCGGTGATCGAGCTGGCCACTGCCTGGTAGCTCTGCTGGGCCAGCGACGGCGCGCGGAAGCCGGTGGAGGCGGTGGCACGCAGGGCAACCTTGTCGGTGAAGGCATAACGCGCCGACAGCTTGCCGGAGAACTTGTCGCCGAAGTCGGAGTAGTCCTCGTAACGGCCGGTCAGGCCGGCGGAGAACTTGTCGGTGAGGTCAGCTTCCAGGCCCGCGTAGACAGCGTAGTTGTGGCGGTCGGCGTCCACCTTGTTGTTCGGGGTGAAACCGCCGAAGCCCTGTGCGCCCAGCAGCGAGCCGGGGATGCCCAGGCCGCCGTCGTTGTAGGAGGCCGCCTCGCCCGGCAACTGCTTCCACGTTTCCCTGCGGTACTCACCACCGAAGGACAGGGTCACCGGGTAGGCCAGGCCCCAGTCCAGCGCCTTGGTGAAGTCAGCATTGAAGATGTCCTGGCTGTACTCCAGGCGGCCGTCGTAGAAACTGGTCTGGCTGCCCGGGCCGTGGGTGTAGTTGATGCTGTTGCGGGTGTGGAAATCCAGGGTGTTCTCACCGTGGTTGGCGCTGACGTCCCAGGTCCAGCCGCTTTCGGTGCTGCCCTTGATGCCGGCCACGACCGAACGGTCCTTGGAGTACTGGTTGATCTGCGGCGTGAAGCCGTTGGGGTAGACCTGCGCCAGCAGCGCGCCCTGGTTGTTGTGGTTGGGCGAGCGATAGAACGCGAACGAGGTGATGTCGCGGTTGCTCAGCAGCGCGTTGGCGTAGCCGGTGATGTTGTCGCTGAAGTTGAAGCTGAGGTTGGCCGACACCGCGCTGGCATCCACCTTCGGGTCGCCGACGACGAAGGTCTTCTCGCCGATGTCCGGGAAGTTGCTGGTGTTCGGAGTGGTGCCCTGGTACGGGCCGGCACGGTTGCTTTCATCCTGCTGGCTGACCTGGCCGGCCAGGTGCAGGCTGCCGCGGCCATCGGCGAAGCTGACGCCGGTGTCGCCGGAGAGCTGGTACTTGTTGCCGTCGCCGGCCGAGTACTGGCCGTAGTCCACGGCCAGGCTGCCGCCTTCGCCGCTGCCCTTGAGCACGATGTTGACCACGCCGGCGATGGCGTCGGAGCCGTACTGCGCCGAGGCGCCGTCACGCAGCACTTCCACGCGCTCGATGGCGGCGATCGGAATGGCGTTGATGTCCACCGCAGCCGAGCCACGGCCGATGCTGCCGTTGACGTTGATCATCGCCGAGGTGTGGCGGCGCTTGCCGTTGACCAGCACCAGCACCTGGTCCGGTGACAGGCCGCGCAGCTGCGCCGGGCGGATGCCGCTGGTGCCGTCGGTCAGGGCCGGGCGCGGGAAGTTCAGCGAAGGCAGGGCGCGCGACAGCGCGGTGGCCAGCTCGGAAGTGCCGGTGGACTGCAGCGCCTCCGGGGTGATGATGTCGATGGGGGACTGCGACTCGGCCACGGTGCGGTCGGCCACGCGGGTGCCGGTGACGATCACCGTATCCAGGGTGGTGGCGCTGGATTGGGCCAGGGCGGGGAGGGCGGGGGCGCCAAGGACGAGGGCAATGGCGACAGCGAGCGTACTGGACTTGCGGTTCATCAGATTGCAGCTCCGGTAATGAGTGGCGACACCGGCGCCCCGGGCCTGGCCTCGGGTTCGTTTGGGTGCGTCATCACGGATTAATGGAATATTTACAGATAGTCAAACTGTCTGTGGTGGGGGTAAATATTTGCTTTTGATGGCAATTCCGGCGCAAGCGCGGTTGCGCATCACGCGGCAGAGGTTGCCGATCACTTCTTCATCCCTTTTTTGGGGGAAGGGGAAGTACGTCAAGTATTCGTTAACGCTAGAATCGCGTCGCAGGAATGCTGCTCACATGCACATTCCTTTTCGTTATAACGGACCTATTCATGATTGCCCTTCGTAATTTCGCCCTTCGCCGGGGCGAGCGCCTGTTGCTGTCCAATGTCGACCTCACCCTGCATGCCGGCTACCGCGTCGGTGTGGTGGGGCGCAACGGTGCGGGTAAATCCAGCCTGTTCGCCGCCGTGCGTGGCGAGCTGGAGGCGGACAAGGGCGACGTGTCGCTGCCCGGCAAGATCCGCATTGCCGACGTCGCGCAGGAAACCCCGGCGCTGCCCGACCGCGCCATCGACTACGTGCTGGGCGGGGACGATGAAGTCGCCGCGGTGCTGGCCGAAGAAGCCGCTGCTGCCGCGCGCGAAGACTGGGAGGCGGTGGCCAACGCGCACCAGAAGATGGCTGAGCTCAACGCCTATGACGCCGAAGCACGCGCCGGCAAGCTGCTGCACGGCCTGGGCTTCCCCGCCGAGACCCATGACCGCCCGGTGGCGGCGTTCTCCGGCGGCTGGCGTGCGCGCCTGAACCTGGCGCGCGCGCTGATGATGCCCAGCGACCTGTTGCTGCTCGACGAACCCACCAACCACCTGGATCTGGACGCGGTGTACTGGCTGGAGCAATGGCTGCTCAAGTACCCGGGCACGCTGCTGCTGATCTCGCATGACCGCGAATTCCTGGACAACGTGGCCACGCACACGCTGCACCTGCATGGCGGCACCGCCCGGCTGTATCCCGGGGGTTACACCGACTTCGAGCGCCAGCGCGCCGAGCACCTGCGCCAGCAGCAGATCGCGCACGAAAAGGAACAGGCCGAGCGTGCCCACCTGCAGAGCTTCATCGA
This sequence comes from Stenotrophomonas sp. STEN056, assembly GCF_056759635.1. Lineage (NCBI taxonomy): Bacteria > Pseudomonadati > Pseudomonadota > Gammaproteobacteria > Lysobacterales > Lysobacteraceae > Stenotrophomonas > Stenotrophomonas sp. STEN056. The sequence goes on from NZ_JBRRDL010000003.1 coordinate 170,525, forward strand.
CCGCTTCAAGGCGCAGGCCAGCAAGGCCACCCAGGCGCAGAGCCGCATGAAGCGCCTGGCCAAGATGGCCGGTACCGAGGCGGTGCGTGCCGAGCGCGAGTTCCGTATCGAGTTCTCGCCGCCGGCCAAGCTGCCGTTCTCGTTGATCCGCTTGAACGACGTGACAGCCGGTTACGGCCCGGACGCGGTGATCCTGGATAAGGTCGGCTTCGGTCTGGAAGCCGGTCAACGTGTCGGCCTGCTCGGTCCGAACGGTGCCGGTAAGACCACGCTGGTGAAATCGCTGGTCGGCGACCTGCCACTGCTGGCCGGTGACCGCATGGCCCACCCGGACCTGCAGATTGGTTACTTCGCCCAGCACACGGTGGAGTCGCTGCACGCAGGCATGACGCCGATGGATCACTTCCGTGACATGGACCCGGACGGCATCAACCAGAACTTCCGCGACTTCCTGGGCAAGTGGAACTTCCCCGGCGACCGCGCTTTCGAGCCGGTGGATGGTTTCTCCGGCGGCGAGCGTGCGCGTCTGGCGCTGGCCCTGATCGCCTGGCAGCAGCCCAATGTGTTGCTGCTGGACGAACCGACCAACCACCTTGACCTTGAAATGCGTGAGGCGTTGGCCGAAGCGCTGGCGTTGTTTGAAGGCGCCATCGTCATGGTGTCGCACGACCGCCATTTGATTGGCCTGGTCTGCGACACGTTCTGGCGCGTGGCCGATGGCGTGGTCGAGCCGTTCGCCGGCGACCTGGACGAATACGCGGCATGGCTGCGCACCCGCGCCAGCGCGCAGGGCTCACGCAGCAAGGCCGACCGTGTCGAGAAGGTTGAAGCCCCGGCGGTGGTGCAGACGGTTGCGCCGGTGAAGCCGGCCAGCGGCAAGAAGCCGGTCAACCCGCACAAGCTGGAAGCGGCGGAGAAGAAGGTGGAGCAGTTGGGTGCGTCGCTGGCCGATGTGGACCGCCAACTGGCTGATCCGGCCAACTACGCCGACGCGGCAAAGATGGGCAAGCTCGGCAGTGAGCGCGAGGTGCTGGCGCAGCAGCTGGAACAGGCCGAAGCCGCCTGGATGGAAATGCTGGAAGACTGATCGCCGGCAGGTGCGGCTCCGGGTAGGAGCGGCCTCGGCCGCGAAGCCGGTGGTGCTGGATTTCCTGCAGGCGGACGGCCAAAGCCAACCCCTCCCCAGCCCTCCCCTTGGCTGCGCCAAAGGGAGGGGGCCAAAGCGGCAATCGGGGCGAATGCGGCTTTGGCGGTGTCCTACCAGAGCGCATGACCCACCCCCTCCCTTTGGCGCAGCCAAGGGGAGGGCTGGGGAGGGGGCGCTTCTGCTCCTGCTCCGTCGCTAGCGGACCAAGCCGCTTTCCTGCGCCAACAGCCACAGACGGAAGCGTTTCATCGCCTCGCGCTCCGCGCGCGAGCGCAGCCGCGTCAGCCAATACCGGCCCAGTTCCAGTGTCTGCGCGAATGGCTGCACCAACCGGCCTTCGGCCAGGTCCTGCTCGAACATGCGCAGCGGCAACAGCGCCACGCCGGCCCCGGCGTACGCTGCACCGGCCAGGGTCAGCGACGAATCAAATACCGGCCCGCGTGCTTCCACGCCTGCCACGCCCGCGGCCTGCAGCCAGCGTGGCCATTCGTCATTGCGATAGGAACGCAACAACGTCAGCGCGCCGAGATCCCGCGGTTGCTGCAACCTGCGCGCCAACGCCGGTGCGCACAACGGTGCGAACGGTGCATCGACAATGGCGCTGCATTCCTGCCCCTGCCAGTCGCCGTCACCAAAACGGATGGCGAAGTCCAGGCCTTCGCCGGCGAGATCGATGCGGTTGTTGTGGGTCTGCAGCCGCAGTTCGATATCCGGATGACGGGCCTCGAAATCGGCCAGCCGTGGCAGCAGCCAGCCGGTGGCGAAAGTGCCGACCACGCCCACGGTGAGCACTTCGCGGAGCTTGCCGCCGGTGAAGCGGTCCAGCGAAATGGCGATGCGGTCGAAGGCGTCTGTGAGCACCGGATACAGCGCCGCACCTTCATCGGTGAGGGCAACGCCGCGCGGCAGGCGGTGGAACAACGCGACCTGCAGACGGTCTTCCAGCGCCCGGATCTGGTGGCTCAGGGCCGCCTGGCTGACACACAGCTCCAGCGCGGCGCGGGTGAAGTTCAGGTGCCGCGCAGCAGCCTCGAAGGCACGCAGCGCATTGAGCGGGAGCTGGGGGCGGATCATGCCAAGCCATTACGAGTAATGATGGATGGGCGCATTATTCCGGCTTTAATGCCCCTGCTGTGGGTTGATGCGCAAATAAAACTAATGGCTCCCGATGGAATTTCGCGCTGGTCGAAGCGGGCCGTGGCTTCCACCATCACTGCTACCCAATGCCAAGGAGAGTCCGCATGTTCGCCCGACGCCAGTTCCTGAAATTCGGTGGTGCCGCCCTGGCCAGCGCAGTTGCCGTGCCGGCACTGGCGCGGTTGGCCGCTACCCCGGCGGCTGCGCCAACGGCGCGGGACTTCGCCGCCCTGGAAGCGGAAAGTGGTGGCCGCCTGGGCGTGTGCCTGTGGCAGCCCGGCAGCGGGGCGCGCTATGGCCATCGCATGGATGAGCGCTTCCCGATGTGCAGCACCTTCAAATTCCTGCTTTCGGCAGCGGTGCTGCACCGGGCCGATCACGGCCAGCTGTCGCTGGACCAGCGCGTGCCGGTGCGCGCCTCGGACATCATCAGCCACTCGCCGGGTACCGAGCGCCACGTTGGCAAGGACATGACGGTGCGTGATCTGTGCCGCACCACCATGGTCACCAGCGACAACGCTGCGGCCAACCTGCTGCTGCCGTTGGTGGGCGAGCCGGCCGGGCTGACCGCCTTTCTGCGCAGCCAGGGGGATGCGATCACCCTGACCGCGCGCTATGAGCCGGAAGCCAATCGCTTCGCGCTGGACGACCCGCGTGACACCACCAGCCCGGCGGCGATGGCCGGCAACCTGCAGCGGTTTGTACTGGGCCAGGCGCTCAGCGCGGGCTCGCGCCAGCAGTTGGCGGACTGGCTGATCGACAACGAAACCGGCGATGCGCGGCTGCGCGCAGGCCTGCCGCAGGGGTGGCGGGTGGGCGACAAGACCGGCAGCAACGGCAAGGACGCCACCAACGACGTCGCCGTGCTGTGGCCTGAAGCGGGAGGCGCCCCGTGGCTGCTGGCCAGCTTCCTGCAGGGTTCTGCACTGGACGATGACAGCCGTAATGGCATTCTGCGCAGAGTGGGGGAGCTTGCCAGCGCCCGACTGCGCTGACGGGTACGCCCGCCCGTGCAGCGAGCGGGTGCGCGGACCGCCGCGTATCCGTTTGTCATCGAGGCTGTAATGAGCAAGGAACTGATCTATCTGTTGCTGATCTTCGCGTTGCTGGTGATCCCGCGCGCGCTGCAGCGTTTCAGCATTCCCGCACCACTGACCTGCCTGGTGTTCGGCATTGGCGCCATGTTGTGGCTGGGCGACAGCTCGCACGACCCGGTGGTCGGTTTGCTGGCAACGCTGGGGATCTCTTCGCTGTTTCTGTTTGCCGGCCTGGAGGTGGACCTGGCGGACCTGCGCAAGGGCATGTGGCCCTTGCTGGCGCACCTGGTGATCCGCAGTGCCACGCTGGCCGGCGTGGCCTGGCTGGCCTGGCGTTACGGGCAGTTGCAGTGGCAGGCGGCTGCCTTGCTGGCCTTGGCGCTGTTGACCCCGTCAACCGGCTTCATCATGGATTCGCTGTCGCAGCTGGGGCTGGATGAGGCCGAGCGCTTCTGGGTGAGCAGCAAGGCCATCGCCGGCGAGCTGCTCGCGCTGGCGGCCTTGTTCGTGGTGCTGCAGGCCGGTGATCCGGTGCATATGGCGCTGTCGAGCATGGCGCTGCTGGCAATGATGGTCGGCTTGCCGCTGTTGTTCATCGGCCTGGGCCGTTGGGTGGCGCCGCACGCGCCGGGTTCGGAGTTTTCGCTGCTGGTGATGGTCGGCATGCTCGCGGCCTACATCACCTATGCATTGGGCGTGTATTACCTGGTGGGCGCCTTCATCGCCGGGTTGGTCGCGCGGTTGCTGCAGCAGCGCATGCCGTCGCTGGCCTCGCATGAAAACCTGCACGCGCTGCGCTTGTTCGCCTCGTTCTTCGTGCCGTTCTACTTCTTCAATTCCGGCACCAAGGTGCCGAGCGAGGCGCTGAGTTTCGAGGCGCTGGGGCTGGGTGTCGTCATCACCCTGGTGGTGCTGCCGCTGCGCATCGCGGTGGTGTGGCTGCAGCGGCGGGTGATGTTCGGCGAAAGCTTCCGTTCCAGCCTGCGCGTGGCATTGGCCTTGTCGCCGACCTTGATCTTCACCCTGGTGCTGGCTGCGATCATGCGTGAGCGTTTCGAGGTGCCGGCGGTATTGTTCGGCGCGTTGTTGCTGTACGCGGCGCTGACCACGCTGTTGCCGTCGCTGGTGTTCCGCCGGCCGATGGACGTGGACCCGCTGCAGAACGAGGCCGCCGACGCGCAGCAGCAGGCGCAGGTCGTAAGAGATGCAGGCGCCGAACACACTCCTGACGATTCACTGCGCCCGACGCACTGAGCGGGGCCGAACGCCCGCTATCATCGCCCCGGCAAGCGTGGTACGAGGATGCCGCGTGTACAGGGGGTGGTAATGGATCGTGATGGTTGGCAGCAGGTGCGCGAGCTTTTCGATGCGGTGTGTGAGCTTGAGCCGACACAATGGCAGGCCGAGCTGGCGCGACGAAGCATCGACCCTGCCGTCATCGCCGAAACGCTGGAGCTGCTGCGGGCGCAGACGCGCGAACTGGGCAATGCGCGTGCGCCGCTGGAGCGCCTGCTGACCGCATCCATGGCGTCGGAACTGAGCGAAGGCGATTGCCTTGGTCCGTGGCGCCTGTGTGGACGCCTGGCCAGCGGCGGCATGGGCATTGTGTTCCGTGCCGAGCGTGCCGATGGCCTGTATGCGCAGGAAGTGGCGATCAAGTTCCTGCAGGGGGAGCCGGGCCCGCGCGTGGCCGAACGGCTGGCGGCGGAGCGGCGCATCCTGGCCGGTTTGCAGCATCCCAACATCGCCCGTCTGTATGACGGCGGCACCACTCCGGCCGGGCATCCTTACTTGGTGATGGAGTACATCCACGGTGAGCCGTTGGATGTGTACTGCGCACGGCACACGCTGGATCTGCGCCAGCGCCTGGGCCTGTTCCTGAAAATCTGCAATGCGGTGCAGGCCGCGCATGCGCGGCTGGTGCTGCATTGCGATCTCAAGCCTTCCAACATCCTGGTGCGCGCCGATGGCGAGCCGGTGCTGCTGGACTTCGGTGTGTCGCGCCTGCTCGACGGTGCCGAGGGCCAGGCGCGCGCGCAGTTTTTCACGCCGGCGTATGCGGCCCCGGAGTTGCAGGCTGGGGAGACGGTGGGGGTCGCCAGTGATGTCTTCAGCCTGGGCGCCGTGCTGGCCGAGCTGTTGGCAGGCAAGGGTGGCCGGCGGGACAGCAGCGACGCAGGGCGCGCCGTCGCGCCGCCCAGCACGGTGGCCGGTGCGGACTGCAGTTGGACCCGCGCGCTGCGCGGTGATCTGGATGCCATCGTGGTCCGGGCCGGCGCCTTGCCGCCCGAGCAGCGGTATCCATCCGTTGAAGCGCTGGCTGCGGACGTATCGCGCTGGCAGCAGCATCGCCCGGTGCTGGCGCGCGGCGGTGGCTATGGGTATCGCGGCGGGCGTTGGCTGCGTCGCAACTGGCGCAGCCTGGGTGTGTTGCTTGCAGCGCTGTTGATTGCCGCCTGGTTTGTCTGGCACCTGGCCAAGGCCCATGCCGCGGCCGAGCGTGAGGCCCGTGTCGCCGAGCAGGTGAGTGCCTTCCTGGTGTCGATGTTCGAGGCGGCAGATCCGCGCGCCAAGGGCGCACGCGGTGGGGAGAGCATCTCGGCCCGTGAAGTGCTGGAGCGCGCCGCCAGCCGTGTGGATGAAGAGCTGGATGCCTCCCCGGAAGTGCGTGCGCGGCTGAAGGGCACCATCGGCCTGGCGTACCGCAACAGTGGTGATCTGGTACGCGCCGAGCCGTTGATGCTGGAAGCAGCCGAAGCGTTGGCCGCCAACGGTGGTGAGCGCAATCTTGATGAGGCGGCCAAGCTGTTCAACCTGATGGCCGGCAGTTTTGCCAACGATCGCAACGGCGCGGAGGGCGCTCGATTGGCACGGCATGCGCTGGCATTGCTGGGCGACAAACAACCGGCCGACAGCTTCCGGGTTGCACAGTCGTACAACTCGCTGGGGTTGTCGTTCCTGTCCGAGCAGCGCTATGACGATGCCGAGGCGGCCTTTCGACAGGCGCTGCAGCGGCATGAGCTGGCCAAGCGCGACCAGTTCATCGGCGTGACCCTGGACAACCTGGGCATGATGTACCGCCGCAAGGGCGATCTGGTGGCTTCGGCCGCTGCATTTGACCGCTCCACGCCGATGTTCAGGCGCATGTTCGGCGACCTGTCCTATGAGTTCTGGGCCAGCAATACCGAGCGCGCATTGTTGTTGCTGGATCGTGGCGACCTGGACGAGGCCATCGCCACGCTGGAGGCCAACCTGGCCCGCGCGCCGAGGATATTCGGCGAGCACAGCGCCTACTTCATCAGCGAGAACAACCGGCTTGCATTGGCGTTGATACGCAAGGGGCGGTTCGAGCAGGCCCGCCCGCATGTGGCCACGGCGGTGCGGTTGTCGGCGCAGGTGATGGGTGAGGACAGTTACACCTATTCGTTGATGCTGGAAACCGCCGCCATGTTGGCGGCAGCCACGGGTGACACTGCCGCTGCCGAAGAGAATTACCGGCGGATGCTGGACATTCGTGCCGCAGCGATTGGCCGCGACCACCCGGACACGCTGGATGCGACCTTGCAGCTGGGCCTGTTCCTCACCCGGCAAGGCAAGGCCGAGGGCGATGCCCTGGTGCAACGCGCACATCAGCAGTGGCTGGCCCGCATTCCGGCCGACAGCGCCAACGGCATCCGTGTCCGCCAGGCATGGGCCGAATGGCTGCTGGCCAAGGGGCGGCTGGATGAGGCCGCTGCAACCTTGGCAGCGGTGCAGCCAGTCGTCGCCAGCAGCCCGTATGCCGCAATCAACCAGCAAATACTGCAAGCGCGGTTGACCGGATTGCGCGGTGAAAATGCCGAAGCCGTAAGACATTGGGAACGGGTGGTGACATCGGCCGAAGCGCTCTACGGCAAGGATTCCGCGCTGACGGTGGAGTGGGGGAATGCCTTGAAAACTGCGCGGAAAAATCAAATCGCAGCGCCATGAGCGTGCTTGTCAGCCTTCCGGGCAGCCGTTACGTTCGCGGCCATGGACAACATCCCCCACGTGTTGAAACTGCGTGTGCTCGCCATCGCCAGCACCCTGGCCGTCAGCGCCTGCACGGCGCCGGTTGAAGAGGCCGACGCCCCCGCCGATCAGTTCATGGCGGCGTTGGCCAGCCATTGCGGCAAGGCCTTCGCTGGCAAGGTGACGGTCAATGAACCTGCCTCCAGCGTGCCCGATCCGTTTGAAGGCAAGCCGCCGGTGTTGCATGTGCGCGAGTGTGCCGCGCCAACGCGCGAAATCCATATGCCGCTGCATGTGGGAGACGATCACTCACGTGCGTGGACCTTCACCCGCACCCGCGACGGGCTGCGTTTTCGGCATCATCAGTGGCGGGCCGATGGCACCCCCGACGCGGTCAGTTTTTTCGGTGGCACGACGGTGACGCCGGGTACCGCGGTTCGACAAGTGTTTCCGGTGGATGCCGAATCGATCCAGATGTTCAAGAACATTGGTTTGCCGGCATCGCTGGAAAACAGCTGGACGGTGGAGCTGCATCCGCAGCAGGGCCTTACCTATGAGTTGTCGCGTCCGGACGGGCGCGTGTTCCGCCTGGAGTTTGATTTCTCCCAGCCCGTCGCTTTGCCGCCGGCATCGTGGGGCAAGACCGCCGAAGGCGCCTGAGCCGTGCATTGCCTGATCAGCACGCCAGCAGTCGAACGCGCCGGCCGCTGCACGCATTGAGCCGGCTTGCCTGCGGGCAAGCCAACGGCTACGGTCGGGCCATGAACCTCAAACCTTTCTCCGTAGTGCTGTGTGCGCTGGCGACTGCCGGCGCGCTTGTTTCCACGCCTGCCAACGCAGCAGGCACTGCCGATCCGGCAGCGGCCGACCAGTTCATGGCGGCACTGGCCAGCCACTGCGGCCAGGCATTTGCCGGGCGCATCATCAACAACCAGCCCGTGTCGGCCACGCCGGACGCCTTTGAAGGCAAGGCGCTGGTGATGCATGTGCGCGGCTGCGATACGCCCGAGCGCGAACTGCGGGTGCCGTTCCATGTCGGTGACGACCACTCACGCACCTGGGTGGTGACCCGTACCGGCAACGGCCTGCGCCTGAAGCACGACCATCGCCACGAAGACGGCAGCCCGGATGCGGTGACGATGTACGGCGGTGACACGGCAGAGGCGGGCACGGCGGTGCGCCAGGCGTTCCCGGTGGATGCCGAGTCGGTGGCCATGTTCGAGCGCGAGGGCATGAATGCATCGCTCAGCAACACCTGGGCGATGGAGGTGGAGCAGGGCAAGCGTTTTGTCTACGAACTTTCGCGCCCGGGCGGCCGCTTGTTCCAGGTCGAGTTCGACCTGAGCCAGCCGGTGCAACTGCCGCCGGCCCCGTGGGGCGCGCAGTAAGCGGGCACTGTCACGCGCTGCAGTGACAGGAACCGGGGGCGCCGATCAGGCGCCCTTGGCTTTTCTGGACCATTGAATGCTCAACGCGCGCCAAAGCGGGCGCGGCAACCGGCGTTCACCCACAGGCTGTTGCCGTTGTAACCCCAGTTGCGGTCCTCCACACACTGCGTGCTGGACAGCTGCTGGACGATGACCGGCCGGCCCTGGCGGCGGTCCCAGGCGCACCAACGCAGCTGATGGCTGTTGCTGCCACAGTCAACGATGTAGTTCGAGCCACCGCTGCCGCCACCCCAGCCGCCTCCATTGCGGCCCTCGGCGAATTCGCCGCGACAGCCGCCATTGACCCAGATCGAACCGTTGCCGCTGCCCCAGTTGCGACCTTCGACGCAGCGAGTGTCGGACAACTGGCGGACCAGCACCGCGTCGCGGCGCCAGCCGGTGCGGCAGGTCTGGTGGCGGTTGCTGTTGCTCTCACAGCGGATCGTGCCGTTGTTGCCGCCGGGGCCTCCGCCGCCCCAGCCGCCACCGTTGCGGCCCTCGGCGAACTCGCCGCGACAGCCGCCGTTGACCCAGATCGAGCCGTTGCCGCTGCCCCAGTTGCGACCTTCGATGCAGCGGGTGTCGGAGAGCTGGCGCACCAGCACCGCGTCGCGGCGCCAGCCGGTGCGGCAGGTCTGGTGGCGGTTGCTGTTGCTCTCGCAGCGGATCGTGCCGCCAAAGCCTGCGGCGCTGGATTGTGCCGAAGCCGGGGAGGCGACCAATGCCAGCGGCAGGGCGGCCAGCAGGCAGGCGAGCAGGAAGGGACGGTTCATGTCGGCGGCCCTGTTCAGGTTTGGGACGGCGAACTATAGGGTGAATCCCGCTTAAGGCGACGTGACTATCCGCAGGATTTGCCCCAGCCCCCGTGCGGCCGCAAAATACCGGGCTTGTCCGGCCTTGGGCTGGCGTAAAACCTTTCCGGCGCGCTCGGCGTGCCGGCATCCCCTGCGGAGTTTTCCATGCGTACCCATTTCTGCGGCCTGGTCGATGAGACCCTGATCGGCCAAACCGTGACCCTCGCCGGCTGGACTGACGTTGCCCGCAACCTCGGCGGCGTCTGCTTCATCGACCTGCGCGACCACGAAGGCATCGTCCAGGTCACCGTCGAGCCCGACAACGCCGAAGTGTTCGCCGTTGCCGCCAGCCTGGGCTACGAGGACGTGCTGCAGGTCGAAGGCGTGGTGCGCGCGCGCCATGCCGTCAACGACAAGATCCGCAGCGGCAAGGTGGAAGTGATTGCCACGAGCATCACCATCCTCAACAAGGCCGCGCCGCTGCCGTTCCACGCCCATGAAAACCCGGGCGAGGAAACCCGCCTGAAGTACCGCTACCTGGACCTGCGCCGCCCGGAAATGCAGCGCATGCAGCGCACCCGCATCAAGCTGGTGCAGGCGCTGCGCCGCCACCTGGACGCACGCAACTTCCAGGACATCGAAACCCCGATCCTGACCAAGGCCACCCCGGAAGGCGCCCGCGACTTCCTGGTGCCGGCGCGCATGCACCCGGGTGAGTTCTACGCCCTGCCGCAGAGCCCGCAGCTGTTCAAGCAGATTTTGATGGTGGCCGGCTTCGACCGTTACTACCAGATTGCCCGTTGCTTCCGTGACGAAGCGCTGCGTGCCGACCGCCAGCTGGAATTCACCCAGTTGGACATGGAGTTCGCCTTCGTGCGCGAGCGCGACGTGCAGGATTTCGTCGAGGACATGATCCGCGCCATCTTCAAGGAAGTGGTCGATGTCGACCTGGCTGCCAGCTTCCCGCGCATGACCTGGGCCGAAGCGATGCGTCGCTACGGTTCGGACAAGCCGGACCTGCGCATCGCGCTGGAGCTGGTGGACGTGGCCGAGCTGGTCAAGGCCAGCGAATTCCCGGTGTTCACTGCGGCAGCCAATGACGCCGACGGCCGTGTGGCGGCGCTGCGCATCCCGGGTGGTGCCTCGCTGTCGCGCAAGCAGATCGACGAATACGCCGCGCATGCCGCCAAGTACGGCGCCAAGGGCCTGGCTTACATCAAGATCGGCGACAACGGCGAAATCAGCTCGCCGATCCAGAAGTTCTTCGGAGAGGAGGCCTTTGCCGCGCTGTTGAAGCACGTCGGTGCCGGCAATGGCGACATCGTGTTCTTCGGCGCCGGTGGCTACAACAAGGTGTCCGACTTCATGGGCGCACTGCGCCTGAAGGCCGGCAAGGACTTCAGCCTGGTTGCCGACGGTTGGGCGCCGCTGTGGGTCACCGACTTCCCGATGTTCGAGTGGGACGAGGAAGAACAGCGTTACGTGGCCCTGCATCACCCCTTCACCGCACCGGCGGTGGACGATGTGGCCGAGCTTCGCGCGCATGCCAAGACGGCGGTGTCGCGCGGTTACGACATGGTGCTCAACGGCAACGAGATCGGTGGCGGCTCGATCCGTATCCATCGTCCGGAAATGCAGAGCGCGGTGTTCGAGTTGCTCGGCATTGGTGCCGAAGAGGCCCGCGCCAAGTTCGGCTTCCTGCTGGATGCGTTGAACTACGGCGCGCCGCCGCACGGTGGCATCGCCTTCGGTATCGACCGTATTGCCGCGCTGATGGCCGGTACCGAGTCCATCCGCGACGTGATCCCGTTCCCGAAGACCACCGGCGCGCAGTGTCTGATGACCGACGCACCGTCGCCGATTGCCGACGCGCAGCTGGCCGAAGTGCACGTGCAGGTGCGTCCGCGCGCCGACAAGGCCTGAACCTTGCCCGGCAACGCCCGCATCCGTCGCGCCACGCCCGAGGATGCGGGCGTGCTGTGCAGCCTGGCCGAACGGACCTTCGTGGAAACGTTCGGCCATCTGTATCCGCCGCAGGACCTGGCCGATTACCTGGCCAGTGCCTATCCGTTGGAGCTGCAGCGTCAGCAACTGGAAGCCGGTGATTACGCCGCGTGGCTGCTGGAAGTGGGCGGCGAAGCGGTGGGTTTTGCGTTTGCAGGCCCGTGTGGTTTGCCGCATGCGGAGGTGCAGCCGGGTGATGGCGAACTGAAACGTTTGTACGTGCTGCGCGCGCACCAGAACGGCGGCAACGGCGGGCGTTTGTTCGCCGAGGCATTGCATTGGCTGGAATCGTGTGGCGATCGCACGCTGTGGATTGGCGTGTGGTCGGAAAACCTCGGTGCGCAGCGCTTCTATGCGCGCCACGGTTTTCAGCAGGCGGGCACCTATGAATTCCCGGTAGGCCGGGTGCGCGACAAGGAGCTCATCCTGCGCAGGCCCGCGCAAGCCGGGTAATGCCGGGCCATGCTCGGCCTGCAGTCCTTGGCGGTATTAGCGCAGCGCGGCCGGGGCGGTTGAGTTGGTCCTAAAAGCACCCCTCCCCAACCCTCCCCTTCGCTGCGCGAAAGGGAGGGGGTGGATCATGCCTTCGCTCGGTTCGTGGCGAAGTGCTTTTGCTCCCTTCCTTGCGCCGAAGGCGGAGGGGAGGGTTGGGGGAGCCCTTGCGAATCCCCAATCCCAACTCCCCAATCCCGGTCCCGGCTTGGCATCCGCATCGGCAATCAGACAGACTGCGCGCATGTCGCCATCCCCCAAGCGTCATCCCCGTGTGTTGTTGCTGCACGGCATCTGGAATACCCGCTCCTGGCTGCTTCCGCTGGCGTGGCGGTTGCGCGCGCAGGGGTTTGGCGTCGATATCTTTGGTTATCCCAGTGTCTCCGGCGGCCCGGAAGTTGCAGTGCCGCAGCTGCTGGAGCGCCTGCGTGGCAGTGGGCCGATCAACCTGGTCGGGCACAGCCTTGGTGGCCTGGTTGCACTGGAAGCCCTGCGTCAGGCGCCCGAGCTGGAAGTGCCGCGTGTGGTCTGCCTTGGTTCGCCGCTGTGTGGCAGTGAAACCGCGCGCAGCCTGGCCGACCACGGTTGGTCAGCCGCGCTGGGCCGCAGCGGCGATCTGCTGCTGCAGGGCTTGCCGGACTGGCATGGCCCGGCGCAGGTGGGCTTGATCGCAGGCTCGGTGGCCCATGGTCTGGGCGCGCTGATGGGGGCATTGCACGGTGATTCCGATGGCACGGTGGCCTTGTCCGAAACCTGCCTGGGTGGCTTGGCCGACCACTGCATCGTGCCAGCCAGCCACAGCGGGCTGGTGCTTTCCCACGACGTTGCCCTGCTGACCGCTGCTTTTCTGCGGCAGGGGCGCTTTCCCGATGCGGCCATCCGTCGCGTGCCTTGACGGGCCCGGGCCGGGAGATCGGCTAGAATTGGCGCCCTGTTCCTGACAGATGTACGGTAAATCCCATGGGTAGAGGCCCCTCCATCGAGAACCGCAAAAACGCGTCTGACGCGAAGCGCGGCAAGATTTTCACCAAGATCATCCGTGAGATCGGCGTTGCCGCTCGTGGCGGTGGAGGCGACCCAAACAACAACCCGCGCCTGCGCGTGGCCATGGACAAGGGCCTGAGCGCCAACATGTCCAAGGATGTGATCGAGCGCGCCATCAAGAAGGCCACCGGCGAACTGGAAGGCGTCGAGTACGAAGAGGTCCGTTACGAAGGCTATGCCCCCGGCGGCGTGGCGGTCATTGTTGACTGCCTCACCGACAACCGCGTGCGGACCGTGGCCGATGTGCGCCATGCCTTCAGCAAGTGCGGTGGCAACATGGGCACCGAAGGCTCGGTGGCGTTCATGTTCAAGCGCCTGGGCGTGTTGAGTTACGCACCGGGTGCGGATGAGGAAAAGATCACCGAAGCAGCCATCGAAGCCGGCGCGGACGATATTGCGGTGTACCCGGAGGATGGTTCGATTGACGTCATCACCGCACCGGAGGCTTTCCAGTCGGTAAAGGATGCAATGGAAGCGGCCGGTCTGGTGAGCGGCCACGCTGAAATCACCTTCCGCGCCGAGAACGACATCGCCGTGGACGGCGACACCGCGGTGCAGGTCAGAAAGCTGCTGGACATGCTTGAAGACCTGGACGATGTGCAGGACGTGTACTCCAACGTCGACCAGGGCAGCCTGGAAGGCTGAGCCCGTCCCGGCAGATGAGACGGCGCACTGCAATGCTGTGCGCCGTCTTTTTTCCACAGGCCTTTTCATGACCCGCATCCTCGGCATCGATCCCGGTTCACAGCGCACCGGCGTCGGCATCATCGACATTGATGCCAGCGGCAGGGCACGGCATGTCCACCATTGCCCGCTGGTGTTGCTGGGGGCGGCGGATTTCCCGCAGCGGCTGAAGCTGCTGGCGCACGGGCTGCATGCGCTGATCGAGGAATACCAGCCACAGGAAGTGGCCATCGAGCGGGTGTTCATGGCCAAGAACGCCGATTCGGCGTTGAAGCTGGGCCAGGCGCGCGGCGCGGCGGTATGCGCGGTGGTGATGCGCGACCTGCCGGTCAGCGAATACGCCGCCACCGAGATCAAGCTGGCTGTGGTCGGCCGCGGTGGCGCGGAAAAACAGCAGGTACAGCACATGGTCGGCTTGATGCTCAACCTGCAAGGCAAGTTACAGGCCGATGCCGCCGATGCGCTGGCAGTGGCCATTACCCACGCGCATGTACGCGCCACGGCCAACCGGCTGGGCGTGGACGTGCGACAGGCATGGAGTCGGAAATGACCGGGAGTAGAGAGTCGGGAATGGAGAATCGGGAAAGCAAGGGCAAAGCAGTGCAGGGCTCGCGCAGGCGGACGGAATCGCGTTTCGATTCCCCATTCCCCATTCCCAATTCCCTTGCCCGGAGGGCAAACCCATGATCGGCCGGCTGCGCGGCATCATCGCTTACAAGGCGCCGCCGTGGCTGGTGATCGACGTCAATGGCGTCGGTTATGAGCTGGAGGCGCCCATGAGCACGTTCTACGACCTGCCCGATGTCGGTCGTGAGGTCATCCTGTTCACCCATTACGCACAGAAGGAAGACAGCGTCTCGCTGTACGGCTTCCTGCGCGAGGGTGAACGGCGTCTGTTCCGCGATGTGCAGAAGGTCTCCGGCATCGGTGCCAAGATCGCGCTGGCAGTGTTGTCCGGGGTCAGCGTCGATGAGTTTGCGCGCTTGATCCAGAGCGGCGACATCACCGCGCTGACCCGCATCCCCGGCATCGGCAAGAAGACCGCCGAGCGCATGGTGGTGGAGCTGCGCGACCGTGCGGCCAACTTCACAGGGGGCGGGGCGCCCATCGCCGGGCAGTTGGGCAACGACCCGGTGTCCGAGGCGACGGTGGCTTTGCAGCAACTGGGCTATAAACCGGCCGAGGCGGCCAAGATGGCGCGCGATGCGGGGGCCGAGGGCGACGATGTCGCCACGGTGATTCGCAAGGCGCTGCAGTCGGCATTGCGCTGACCCCTTTCCACGGCTGCCCGACGCCAACCCGAGAACGCCATGTCCCAAGTTCCTGCTTCTTCTGAATCGTCCGGCCACGGTCATGTTCCCGGTGCCGCCGGCGCCATGGCCTTGGTCGTCGGTGCCATCGGCGTCGTCTTCGGCGACATCGGCACCAGCCCGCTGTACACCCTGAAGGAGGCGTTTTCGCCGCATTACGGGTTGAACAGCGATCACGACACCGTGCTGGGCGTGCTGTCGCTGGCGTTCTGGGCGTTGAACATGGTGGTCACGCTCAAGTACGTGACCATCATCATGCGCGCCGACAATGATGGCGAAGGCGGCATCATGGCGCTGATGGCGCTGGCCCAGCGCACGCTGCGCAACGGTTCGCGCACGGCCTATGTGGTGGGCATCCTGGGTATTTTCGGGGCCTCGTTGTTCTTCGGTGATGGTGTGATCACCCCGGCCATCTCGGTGCTGGGTGCAGTGGAGGGCCTGAAGGTCGCCGCACCGGGCCTGGAGCATTTCATCGTGCCGATCACCCTGGTGGTGCTGGCCGCGGTGTTCGCCGCGCAGCGCTTTGGTACCGAGAAGGTCGGCAAGGTGTTCGGGCCGGTGATGGTGGTGTGGTTCCTGGCGCTGGCGGCCATCGGCATCTACAACGTGGTCGGCACGCCGGAAGTGCTCAAGGCGTTCAACCCGATGTGGGCGGCGCGCTTCTTCATGGAACACGGCTGGCACGGCATCTTCATCTTCGGCGCAGTGGTGCTGGCGGTGACCGGCGGCGAGGCGCTGTACGCGGACATGGGCCATTTCGGTGTGCCGCCGATCCGCCATGCCTGGTACTTCTTCGTGCTGCCCTGCCTGGTGCTGAACTACCTGGGGCAGGGCGCGCTGGTGCTGGATCGCCCGGACGCCGTGGCCAACCCGTTCTTCGAGGCGGTGCCGCAATGGGCGCTGTACCCGATGATCGTCCTGGCCACGATGGCGGCGGTGATCGCCAGCCAGTCGGTGATCACCGGCGCGTTCTCGGTGTCGCGCCAGGCCATGCAGCTGGGCTACATCCCGCGCATGCGCATCCTGCATACCTCGCACGACACCATTGGCCAGATCTACATCCCCGGCATCAACTGGGGCCTGGCGGTATTGGTGTTCGGGCTGGTGCTGGCCTTCCAGAGTTCCAGCAACCTGGCCGTGGCCTATGGCATCTCGGTGTCGGCCACGATGCTGATCGACACCCTGCTGCTGGCGCTGGTGGCCCGCGCGCTGTGGCCGCGTGCCCACCACGGCATCCTCGCGCTGTGCGTGGTGTTCTTCGTGATCGACCTGTGTTTCGTCATCGCCAACGGCGCCAAGCTGCTGCAGGGTGCCTGGTTCCCGGTGGTGCTGGGCATCGTGCTGTTCACGATGATGCGCACCTGGCGGCGTGGCCGCGAGCTGCTGCGTGACGAAATCCGCAAGGACGGCATCCGCATCGATACCTTCCTGCCGGGCCTGATGCTGGCGCCGCCGGTGCGCGTGCCGGGGACGGCGGTGTTCCTGACCGCCGACCCGACGGTGGTGCCGCACGCACTGATGCACAACCTCAAGCACAACAAGGTGCTGCACGAACGCAACGTGTTCCTGCATGTGGAAACCTGGCCGGTGCCGTATGCGCCGGAAGGCCAGCGCCTGAAGATTGAATCGGTGGGCGATGACTTCCACCGCATCTACATTCGCTTCGGCTTCATGGAAACCCCGGACGTGCCCTTGGCGTTGATGCGTTCCTGTGACCACGGCGGCATTTATTTCGACCCGATGGACACCACCTATTTCGCCAGCCGCGAGACCATCGTGGCCAGCGCCAACCGTGGCATGCCGATCTGGCGCGACAAGCTGTTCGCCTTCATGCACCGCAATGCGGCCCCGGCGACGGGCTTCTTCCGCATCCCGGGCAACCGGCTGGTGGAGCTGGGCGCGCAGGTGGAGATCTGAGGACGGGCCGGGGAGCAACCGCAAGCCATGCTTCAGCGCTGCGCATTGAGCCCCTCTCCGCTTGTCTTCCCCCTCTCCCCAACCCCTCTCCCGCAAGGGGAGAGGGGCTTTGAAGCTGCAATTGCGGGAAATGCATCAACTCGACGTGGATCGAGCCCCTCTCCCCTTGCGGGGTGAAAGGAGTAGCTTGCGAACCACTGGTTCGCTGCTCCTTGAGCGATCTTGCGCCAGCGCAAGGGCCGGGGCGCGGAGCGGGGGTTGGGGAGAGGGGTAGGGTGACGCAGGAAAAGACAGGACGCGGCGGTACTTCCGTTTCATTCGCCGCGCGGCGGCAGAAACGCCGCTGAAGATGAAGGCGAAGCGCTTTTGTCCGGCTTTTTCTCGCTACTGACTCCTCTTCCCTCACTTCTGCCCGTACCATAACCCGATGACTGACGACCGCATCATCGGCGCCGGCGCCACCCGCGAAGACGAGGTGGCCGATGCCAGCATCCGCCCCCGCAGCCTTGCCGACTACCTCGGCCAGGCGCCGGTGCGTGAGCAGCTGGACATCTATATCCAGGCGGCCAAGTCACGTCGCGAGGCGCTGGATCATGTGTTGATCTTCGGCCCGCCGGGCCTGGGCAAGACCACGCTCAGCCACGTCATCGCCAACGAACTGGGGGTGAGCCTGCGCGTGACCTCCGGCCCGGTGATCGAAAAAGCCGGCGACCTTGCTGCGCTGCTGACCAACCTGCAGCCGCACGATGTGTTGTTCATCGACGAAATCCACCGCCTCTCGCCCGTGGTCGAGGAAGTGCTGTACCCGGCGATGGAGGATTTCCAGATCGACATCATGATCGGCGAAGGCCCGGCCGCACGCTCGATCAAGCTGGACCTGCCGCCGTTCACCCTGATCGGCGCCACCACCCGTGCCGGCCTGTTGACCGCGCCGCTGCGCGACCGTTTCGGCATCGTGCAGCGCCTGGAGTTTTATTCGGCCGAGGAACTGACCCGCATCGTGCGGCGTTCGGCCGGCATCCTGGGCATTGACTGCAGTGCCGACGGCGCCGGCGAAATCGCCCGCCGCGCACGCGGCACCCCGCGTATCGCCAACCGCCTGCTGCGACGCGTGCGCGATTACGCGCAGGTCAAGGCCAACGGCCATATCGACCATGCGGTGGCGCAGGCTGCCATGCAGATGCTCAAGGTCGATCCGGAAGGCTTCGACGAGCTGGACCGGCGCCTGCTGCGCACCATGGTGGAATATTTCGACGGTGGCCCGGTCGGCATCGAGTCGCTGGCCGCAGCGCTTTCCGAGGAGCGCGGCACACTGGAAGACGTGGTTGAGCCGTACCTGATCCAGCAGGGTTTTTTGGTGCGCACCGCACGCGGCCGCATGGCCACGCACAAGGCCTACCGCCACATGGGGCTCAAGCCCAAGGCGGCGCCGGCGGATCTGTTCGCGGAGCAATCGGATGAGTGAGCTCCGGTTCAGTTGGCCGACACGCATTTACTGGGAAGATACCGACGCCGGTGGGGTGGTCTACCACGCCCGCTATGTGGCCTTCATGGAACGGGCACGCACCGAATGGATGCGGGCCCTGGGCTACGGGCAGGAGTCCATGCGCATGGGTGGGGGGCAGGTGTTCGTGGTTCGCGCCATGACCCTGGATTTCCTCAAGCCCGCCAAGCTGGACGATGTGCTGACCACCACGGTGGAACTGCTGCAATGCCGGCGCGCAAGTCTGCTGATGCAGCAGTCCGTGCTGCGGGGCGAGCAGGTGCTGGTCACCGCGCAGGTCCGCCTGGCAGCGGTCGGCGCGGCCGATTTCCGCCCGCAGGCCATTGATGACACGCTGTATGCAACGCTCCACCCCCTACAAACCAAACCCGCGTAAGTAAGACTGAGGAAGATCGGATGATCGCTTTGCTTCTGGCCCTGCAGGCCACCGTGACCGAGGCGTTGCCGGCAGACGTCAGCGCCGCCGCCGCGCAGACCGTGGCACAGGCCAGCCATGGCGGTGGCATCAATTATCTGGACCTGATGATCAAGGCCAGTATCCCGGTCAAGTTGATCGTGCTGCTGTTGCTGGCAGGGTCGTTCATCAGCTGGGTGATCATTTTCCGCAAGGCGCGCGTGTTCAAGGCCGCCGACCGTGAGGCCAGCGATTTCGAAAACCGCTTCTGGTCCGGTGCCGACCTGGGCAAGCTGTATTCCGCCGCCACCGACCGCAATCGCTCGGTTGACGGCCTGGAAGCCATCTTCGAATCCGGTTTCCGCGAGTACACCCGCATGCAGGGCCGCCGCGGCCTGGACGGCCGCAGCCAGCTGGAAGGTGCGCAGCGCGCCATGCGTACCACCTACGCCCGTGAAGTGGACGGCCTGGAACGCAACCTCGAACTGCTGGCCAATATCGGCTCCACCGCCCCGTACGTGGGCCTGGTCGGCACCGTGTTCGGCATCATGGTGACCATGCACGACATGATCAGCAGCGGCGAGCAGGCCGGTATTGCCTCGGTTGCACCGGGTATTTCCGAAGCGCTGTTCGCTACCGCCATCGGCTTGTTCGTGGCCATCCCGGCGGTGTGGGCCTACAACCGCTTCACCACTCGCGTGGAGCGCCTGTCGGTGCGTTATGAAACCTTCGCCGAAGAGTTCAGCTCCATCCTGCAGCGCCAGAGCGGCGCTGACGAGTAAGCGCGTCCGCGCTTTCCTCTGACCGCAGGAGCCTCCTACATGACTGCCGCCATATCCCGCCGCAAGCGCCGCAAGCTCAAGTCCGAGATCAACGTCGTGCCGTACATCGACGTGATGCTCGTGCTGCTGATCATCTTCATGGTGACCGCGCCGCTGCTGACGCTGAGTTTTGAAGTCGACCTGCCCAGTTCCACCGCCAAGGCGCTGGAGAGCAGGCAGGACCCCGTGATCGTCTCGGTACGCGCCGATGGCCAGCTCAGCCTCAAGCTGCCCGAGGCCAAGGAGCCGCAGGCCATGGACGCCGCTGCGCTGCAGGCACAGCTGGGCGCGCTGGCGTCGCAGGACAAGGAGCTGCGGGTGATCGTGGCGGCCGACAAGACCGTGGCCTATGAAAAAGTCGTGTCCGCCATGGACGTGATCAAGGCCGCGAAGATCGAGAAGGTGGGTCTGGCGACCGATGCACGCTGAATCCCTCCCGCCGCCGCGCCAGGCCGGCAACGAGTGGGGCCTGCCGGTTGTCCTCGCGTTGCTGGTGCACCTGCTGGTGGCGGCGATCTGCATCATTGCCTGGCTGTGGTCACCGGCCCGCAGCACCGAGGCCGCCGCGGGTGATCCTGCGGTGGAGGCGAGCCTGCAGGTGTCTTCGTCAGAAGCCGCCGCCGCGCGCCAGGCGTTGCGTGCTTCGGAAAAACTGCCGGACCTGCCCGAGCCGGTTGAAGAAGTGCCGCCGGAGCCGGCGCCCGAAGACACCGTGCCGCCGCCGCAGCCCATTCCCGAGCCCCGTCCGCAGGACGCGCCCACGCCGCAGCAGCACAACGCGCAGGAACGCATCGCCCAGCCGGACACCGTGGACCAGGAACGCGTCAGCGCCCTGGCCATCTCGCAGGAAAAGGCCAGGCAGGAACAGGAAGCCAAGCGCCGCCAGGAGCAGATCGACCTCACCGAGCGCAAGCGCGTGGAAGAGGCCGAGCAGAAATTGCGCCTGGCAAAACAGCAGGAAGAAGCCGACCGCCAGAAGAAGCTGGCCGACGAGCAGCGCCGCGCCACCGACGCGGCCGAGCAGGAGCGCCAGCAGAAGATCGCCGAGATCCGCCGCAAGCGTGAGCAGGCCGAGCGTGAAGCCAAGCTGGCCGAGCAGCGCCTGCGTCAGGTTGCCGATGCGCGCGCACGCGCGCAGGGGGCGTCGTCCAGTTCCACCGCCAGCAGCGGCCCGGCTTCGCCGTCGCCGGGGCAGGGCGGTACCAGCAATGATTTGACCGCCAAGTACGCAGCCGCGATCCAGCAGGCCGTGGTTGCGCAGTGGAATCGGCCTGACAATGTCGCCAATGGCACTCGGTGCCGGATACTGATCAAGCAGTTGCCGGGGGGCGAGGTGATGAGTGCTGAGGTGCAATCGGGTTGCGCAATGGACGCGGCAGCACGGGATTCGATCGAGCGTGCTGTCTTGAGAGCCCAGCCACTGCCCTTCCGTGGTTACGAAACGGTATTCCGGCGCGAGCTGTTGTTTACGTTTACTGCCCAGAACTAAGCGTTGACTAGCCGTGTATCTGGCTGGTTTCATTGGAAATTTATTATTTGTGGTGGCGGTGGGCGGATTTCACATGACTTTCGTTCACGATTGCGAAAATGTTCATCTGCGTGCTGCTATCCCTCTTTCATATTCATTCGTACTGCTGAGCGCCTCATGAAGAATTTGTCACGCTGGCTGGCTGTCCTCACTGTTCTGCTTTTGCCGTTCGCGGCTGCTGCGCAGCAGGGGGCATTGGAAATTGAAATCACAGGTGGCAACGCCTCGGCCACACCGATCACCGTGGTGCCCATGCCTTACCAGGGCTCGGCCGGTGCTCCGCAGACCGACGTGGCGGCGGTGATCCGTGCTGACCTGGACCGCTCGGGCCAGTTCCGCAACCTGCCCGAGGCGCAGATCGTCGAGCGCCCGACGCGTGGCAGTGAAGTGCAGTACCCCACCTGGCGCGCACTCAAGCAGGACTACCTGGTCGCCGGCCGCGTGCTGGACGCCGGCGCAGGCGCCTACCGCGTGGAATACGAGCTGTTCGACATCGCCAAGGGTGAGCGCATCCTCGGCCTGGCGATGACCGCCCGTTCCAATGCCATGCGCGATGTTGCACACCAGATGGCTGATGCCATCTATGAAAAGATCCTCGGCGTGCGCGGCGCGTTCTGGACCCGCATCGCCTACATCACCGCCAGCGGCAGCGGCGCCAACATGCGTTATGCGCTGATGGTGGCCGACTCCGACGGCTACAACCCGCAGACCATCGTGCGCTCGGCCGAGCCGCTGCTGTCGCCGAGCTGGAGCCCGGATGGCCGCAAGCTGGCCTACGTCAGCTTCGAGCGCGGCAACTCCGCGATCTATGTGCAGGACATTGCCACGGGTGGCCGCGAACTGCTGACCAGCTTCCGCGGCATCAACAGCGCGCCGTCGTTCTCGCCGGACGGCCGGCGCCTGGCGCTGTCGCTGTCGCGCAGCGGCAACCCGGAAATCTATGTCATGGACCTGGGCAGCAAGCAGCTGACCCAGCTGACCAACCATTTCGGCATTGATACCGAGCCGACCTGGGCCGCCGATGGCAGCTCGGTCTACTTCACCTCCGACCGTGGCGGTCGCCCGCAGATCTACCAGGTCTCGTCCAGCGGTGGCAGCGCCAACCGCGTGACCTTCCAGGGCAACTACAACGCCAAGGCCACCGTGTCCTTCGACGGCAAGAAGATCGCCGTGGCGCAGGGCGCGGGCAGCAGCTACAAGATCGCAATGATGGACAGCAGCCTGGGGGCGCCGCGCTGGAGTACGTTGTCGCCGGGTTCGCTCGACGAATCACCGAGCTTCGCGCCCAATGCGAGCATGGTGTTGTATGCCGCCCGCGAAGGCGGACGTGGTGTTTTGTATGAAGTGTCTGCTGACGGCCGTGTGCGTCAGCGTCTGGTTCTCGCCGATGGCGATGTACGGGAACCCGCATGGGGCCCATACCGCACCGCGCGTTGATAAAGTGTTAACATCCGACTCGGATTAATCCCAAAAATTGGCCCAGGAGCCTCTAGGTATCGCCATGAACAAATCCACTCGTGTTTTGCTCGTTTCGCTGCTGTCCGTCGCCGCGCTGGCCGGCTGCTCGAAGAAGGTCAAAGAACAGCCGGCACAGCCGCCGGTCGACACTGGTTCGACCACGCAGCCGACCGGCCCGTCCACCTCTGGCCTGTACGGCCCGGGCGACCTTGATACCGATGCCTGCCTGCGTCAGCGCGTTGTCTACTTCGACCTGGACAAGGAAGAAGTGAAGTCCGAGTTCCAGCAGATCATGTCGTGCCATGCCAAGTACCTGCGCGACCGTCCGTCCTCGCGCATCACCCTGCAGGGCAACACCGACGAGCGCGGCAGCCGTGCATACAACCAGGCACTGGGTGAGCGTCGTGGCAACGCGGTGAACTCGGCACTGCAGGCCAACGGTGGCTCGGCTTCGCAGCTGACCGTCGTGTCCTACGGCGAAGAGCGCCCGGTGTGCACCGAGTCGAACGAGTCCTGCTGGTCGCAGAACCGTCGCGTCGAAATCGTCTACACCGCGCAGTAATCGATGCGTATCGGCATCAATAAACTGATGCTCGTGGTAGCGGCAGCCCTGGTGGCTGCCGCTCCCGCGTATGCACAGCGAGTGAGCCTGGCCGACCGCGTTGGCGCGCTGGAACAGCAGGTCAATAACACCCAGGCCAACACCGACATGCTCAACCAGCTGCAGCAGCTCCGCTCGGAGATGCAGGCACTGCAGGGCACGATCGAGCAACTCCAGCACGAGAACGAGCAGCTCAAGCAGCGCAACCGCGACCAGTACCTTGATCTGGACGGGCGCTTGAACCGCCTGGAAGGCAATGGTGGCGCCGATGCCCCTGCGGCATCGGCCAGCACACCGGCGCCTGCGGCCAACAAGCCAGCAGCCGGCAGCGAGCGTGCACCGACGGTGCGCGGCGATGCAGGCAGCCAGGCTGCCGCCGGTGATGAGCGCGCGGCCTACAACGTGGCGTTCGATGCGTTGAAGGCCGGCAACTATGCCGATTCGGCGCAGTTGTTCCAGAGTTTCCTTGAGCTCTACCCGAATGCGACGTACACGCCCAATGCGTTGTATTGGCTGGGCGAAAGCTACTACGCAACACGCAATTTCAAGATGGCGCAGGTGCAGTTCAATGACCTGGTCGCCCGTTATCCCACCCACGACAAGGCCGCCGGCGGTTTGCTGAAGCTGGGTCTGTCGCAGTACGGCGAAGGTGATGCCGTGCAGGCACAGCAGACGCTGGAGCAGGTGGTTTCCCGTTTTCCCGGCAGTGATGCAGCCCGTACTGCCCAGGATCGTCTGCAATCGATCCGGGTCGGCCAGCAGCTGCGTTGATTGGTGCCGTGCCGCGGAGACGCGGTGCGGTTGAAGTGCAGATGAACTCTCCCGCCGCCGCTGTTCCCAGCGAGATCGTGCAGTCGCCGTTGCCGCGGCTGAAGATCACCGAAATTTTCCTGTCCCTGCAGGGCGAGGCCGACACTGTTGGCTGGCCGACCGTGTTCGTGCGCCTGACCGGCTGCCCGTTGCGCTGCAGCTATTGCGATACCGAGTACGCCTTCCATGGCGGCACCTGGTGGGACATTGATGACATCGTCGCCGAGGTGCTGAAGCAGGGCGTGCGCCATGTCTGCGTGACCGGCGGCGAGCCGCTGGCGCAGAAGCGCTGCCTGATCCTGCTGCAGAAGTTGTGCGATGCGGGCCTGGATGTGTCGCTGGAAACCTCCGGCGCGCTGGACATCGCCGCAGTGGATGCGCGCGTTTCGCGCGTGGTGGACCTCAAGACGCCGGATTCTTCAGAGATGGCACGCAACCGGCTGGAGAACATCCCGCTGCTGACCGCGCGTGACCAGCTCAAGTTTGTGATCTGCAGCCGCAGCGACTACGACTGGGCCAAGGCAATGCTGGTCGAGCATCGCCTGCCTGAGCGTTGCATGGTGTTGTTCTCGCCGAGCAAATCGCAGGTGAGCGCACGCGAGCTGGCGGACTGGATTGTTGCCGACCGTTTGCCGGTGCGGTTCCAGATGCAGCTGCACAAGCTGCTGTGGGACGACGAACCCGGCCGCTGATGCAGGCAGTTTGACCTGCCCGGCCAGGTTGACCGGCAAGCCGGGCCTGCCTTGTACACTTTGTTTCCTGCGGAGCAACGGCTGCTTGCCGATGTTGTCCGCAGACCCGCGGGCCGATGCCCGTGATGACTACCCCGGCGCGGGACAGCGTGCTGGCTTTGATCCCCCAACCGGATGAAATCCCATGAAGAAAGCAGTCGTGCTTCTTTCCGGCGGCATGGACTCGGCCGCCGTCGTTGCCATTGCCCAGGAACAAGGTTTCCAGGTGTACGCATTGAGCGTGCGCTATGGCCAGCGGCACACCTCTGAACTGGAGGCGGCCGTGAAGGTGGCTGCCGCGCTCGGCGTCGCCGGGCACAAGGTGGTTGATGTCGACCTGCGCAGCATCGGCGGCTCGGCACTGACCGATGACATCGACGTGCCCGATGCTGGCGGTCAAGGCATTCCGGTCACCTACGTACCGGCGCGCAACACCATCATGTTGTCACTGGCGCTGGGCTGGGCCGAGGTGCTGGGCGCCAACGACATCTTCTGCGGCGTCAACGCAGTGGATTACTCCGGCTACCCGGATTGCCGCCCGGAATTCGTGGCGGCCTTCCAGGCGCTGGCCAACCTGGCCACCAAGGCGGGCGTGGACGGGGCGGGCATCGTCGTCCATGCACCGCTGCAGTACCTGAGCAAGGCGCAGATCGCCGCTGAAGGCCAGCGCCTGGGCGTGGACTTCGGCTTGACGGTGTCCTGTTACCAGGCCGATGAGGCCGGCCGCGCCTGCGGCCACTGCGATGCCTGCCATCTGCGCGCACAGGGATTCAGCGCCGCGGGCATGGCGGACCCCACCCATTACGTGTGAATTCCGATTTGCCGATTCTTGCGCTAGAATACGCGCCCCGGTTACGACCGGGTCGTTGTTTGGGCCGTTAGCTCAGTCGGTAGAGCAGAAGACTTTTAATCTTTTGGTCGAAGGTTCGAATCCTTCACGGCCCACCAGCGTTTCAAAGGCTTCGGAGCGATCCGGAGCCTTTTTGTTTTCCGCGCGGCTTCAATCGCGGGTGCTGACTTCCCAGGTCGCGTGCAGCACGCCGGGCACCTGTTCCATCCTGGCCAGCACCGTGTCCAGTTCGTCGGCGCTGACGGCAGTGCTGACGAGTATCGCGATCACGTCGGTGGGGGCGTCGGCGTATTCGACCAGTTGGATATCGCTGACCGGGTACTGTGCCGCCTCCAGCGCATCCACCAGACGCTCGCGCACGCGCGGCACCGCTTCGGCATCCACGCTCAGGCGCACTTCATAGGTGGCTTCGGTGGCGGCTTCGTTGATCGGGATGCGGTTGATCGCGTTCACCAGCGGCCGCAGCAAGGTGTTGCCGGCGATGATCAGCACCGTCAGCAGCACGCCTTCGGCCAGCATGTCCGCGCCGGTGCAACTGCCGACTGCGGCAGAGCACCACAGGGTGGCGGCGGTGTTGAGACCGCGCACATTCATGCCTTCCTTCATGATGACGCCGGCGCCGAGGAAGCCGACCCCGGAAACCACATAGGAAATTACCCGCACCGCTTCGACGCTGCCGGCGATACGCATGGCCAGGTCAACGAAGGCCGCCGCGCCCACGGCGACCAATACATTGGTGCGCAGGCCGGCGGTGCGTTGCCGGTATTGGCGTTCGGCGCCGATCAGGGTGCCAAGGACAAAGGCCGCCAGCAGGCTGACCACGGTGTCAGCGAAGGGGCCGGCCTGGAAGGTTTCGATGAAGCGCATGGGCGATCCGGGTTGCCGCACGAGAGCGGCCCGAGTGTACCCGCAGCGCGTGACAAGCGCGTTTTGTGGCGTGGGGCTTCGGCCAGGGCAAGGCGTGGAACGCGCGGCGGATGAGCCATTTCTGCTGGTGCTGGGCGATAAGCCGGCCTAACATTGCCCGATGCCGCCGCATGCACCGCGCAGGGCGGGGCATGTTTTCCGGCGCCCGGGGGCAGGTTTGAGTCAGCAGATAACCCAACTTCTGCATCGTTGGCAGCAGGGTGACCTGGATGCACGCGAACACCTGTTCGAAGCGTTGTACGCGGATCTGATGCAGATTGCGCGGCACCGGCTGTCCAATCACACCAATGGCACCCTGCAGCCGGCTGCGCTGGTGAACGAGTCGCTGATGCGCCTGCTGGGCAGCAGCGCCGACTACAACGACCGCACCCATTTCATTGCCATTGCCGCGTTGAAGATGCGTTCGGTGCTGGTGGACCACCTGCGCGCACGCGCTGCCGACAAGCGCGGTGGCAATGCCGAGCAGCTGACGCTGTCGCATGCAGTCGAGCTGCAGGATGACAGCGCCATTGGTTATGACGTGCTGGCCCTGCACCAGGCGCTCAATCAACTGGCGGAGATGGAGCCGCGCGCGGCCAGCACCATTGAGCTGACCTACTTCGGCGGTATGAGCCGCGATGAAATCGCCCTGGTGCTGGGGGTGTCCGCGCCCACGGTGGACCGTGATCTGCGCTTTGCCCGGGCATGGTTGAACCGCCAGTTGCGCTGACCGGCGCGGGGAGTAACGACCCCATGGGCAAGGAGCGCTGGAAGCAGGTCCGTGATCTGTTTGATGCGGTGTGCGAGCTGCCGCGTGAGCAGTGGCAGGCCGCGCTGCGCGAACGCTGCGACGATGCATCCCTGCGCGAGGAAGTCGAGCAACTGCTGCGTTCGCAGACGGTGGGGTTGAGCCGGGTCAGCAATCGCCTGGATACCGCACTGGCGCAGGCGCTGATGCCGGAGTTCGGGGTGGGGGAACGGCTGGGGCCGTGGCGGTTGACCGAGCGCATCGCCCAGGGCGGCATGGGGACGGTGTTCAAGGCCATCCGTGCCGATGGCGTGTACCAGCGCACGGTCGCGATCAAGCTGCTGCACGGCCTGCCGGGTGCGATCGAAGTGGAGCGCCTGGAAGCAGAGCGGCAGGTGCTGGCAAACCTGCAACTGCCGCAGGTGGCGCGGTTGTATGACGGTGGCACCACGCCCGATGGCCATCCCTACCTGGTGATGGAGTATGTGGACGGCGTGCCGCTGGACCGCTGGTGTGCCGAGCACCAGCTGGGGCTGACGCAGCGCCTGCAGTTGTTCCTGGCGGTCTGCGGCATCGTGCAGTCCGCGCATGAACAACTGGTGCTGCATTGCGACCTCAAGCCCAACAACGTGCTGGTGATGGGCAATGGCCAGCCGGTGCTGCTGGACTTCGGCCTGGCACGCCTGCTCAACGACGCGCGTGACAGCCAGGACGCAGGCTTCTGCACGCCGGCATACGCCAGCCCGGAGATGATTGCCGGGCAAGCGGTGGGTGCGGCCAGCGATGTGTACAGCCTGGGCGTGATGCTCGTGGAGCTGCTGTCCCTTCAGCCCTGCACGCGCGAAGCGCAGGACACCACGGTGCCGGTCGCCTCGCCCAGTGCCAATGCGACGGCGGAGGTGCCGTGGCGCAACAAGCTGCGGGGTGATCTGGATGCCATCGCCAGCAAGGCGTGCGCATTGGAGGTCAGTGGGCGCTACCGCACGGTGGAAGCGCTGATCGCCGATGTACGGCGTTACCTGAAACGGCAGCCGGTGCTGGCCCGTCGCGGTGGCCGCCTGTACCGGCTGCGCAAGGGGTTGCGCCGCAACTGGCACGCTGTTGCACTGGCCGCGGGCGTGATCACGGTGTCGCTGTTCTTCGTCACCGGCTTGCTGCGCACGCGCCAGCAGGCACAGGAAGAAGCCGAGGTGGCGCGGCAGGTCAGCAATTTCATGGTCGGCGTCTTTGAAACGGCCGACCCCTTCTTGCGTACCGAGCGCGGCGAGGAAGAGCTGACCTCGCGGCAGTTGCTGGACAAGGCGGCGCTGCAGGTGTCGCACGATCTTGCCGATGCCCCCGCGCAGTTGGCGCGCATGCGCGCGGTGCTGGGCGTGGCGTATCAGAACTCGGGCGTGTCGCATCAGGCCGAGTCGCTGTTGCAGCAGGCCTACAACGGTTTCATGGACCCGCGCGTGGGCCGCAGGCAGGATGCGGCGTCGGTGCTGGCTGATCTGTCCGTGCAGAAAACCCTGGATGGCGACGGCCGCCTCGGTCTGCAGATGGCCGACCAGGGCCTGGCATTGCTGGGCAGCAGTGAATCGCCCGAAACACGGGCAAAACTGCTGGGCGCGAAGGGCCTGGCGCTGGTCAATCAGCAGGCCTACGACCAGGCGGAGGTGGCACTGGATGCGGCAACCGACCTGTACGCCAGCCAGGCGGACGCAACGTCCGCGGCCAAGCACCTGGAGCTGACCTATCACAAGGGGCTGATGTACCTGCGCTGGGGGCGGCAGGAAGCCGCCGAGCGCGAGTTCGGCGAAGTGCTGGCCAGCCTGCACGGGCGCCGCACCAGCATGGCCCTGGCAGCGGAAGTGCGCCTGGCGCAGTTGCTGCGTGAGCGTGGCAGGTACGAGCAGGCATTGCCGTTGCTGCAATCGGGCATGCGCCATGCGCTGGACCTTTATGGCCCGCGTAGCCGCTTTGTGCTTATCCAGCACGACGGGCTGGCCGATCTCTACAGTGACTCGGGTGACTACGCCGCCGCCGACAGGCAGTACGAGCTGCGCCATGCGCTCAGTGCGCAGTTGGATGGCCCTGATTCGGTGGAGTATTCGATGGGCCTGTTCAACCACGGCAGCCTGCGCGAACTGCGCGGTGACCTGGTGGCCGCCGAGCGGCTGTATCGGCAGGCCTTGGAAATCCGGGTCGAGCAACTCGGCCGCGATTCACCCACCAGTCTTCGCGCGGAGACCGGGCTGGGCCGGTTGTTGATGCGCGATGGACGGATGGAGGAGGCCGGGCGCTTGCTGCTGCATGCCGACCAAGGCCTGGCGGCGGCGTTGCCGGTGGATGCGCCTGGCCGCGTCGAGGCGCGCTTGAACCGGATCGATTGGCTGGTGCGCATGGGCCAGACCCAGCAGGCAGGCCAGTTGCTTGAGGAACTGGCCACGCATGTGCCCACCAGCTTCCACCTGCGTACCTTGCAGGTGCGCTCGGCCCTGGCCTGGAGGCTGGGGCAAGGCGGGCAGGCGCTGGCGCTGCGGCGCGCGGCACTGGAGTTTGCCGGCAGCCACTATGGGCAAGCCAGCGGTGATGCGGCAACCAGCCGCCTGGCATTGGCTGAAACCCTGTTGCTGCTGGGCCATGCGCAGCTGGCGCTGGAAGAGTTGCGCAAGGCCGAGCCGGTGCTCAGGAAGTTGCAGCGGGAAACATCGCCGGAACGGCGCCAGCTGGATGGGCTGATGTTGCTTGCCCTTTCCGCTCTGGAGGGGCGGCCGAACAGGCCGGCCAAGTAAGCAATCGCTTGAGCCGCTTGGCGTTTGAGTGATGTGGCCGGCGTTCGTGGGGGCAATGCCCGGCGACCGAGTTCGGCCATGTTTATGAACTTGTTCAGGCCTGCCGTGGCCTGCGCCTGCCTGTGCGTGATCGGAATCTCCTGCTTTCCACGGTTTATCAGATAGGGAGCATTTTTTCCGTCACTACCAGGGGGATACCCAATGAAGCAGTTGCTTATCTATGAGCGCCCGGTGCAATTGAACCGTATTGCGCATCGCAATCATCGGGTTGTCCCCAGCCAGGGGGATTTTCGCTTTGCCGATGCGGTGAACTCGGTACCGCTGGCCTGTGTGGAGTTTGCACAGGTGGCGCGCCAGTACCCGATCGTGTTTGCCGGCAACAGTGCCGATGCAGTGGTGCCGGCGGCACTGCTGGGCCTGCGCAACGGCCAGAACCTGATGGTCGATGCCGAAGGCCGCTGGGCAGAAGGTGCCTATGTGCCGGCGTTCCTGCGGCGTTATCCGTTTGTGTTGGCCGAGCGCGAAGCCGAAGGTGAGGACTTCACCGTATGCCTGGATGCGGCCTATGACGGGTTCCGTGAGGGTGGCGAGGAGGGAACGCCGCTGTTTGACGAGGACGGCAAGGACAGCGCACTGCTGACCAATGCACTGCAGTTCCTGCAGGAATACCAGTTGCACCTGGCGCGTACCCGGGAATTCAGCGCCGCCCTGGCGACCCATGGCCTGTTGGTCTCAAAGCAGATCAACGTGCAGAGCGCGCAGGGCGAAATGTCCTCGCTGGATGGCTTCTTTGTGGTTGACGAGCAGAAGCTGCGCGAGCTGAAGGGCAAGGCGCTGCAGGAGCTGGCCAAGTCCGGCGACCTGGGCTGGATCTACGCGCACCTGTTGTCGCTGGGCAATGTGGAACAGCTCAGTCGTGCGCTGGACAAAACCATTGCTCCGGCAGCCACCCACTAACTCATAGCGAAATACCGCACCCGCGCGGCGGCGCCTGCAGCCGCGCGTCCGCATACCGGAGTGTTGCAGCCGCGCCATCAATGCTGCCCGGAGCCTGCCATGAAACGCCTCACCGCCACCCGCAAACACCCTTTGGCCGCCACGACTGCGACGCGCACGGAGGCGCATCCTCGTCCCGCTGGTTTGGCTGCTGCGATCGGTTCAGTACTTGGCATCGCACTGCCGCTGACGGTATGGGCGGGGGATGCGGGCAGCTCCATCACCACCGATGGCAAGACCGACACCACGGTGTCATTGACCGCGCAGGATCGCTGGAAAATCGCCACCACGACGGTCAAGGGCCGCCAGCCGGGCAACCAGGTGGCGTTCAACTCGTTCAAGGAATTCGGTATCGAGGCTGGGCAGACCGTTGATCTGATCCTGCCGACCAAGGGTGGCAACCAGGTACACAACCTGGTCAATCTGGTGAGCGATTCAAAGGCCTACATCAACGGCACGTTGAACGGCTTGCTGGAGGGCAGCGGTGCCGTTGGCGGCCGTGTGTTCTTCGTCGATCCGCATGGCCTGCTGGTCGGCGCCGGTGGTGTGGTCAATGTGGGCTCGCTGTCGGTGGCCACGCCCACGCGCGCGGTGATGGATGACATTCTTGCCGCCGGTGAAGGCCTGGATGGCCTGATGTACGGCACGCTGAAGCCGGAACAACTCAGCCGCACCGGCGAAGTGAGCATTGCAGGACACATCAACGCCAGCAACGGCGTGCGGGTGCAGGCGCGGGCGATTGATGTCACCGGCACCATCCTGGTGGCCGTGGCACCGCAGAACGGGCGCGATGCCAATTCCAGCCTGCAGCGCGTGGACGAAACCGCCGTCAATACCGGCGGTGCCGGTGCGCCGTTGGCGCTGGTCGCTGATGGCGGCAAGATCCAGCTGCGCGCGGCGGCCATTTCCGACACGGGGCTGGGTGTGCGTGATGCCGAAGCCACCGTCGTCGTGGACGGTGGCCAGTTGAAGGCCGATGACATCGAGCTGACCGCCAAGGCGGTGGTGGATTCGGGTTATGACAAGGACGCGGCAGCGTTCGACGAACTGAAGGCCGACCTCACCGGCAGCCTCACCGACATGTCCACGCTGGGTGATCTGGGCGATGCGCTGGTGAACCTGGGTGTGGACAAGGTGCTGGGCGAGCAGGTGTCCTTCCTGAAGGCGGCCACGACCGCACGGGTCGAGGTAAAGGGCGCGGCAACGCTGGATGCGGGTAACGACATCACCCTGCATGCGAGCACCCGCCAGAGCATCGACAACTCGGCGGCGGGCCAGGCTTACGAAAAGGGCGAGTACGTCGAGGATGCGCAGGGCAATCCGGTCAAGGACGGCAACGGCAATCCCGTGCCGAAGAAGCACCTGCTCAGCCTCGGTGCGGCGTACGCGCAGATCGACGCTACCAGCGAAGCCATCATCCGCTCCAGCGCCACGGTCAAGGCCGGTGGTGACCTGTCGGTCAAGGCCGACGCGGACACGGCGCTGAAGCTGGCGGCCGAATCGTTTGCGGTGAACAACACCACGGCCGCGTTCACCGCGGCCATCAGCAACGTGAACGTGGATACGCGTGCGGTGATCGAAGCTGGCAACACGTTGACTGCCGGCAGCGTCGATGTTTCTGCCGTAAACACCTCGTCGATCGAGACCTCCGCCACCGCGCGTGCCGACAACCAGGGCAAGGTTGGCCTGGCCGGCGCGATCAGCCTGCAGGACATTGCCGCCGAAGCGCGCCTGGACCGCGACGTCACCACCCATGCAACGGGTGGGCGCAGCGGCGATGTGACCGTGCAGGCGGCCAGCATCACCGCCTTGAACAAGACCGCGAGCCTGGTGGCCAAACCCAAGACGCCGCCGCTGCCGGGCCAGGAGCAGGTGGAGGCGATCAGCAGTGGTGGCGACGGCCTGATGAACATGGCGCAATCACTGGTGGGTGCCGGCTTTGCCGGCGCGCTGGCCAAGCTCACCGGCGACGATGCCGGGGGTGGAACAGGGGGCGGTACCACGCCGACCACGCCGCCGAAGGCTTCGCCCTTCCGACTGGGCGGTTCCATCAGCTTTGTCGACGGTGATCACACAGCCAAGGCAACGATCGGTGCCGGTACCCGTATCACCAGCGCCGGTGACATCGTCGTCGACAGCCAGGTGGTCGATGCGCAGATTGGCAACCATGCCATCAGCAACGTGCTGGCCAAGGGCAAGAGTGCCGATGGTTCGGCGTTCGCGCTGTCCGGTGCGGTCAGCATCGCCAACCTCGAACACGATGCGCAGACCCTGGTGGGCCAGGGCGCCGTGCTGGAGGCCGACCACATTGGCCTGGCATCGGACGTACGCCTGCCGCGTGATTTCAGCGCGCTTACCGGCGCGGTGCCCAACTTCGACAGCTTCGACAAATTCAAGGATTCGTTGAGCAAGGCGAAGGATCTGATCACCGATCCGTCAGACCTGTTCACGTCCTATTCCGCCGCCAAGGGCTCGGCCGAGGAAGTGGCCATCGGTGGCGCGGTGAGCTATTTCAAGGCCACCAACAGCGCCCGCTCCGATGTGGCCAGCGGTGCGTCGCTCAAGACCCGTGACACCAGCGGCACGCCGTGGAGCGTGGCACTGGAGGGCGAGGACCATGCCGGCAAGGCACGGACGCGCACCTTCGCCGCCGCCGTTGATATCGGTGCCACTACTGCGATCACCGCGCTGCACGCGGCGGGCGACCTGGCGCTGAAGAACCTCAAGACCGCCAATGTCGGCGATGGCGGTACTGCCCTCGGCGGCAGTGTCGGCTACATGGATTACGACAACACCGCCGCTGCCATCGTCAACGATGGTGTGCAGATCAACGCCGGTGCCGGTTCGATTGCCATTGGCGCGACCAACCAGGAGAAGCTCATCTCGCTGGCACTGCAGTCCGGCCAGGGCGGCAGCATCGGCGTCAACGGCACCGCGTCGGCACTGGATCTGAACAGCCATACGTTGGCTGGCGTGAGCAAGCGCGCCACGCTGACCGCAGACAAGATTGGCATTTCCGCTGACGAGGACATGTTCGTCTGGTCGGTGGCCGGTGCGGTGACGATGAGTGACAGCATCTCGGTAGGCGCCAGCGTCGCCTATCAGCAGATGGATACCGACACGCGCGCCTTCATCGGTGATGTGCCTGCAGATTTCAAGACTGGCACCAGCGCTGTGACTGGCCAGGTCAACACCGGGGAGTTGTCGGTCAACGCGCTCAGCAAGGGCCTGTCCGGAGCCGTGGCGGCGGCCGGTGCAATCACCAAGAGCAGCTCCGAGAAGCTCAAGCAGCAACAGGATGCACTGGCGAAAAAGCAGAACGCGGAGAACCCGGGCTTCCTGGATTCGCTCAAGACGCGCGCACTGGGCAAGGTGACGGCGCTGGAAGGCATGGCCAAGAAGGCCGACAGCGATGGCAACGCCGGGCTCACCCAGTACTTCGACAAGGCCAAGGGCGTGCTTGGCTCAGGCAGTGGCCAGGGCGGGCAGGGTGCGCAGACGCCGCAGCCGAAGTTCGGCGTGTCCGTGTCTGGCAGCGCCACAGTCAACCGTGCACGGCAGAACACCAAGGCTGATATCAGTGGTGCGGTGATCAAGGACACCAGTGGCCATGGCGTGAAGCTGGATATCGCTGCGGTCAACAAGACCCTGCTGGTCAGCATCAGCGGTGCGTTGTCGGTGACCGCCGCCGGCTCGGACAACAGCCAGGGCAGCGCCTCGCTGGCCGGTGGCGTGGCCTATGGCGACATCCAGAATTCCACCACGGCCGGGCTGCTGAACAGCACCGTGCAGGATGCCGGTGATGTAACGGTCACCGCGCGCAATGAAAGCGAACAGGTCAACGTCGGCATCAGCGTGGGCGTCAATGCCTCCAGCGACCAGACCACCGCCGCGGCGGGTGCGATCTCCGCCACGGTGGCGATGTCCAAGAACGAGACCGCCGCAAACCTGCGCGGTTCCACCATTCAAGGCAAGGCTGGTGCGTCCGCGGATGTGGACGTCAAGGCGGTCAATGAATCGAAGATCGCCAATGGCGGCGGCGCGCTCTACGCCGGCGGCAAGGCCGGCCTGGGCGCGGCGGTGACGTATGCCGAGATCAAGGACGATACGCGTGCGGGTATCAGCGGCGGTGTCATCAGTGGCGTAAATGATGTGCGTGTGCGTGCGGCTGATGCATCGCGCATCATCGCCGCCGCAGCCAGCGGTGGCGCGTCAACCCAGAACAATGGGGTGGCAGTTGCCGGCTCGGTCCTCGTCAACCAGGTCGCCAACATCACCATCGCCAGCATCAATGACGGCGCCAGCATCAGCTTCGCAGGTGATCTGGAAGCGTTTGCCGGCACTGCCAGCATCGACGATGTGCGCTCAACCACTGATGGCTGTGAATCCGGCGCGGGCATGGATTACTGCGGCGCCGCCATCGGCGGTATCCAGGTGGATGCCAATGCCGACAAGGGCAGCAAGGAAGACACCACGGTCGACGCGGCCGGCCGCAATGCCGGCAAGAGTTCGATCATTGCCGTTGCAGGCATGGTGCAGGTGGGCGGCAACAATGCTGGCGTCGCCTTCGCCTACAACACCATCAAGAACACGCATGCGGTGTCGGTGAACGGCGCGACGCTGAACGCGACCAGCGGCGGCGACATTGCACTGACGGCGGCAGACAAGGCCGACATTCTGGCGGTAAGCGCCGGCATCGGCGGCAGCACCGGCAACTTCACCGGCGTAGGCAGCGCGTCGTACAACGCCATCGGCAATACCACGGCAGTGCTGGTGGGCAGCAGCGTTCCCGGCGTGGGTGCGGCAAGCAAGGCCGGTGCAACACTCAATGCAGGCAACATCACACTGGATGCCAGCGATGACGCCTTCATCGGCTCGTTTGCCGGTGCTGCCACGCTCGGCTCCAAGGTCGCCGTGGGCGCGGCGCTGACCATCAACGATATCGGCAACAACACGCAGGCCTTGGCCGATGGCGCCAACCTGGATGTGGACAGTGGCGATGTGAAGCTGCAGGCGGCCAACAAGGCCAAGATTCTCTCTGGCGCGGTGGCTGCCGGCGCCGCCAACAACGTGGCGATCCAGGGCTCGGTGGGTTGGAGCACGATTGCCAACACTGCCGAAGCCGCATTGAAGGGTGGCACGCTGGAAGCGGGCGGGCTGGGCGTTCACGCCAGCAACAGTTCAAAGGTCTACACGCTGGCCGGCGCGGTTGCAGGCAGTGGCACGGCCGCCATCGGTGCGGCGATCAACGTGGCTACCATCGGCGACACGACCCGCGCGAGCGTGGATAAAACCGCGCTGGCGGTGTCAGACACGCTCGATGTCACCGCCGTTGCCGATGCGACCACCAAAACCCTGGCCATCGCCGGCGCACTGGCCGGCACCGCCTCGATTGCGGGTAGCAATACCAGCAATTTCATCGACAGCACCACCGAGGCCCGTATCACCGGCGTGACTGGCCAAGGCGGCGGTGTTACCGGCGGCGTTACGGTCAGTGCCGACACAAAGGGCAAGACCTACTCACTGGGCGGCGCATTGGCGGTGGGTGGCTCGGCCGGCGTCGGCGCGGGGACGAGCGTCAACCGCATTGCTGGCAGCACCTCGGCCGTGGTGGACAAGGCTGCGCTGCACAACGCCAGCAGTCTTGCGATCGAAGCGGCCAACCGCAGTCTGATCCGCACCGCTGCGGTTTCCGGCGCGGGTGCCGGCAGCGCGGCGGTGGCGGGCAGCGTCACTACCAATCTGATCAGCTCCACGACCGGCGCCAGCCTGGTCGACAGCGTGGTGAACAACGCCGCCGCCGATGTCGTGGTGCGTGCCCGTGATGAGCGCAACATCGATTCGCTGGCCGGCTCCGCAGCAGTGGCTGGCAGTGTCGGTGTGGGTGCCGCAGTGGCCTACAACGATATCGGTGGCAGTACCTCGGCGGTGGTGAAGGGCAACGCGCTGGATCTGGATGTGCGCAACCTCCTGGTCAGCGCGGATGCGTCCGGCGCGGCGGGGGGCAATGGCAACCGCATCCGTACCATTGCGGCCGGCCTTGGCGGTGGCGGCACGGTGGGCGGTGCCGCCTCGGTTGCGGTCAACCGGATGCAGGGAACCGTCAGTGCCCGGATCGAGGGCGGGGCAGATGTCGTCGCGCAGAACAATGTGGGTGTGCTGGCCGCACAGGCACAGAGCATCGACGTGTTCGCCGGCAGCGTTGGCGGCGGCTCTGCTGCAGGCATCGGCCTGGGCACGGTAGTCAACCTGGTCGATGGCACCACCGAAGCGGGCATCTACGGCAGCACCACCGAAGTGACCGCGCTGGGCCACGGGAACGCGCTCAAGGGGATCAACAGCGGTGCGCGCACTGCGGCGAACACGCATAGCAGCCGTACCGATACCGCGGGCATGAACTTCGACAAGATTGATCTGCGCACGGGTTCCATCGATGTGCATGGTGTGGCGGTGAATGCTGCGACCCGCCAGCAGGTCAGCACGCTGGGCTTCAGTGGTGCGCTGGGCACCACGCCCATCGCAAGTGGCGCGGTAGCGGTGATGGCTGCGGTCAATCAGATTGCAGGTCAGACCGTGGCGACCATCAAGGATGCCAAGATCAACCAGCATGGCGTAAGCGCGTCCTCTGATCCGGAGGCAGCGTCCGATAGCCTTGCCAACAATGCGCAGAGCGTGGATGTCCGCGCCAGCCACCATGTTGCCTCGGCCAGCTATGTGGCCGGTATTGCCGGCAGCCCGGGCGTGTTCTCCGGTGCGGGCGCGTTGTCCACCAACCTGTTCGACAGCAGCAGTGCAGCCTCCATTGATGGCGCCAACGTAAGCGCCGCCGATGCAACGACGGTTGCGGCCAATGGCAGCCAGAACGCCCTGGCCATTGTCGTCGGTGCGGCGGCAGGCCTGGTCGGCGGTGCCGCAACGGGGGTGGTGAACGACTTCAACACCAACACCCGGGCCAGTGTGGTGGGGGGCACCCTCCGGAGTGGTTCACTGGATGTGACGGCCAACAGCGACAACGCCGCTTCGCTTGTCGGTGGTGCGGGCAGCGCAGGGCTGGGGGCGGCAGTGGCCGGTACCGCACTGGTCAACGTTGGCAGCAGCAGCACGCAGGCACGCGTGGGGCAGGCGGGCAGGGCCACGGATGTGTCGGTCAGCCGCACGCTGGATGTCGCTGCACGCAGCCGCTCGGATTTCAACGGCGTGGCGATCAGCGGTGCATTGGCCGGCGGTGCGGGCGTGGCGGGCATGGCGCAGGTGCATCTGCTGGAAAATGACACCCAGGCGGTCATTCAGAACGCAACGGTTTCTGCCACCGACACGTCGGTGGTCGCAGATGAAATCCTGCGTTTGTCTTCGTACTCCGGTGCATTGGGCGTGGGCGTGACAGGCAGCGGCGTGGGAGCGGGTGCATCGGTCGCCATCCTGGGCAGCAGTGTTCGCGCCAATGTGCTGGACAGCAACATCACGGCCAGTGGTGAAGTGGCGGTAAACGCTGCTTCCGACCGCGCCGTGGACATGGTCACCATGACAGGTGGCGCAGGCTTGAGCACCGGCATCGGTGGTGCGGCGTCACTGCTCCTGGCAGGTGTCGGCAGCACTGGCGACAGTGGCTCGGAACTGGGCGGTACCTTCGGCAGCCTGAAGCAGCTGGGCAGCGGTGAGAAGGTCAACAGCGCTGCGTTGCAGGGCACGCTGGGGACGCAGGGGGCATCGGCACTGAATGCCCGCGGCTCGGTCAACCTGGGCAGCCTGCAGGGTCGGGGAGACCGGGTGCAGGCCACGGTAAGCGGTGGCAGCCTCGTCGCCCGCGATGTCGGTATTACGGCCGACAGCCGCATGCGCAGCAGCAACACGGTAGGCGGTGTGGGTGTGGGTGGCCTGGGGGTCGGCGGTGCATTCGGCATGACCGGCCTGTATGGCACCACCGAGGCCAGCCTGGCGGCGGCAAAAACCCGTGCATCGTCGGTAGAGGTAGTGGCGCGTGCAGGGGATGGGGCCGGTGGCAAGGCGGCCGAGCTGGATGTGTATGCCGGCGCGGCCGGGCTGGTTGGCGTGGGCGCGGCAGTTGGCATTGCCAATCTGGAACAGACCGTAACCGCTTCGGTAAAGGGCGACGTCGCGGTGACTGGCCAGGCCGGGGCGCTGGACGTGCGCGCTGCCGATGACAGCGAACTTGACGTGTTTGCTACCGGAATGGCCGTAGGTGCCGCGGCGGCGGGTGTGGTGGTTGCCAAGGCAGAGCGTGATGCCAACGTTGCGGCCTGGCTGGCCAACGACAGCATCGTCAGCGGCTTCTCGGATGTGATCATCGATGCCGCCTCGTCAGGTGGTGCGCAGGCAAAGGCCAGTGGTGCAGCCGGCGGTGTGCTGGCCGGTGCCAGCGCGGCGGTGGCACTGGCCGACGACTCGTCCCGGGCCAATGCCTGGTTGGGCGATCGCAGCAAGGTGTCCGGTGTCGGCGGCGATGTGTCTGTGAGCGCCAGTGCCCGGCCCGATGTGTCAGCCGAAGCTGAGGGTGCGGCAGTGGCGGTTGGCCTGGCGGTGGGTGCCGCGGTGGCGGATGCGACCTCGCACACGACGGTGGGCGCTTGGGTGGGCAACAGCAGTGTGCTGGCCAACCGGGGTGGCCTGAACGTATCGGCCGCGGTGGAAGACGGTACGGTTGATGCAAGCGCCTTTGCCGGCTCCGGCGGCATGTACCTGGCCGGCGCCGGTGCGTTTGCCACCGCAGACAGCCGCAATGCCGTGGATGCCGAGATCCGGGACGGTGTCATGGTCCATGGTGAGGCCACGGCACAGGGCGGCACCAACGGCTACGGGCGAGGGGGCGACGTATCGGTCAAGGCGACCAACAACAGCCACCAGAGCGCAGACGCAAGAGGTATCAGTGCCGCTGGGCTGTTGGCCGCAGGTGTGGTCGAGGCCAAGGCCACCTCGCGTTCCACCACGGACCTGCGCATCGGCGATTCAACAGTGCTGTTTGCCGGTGATGTTGTACTTGGCGCCAGCGGTACGGATGAGAACACTGCAAAGGCAAAGGCCGGCACTGGTGGCTTGCTGGCAGGCAATGCAGCGCTTGCATCCACCGACTCCCGCAGCGATACCTCGCTGCTCATCGGCAGGAACGCGGTGATGGACGTCAGCCGCCTGGATGCCCGGGCCGAACACGATGCACGCTACGGCGGCAGTGCGGACAGCACCAGTGCGGGTGTACTCAACGCGAGCGGTGCAAATGTCTCCAACGTTGCCGCCTCGGATGTGCATATCCAGATCGGGCAGGATGCCCGGTTGATTTCCGCGGGATCCACAACCCTGCGCACGGACAACAACTACAACAGCACACTGGGCAGCGCGCTGGCCGTCAGCGCGGCCGGCGGTGGTGTACTGACCGGCAGTGCGGCGCAGGTCACCACCGAGCTGAAGGGTTCCAGTGTGATCGATGTGGGCAGCGGTGCCCTGCTGCGCACCGGCCAGCAGCCGGGCGAAGGTGATACCGGCGCATTGGATGTGGTGGCCGCCACGCGCGCCAACACCGATGACCGTGCTGGCCTGACCACAGGCGGCGCCATCAATGTGGCCGTGGTCAAGGCCCGTACGAATGCGGCCTTGCAGAACAAGGTCAACATTGCCAACAACGCCAAGCTGCAGAGCAGCTACATGCTCAATGTGGGTACCTATGCCAATACCGATATTGGTGCCAGCGCGCTGGTGAACACCTGGGGTGTGCTGGCGGCGGTCGGCAAATCCGATGCCGACGTCACCCTGGACATGGACCAGCAGGTCAACGTGGAAAGCGGCGCCGCACTGGAGTCGCTGCACAATGCATTTGTGTCCGCTGGCCAGGACGGCATGAATGGCTGGACCTCCAGGCTGGCAACCAATGCCGTTGCGCTGGGCTACAGCCGTGGCTTGATCGCCATCCCGGATTCGTCGGCACGTTCCACCTTGAACAGCGGCGCGAGCACTCGCCTGGCCGCTGGCAGCAGCCTGCTCAGCGGCGCGTTTGTCTCGCTTGGCTCCTATGGCGAAAACGTATTCCGCAACGCCGATGGCGCGGCAACCGGCTACAACCTGGGCTTCATTCCGGTCACGGTACGTGACAACAAGTCTTCCGGTACCACGACCGGAGACGTCCTGGTTGACGGCACCGTGGTTGCCGGGCGCTACAACGTGCTGGACATCGTCATCAATGCCGATGGCACGCTGAGCAAGAGTGGTGCGGGTGGTGATGTGCTTGAGTTCGAGAGCTCACTGTGGGACAGCAACGCCCTGAAGGCAGTGCTGAATGCCGACGGCATCCACAGTTTCGACGAAACGGCGGGCAAGGCAGCCAAGACCTGGAGTATCGGCGACCTGTACGCCGCCGGTGGCGACATCATCCTGTTCGGCAACAACATCCGCGGGACCGGGTCGATGACGGCCAAGGGCGCACCGCGTATCACCATCGTCAACAACAGCAACCACAACCTGTTGTTGGCCGGCGATATCCTGGTGCCGGACTACAGTGGTGGCAACATCCTGTTCACCGGCAACAGTGACAAGGCCGTTGGCATCGGGCTGAGCCAGAATCCGGGGCTGGGCAATGCCCTGGTGGACATCAGCAACCTTGGCAACAAGGGCTCGGCGATTGGAACCGGCGGCCGCATCTCGGTGACCGGCGGCAAGCTCAACATATACAACGCCGAGGGCAGCATCTATGGCTGGGGCGAACAGCTTGCCGAGAACGTAACCATCAATGCGCCCAAGGGCGAGGTGGGCTACAACCTTGGGACCGGCTCCTGGTACGGCAATATCGCCAGTTCGCTGTGGCGCCAGCACAGCCTGGCCTGGGGCATCACCAATGCGGATGATGCAGCGGGCTTCATCGCCAACGCCGTGTATGGCCAGGCCGCCAAGCAAGCGGGCATGACGTTGACCGACTACCTGTTGTACAAGGGCTATGACACCAGCAAATCCAGCGGCGGCGGCAGCATCTTTGTCTATGGTGCCTGCAACTACCGGGTGGGGGACAAGGACTGCACCCAATCGAGCTTGAAGGGGCAGTTCTACGACGGCGGTCAGGTGTCGAAATACAGCCATGAAAGCACCAACTTCGTGCCAAGG
This sequence comes from Stenotrophomonas sp. STEN056, assembly GCF_056759635.1. Lineage (NCBI taxonomy): Bacteria > Pseudomonadati > Pseudomonadota > Gammaproteobacteria > Lysobacterales > Lysobacteraceae > Stenotrophomonas > Stenotrophomonas sp. STEN056. Next base: position 212,732 of record NZ_JBRRDL010000003.1, read on the forward strand.
GTCAATGAAAGGGTCCTGGGCAAGGAGGTGCTGAACGAGCAGCCGGGGGATGTCACCGCGACGGCACAGAACGGCGCGGGCAACACCGGGCCGGGCATCAATGCTGGTAGCGGCATCAAGATCACCGCCAACTACATCGACGTAAACGTGGCACTGAAGGCCGGCAAGCCGGTGGACTACTCGGCCATCGTGTCCGACAGCCAAGGGCTGCGCGCGTGGATTGATGCCAAGGACGCACAGGGCACCAAGGGAATATTCGACGTCCCGGTCCAGTATGTCAGTCGCACCAGTGGCGATTCACAGCAGATTCGCCTGAAGTACGACTCGTTGAACCGTCAGTTCATCGTCCCGGATATCTGGGCCAATGGTGGTGGCTCGATCACGCTGGACGGCAAGATCGTCAGCACCTCGACATCAGGTTCGTTGAACGTCATCAGCGGCAAGGGCTCGGTGGTGATCGACAACAAGCTGGCCGATGTGGGGCTGCAGCTGGGCAATATTCTTGTCGGCAACGGAGCGCCGGGCCAGATCACCATCCGTGACCGCCTGCGGAATGTGTCGACGTGGTACCAGCGGGACGCCCACGGCAATGTGAGCGCTCGCGTCGGGGCTGTTAATGCATCGGGCTGGTCGTCGACTGAGCTGAGCCCGCTGACCACGACGGATGCCTACAACCCGCAGGGCGGTATGCGTGGGCGTTGGACACAGACAGCCAACATCCGGCGGGACATCAACTGGGCGGACAGTGGTGCGATGAGCGCCGAGAACTGGCGTTGGGTGGATGCCAATGGCAAGACGCTCTATGACGGGCAGCAGTGGGCTGTCTCGGGCATGGAGTATTACGATGGCATGGGCAACGGCAATCTGTTCGATTCCAAGGTCAGCGGTCAGTTCTACAACCAGGTTAGTACAGGGGTGAACTACCGTTGCGAGAAGGGGAACTCGCAGGGCTGCCGCTACAACTACGGTTTCCCGGGTGAGAATCAGTTCAAGGATGGCGAGACCTGGCGTACTTTCTGGGGTTTGAAGGCGCCAACCAGCGGGCGGCTGACGGTGACCAACACGGTCAAGGCCGATAACGCCATCGCCATCAATTTCAAGTCCAATGATGCCGGCGTGCTGGACATTGATTCGGGGCAGACCATTCGCATCAATGGTGTACTGAAGAACACCGATGGCAGTACCTCCCTGACCAGCGTCTACGGCAGCATCGAAAGTGTTTCCAACGATGCCCGCATCATCACCAACAAACTGACGTTGGAAGCCGGCCGTTCCATTGGCACCCTTGTGGGTGCCCAACCCGGGGATGCGGCCAACCCGATCGACATCCAGATGGTGGCGTACAAGGATGCCAATGACACCACGGTGGAGGCTGGGAGCATTACCGCCAGGGCAGGCGGCGACGTCGCTCTGGACGTGGATTCGGCTGCCAAGGTGCTGATCAGTGCCGGCAATGGCACTGCCGCGGGCAATGTGTGGCTGCGTGCGAAGTACAACATCGAAGGCGTCAACACTGGCACAGCATCGATCACCGGCGGCGACATCACGCTGTACAGCACGTACGGTGGCATCGGCTCACTGAGCAAGCCCTTGCTGCTCAGGGCAAATGAATTCCTGCGCAGTGATGGCGCAATGGAAGGTGGCCTGGTGACTGCCAAGGCCGCCGATGATATTGCACTGGGCGACCTGGCCGGTGACTTCTGGGTGAAGCATATTGAGTCCACCGCCGGTGATGTGCTGGTCGATGCCCGGGACGGTTCGATATTCAGCGCATCCCAGCGCGGGGCGGCGAGTTTCCTCAGCGAGGCACAACTCAACAGCCTGCGTGACAACCTCAAGCTCTACCAGGGTGCCGGTGAGCAGTCGGTGCTCGGCTACCAGAGCCAGGTGGATGCCAGCTACGCCGAGTATTTCCAGTTGCTCGGCCTGGGAAGTGTGTCCGGCGGGCAGTTTGTCGCGGGCAGCAAGGCGATCACGCTGTATCGCTCCATGGCCGAGGCGGCCAGGGAGCAGAGTCTGGATGACGCGGGCGTGGCCGCGTATCTGGCCGAGCGCTACGCACGGCTCACGGTGGTGTTTGCCGATGCCTTCGGTAGCACCTGGGAACAGGAAACGGTCTTCGCCTCCGGTTTCGACGATGCCTTCCGCTATAGGCTGGCCGGCAATGTGGGCGATAGCGCACAAGTAGCGGCGCGCAAGGGGGCGTTGTACGACAGCCTGACCAACGACTCCCAGTGGACCCGGGATCAACTGCAATACGTGTTCAATGCCAATGCGCTGGAGCCCTCGTCAGGTTCGGCGCTGAATGCGGAGCCGGTAATCGTGGGCCGCAACATTAGCTTGCGGGCCAAGAACAACCTGGGCCGCTTGGCCAATGAGTACACCGTCAGTCTTGCGGATGTGAACAGCGGAGCCATCAGCGATGACGCCGCGCTGGCCATGCGCTTGGCTACGACGCCGGGTGACGTTGAAATGCTCGACGCCAACGGTAACGTGCTTACTGCACAGCAGGTTCGCGATGGGGGTGTGGTTGTTTCGTTGCGGATCAAGAGCACTGCGCCCGTGGTGGTGGATGCCAGGGGCAAGGTGGACGCGATTGTGGGCGCCGACACCTATCTGCACGGCAGTTCGACGCTGGCTTTCAGCCGCTTCTCCGGTGGTGGCAATGCACGCATCGGCAGCGATGGGGACATCCTGGGTGTTTCGGGTGTTGCTGGGCCATCGATCTCTGTGGGCAAGGACCTGAGCCTGAGCGCGTTGCGCAGCATCATGGGTGATGACGGCCAGCCATTGCGGGTGCAGGTCAACGGCACGCTGCTGCTGGCCGATGCCGGGGAGCATGTGAAGCTTGCACAGCAAAGCGGCAACCTGCGCATTGGTGTCGTCAACGCCAATCAGGATGTTGTGCTGGATGTCGCCGGCGGCAGCTTGCTGTCCTATCTGAAGGATGTGGCGGCAGTGTCCGGCCGCGATATCCAACTGGTGGTCCGTGATGACATCCAGGATGAAAGCGGCGCGATGCTTGCCGTGCGGATCATCACCGGCGGTCAGCTCAACGGCGCCGCAGGTGGCGATGTTGGCCTTTCCAGCAAGACCGGGATGCCGATCGGCACCTTGACCGCTGGTGGCGAGCTGCGGTTGGCAACTACTGCCGGGGCGCTGTCGGCGGAGGTGCTGGACGCAGGTGCCGGGCTCGCGGTGACCGGCTATGCCGGCGTTGATATCGGGGAAGCCACCGCAGGCCAGAAGGCCACGATCAGTGCGCCGATGGGTGATGTGACGGTGGGTAGCCTGGTGGCGGATTCGGCGGATCTGAATGCAGGCAAGCAGCTGACGCTTGGTGACGCGGACATCCAGCAGATCCTCAGGATTCTGGCATTGCAGTCCGCGGTGCTGGAAGCCGGTGCGGTGGTGCACAGTGGCAGCGAGGTGCACATCGACGCCGCTGGCTTCAGCATGGGCGCGGGCAGCCAGCTCAGTGCAGGCAAGGTGGTCTCGGTTCGCACTGCGGGCGATATGTCACTGGGCCACGTGGCAGTCAGTGGCAATCAGGTTGGCAGCACGCTCACGCTGATCGCCGATGGCCGTATCCAGTCCAACGGCGATGTGGCCGTCAATGTCGGCGGTGGCAGCAATGTCCAGGCCACCCTGACGGCAGGGCAAGGTATTGGTACGCGTGGACAGGCGTTGACGGTCAACGTTGGCAATCTGGTTGCCGCAAGTGCTGCACAGGGTGACGTGGTTCTGGCCCTGCCCAAGGGCGGCCTTGTTGGCCACCTTGAGGCAACCGAAGGTGATGTGGTGCTGGCAGCGGACGAGCACGTCCAGGTCGCTGCCATCCGTGCGGATGGCGCGGTTGAGTTGGATGCGGCTTCGGCGAACGTGGACACCATCGTCGCAGGTGGTGATCTTGATGCACGCACGGCGGGTGATCTGGAGGTGGTCGATGTCCAGGTGACGGGCAATGCCCAACTGGTCAGTGGCGGCAATCTGGATCTAACGACGGGCAACGTCGGCGGCAATGCCACGCTGTCGAGCGTTGGCAGCACCACGGTTGATTCGTTGGCAGTGCAGGGCTCGCTGGATGTGACTTCCGATGCAGCCTTGGCCGCACGCATGTTGTCCTCCGGTGCGGCGATGACGCTTGCATCCGGCAGCACGCTGGATGTGCAGCAGCTGAGCAGCGGTGCTGATCTCACGGCAGATGCGGTGGGCACCTTGTCCATCGCCGACGCAAAGGTGACCGGCAGCGCAGCCGTCGACGGTCAGTCCGATGTGGTGATCGGGCAGGCCGTCGTGGGCAAGGCGCTGGCAGTCAATGCCGCCAACGATCTGACCGCGACCACGCTGGATGTCGCAGGCAACAGCACGCTGAGCAGCGGCGGCAATACGTCGGTGACCACCTTCAACGGCCAGGGTGATCTGTCGGCGAACGCCGGTGGAAACCTGGTGCTGGACAACGGCACGGTCGGCGGCAATGCCACGCTGTCGAGCGTTGGCAGCACCACGGTTGATTCGTTGGCAGTGCAGGGCTCGCTGGATGTGACCTCCGGTGCAGCCTTGGCCGCACGCGTGTTGTCCTCCGGAGCAGCGATGACGCTGGCGTCCGGCAGCACGCTGGATGTGCAGCAGCTGAGCAGCGGCGCTGATCTCACCGCAGATGCGGTGGGCACCTTGTCCATCGCTGACGCAAAGGTGACTGGCAATGCGGTCATCGACGGCCAGTCTGATGTGGTGCTGGGTGAAGCGGTGGTAGGCAAGACGCTGGCATTCAATGCCGCCAATGATCTGACCGCGACCACGCTGGATGTCGCAGGCAACAGCACGCTGAGCAGCGGCGGCAATACTTCGGTGACCACCTTCAACGGCCAGGGTGATCTGTCGGCGAAGGCCGGTGGAAACCTGGCGCTGGATAACGGCACGGTCGGCGGCAACGCCACGCTGTCGAGCGTTGGTGGCACCACGGTTGATTCGCTGGCAGTGCAGGGCTCGCTGGATGTGACCTCCGGCGCAGCCTTGGCCGCACGCGTGTTGTCCTCCGGTGCGGCGATGACGCTGGCGTCCGGCAGCACGCTGGATGTGCAGCAGCTGAGCAGCGGTTCTGATCTCACGGCAGATGCGGTGGGCACCTTGTCCATCGCCGACGCAAAGGTGACCGGCAATGCAGCTATCGACGGCCAGTCCGATGTGGTGATCGGGAAGGCCGTCGTGGGCAAGGCGCTGGCAGTCAACGCCGCCAATGATCTGACCGCGACCACGCTGGATGTCGCAGGCAGCAGCACGCTGAGCAGTGGCGGCAATACTTCGGTGACGAGCTTCAACGGCCAGGGTGATCTGTCGGCGAAGGCCGGCGGAAATCTGGCGCTGGACAACGGCACGGTCGGTGGCAACGCCACGCTGTCGAGCGCTGGCAGCACCACGGTTGATTCGCTGGCAGTGCAGGGCTCGCTGGATGTGACTTCCGGCGCAGCCTTGGCCGCACGTGTGTTGTCTTCCGGTGCGGCGATGACGCTGGCGTCCGGCAGCACGCTGGATGTGCAGCAGCTGAGCAGCGGTGCTGATCTCACGGCAGATGCGGCGGGCGCCTTGTCCATCGCCGACGCAAAGGTGACCGGCAATGCAGCTATCGACGGCCAGTCTGATGTGGTGATCGGGAAGGCAGTCGTGGGCAAGGCGCTGGCAGTCAACGCCGCCAACGATCTGACCGCGACCACGCTGGATGTCGCAGGCAACAGCACGCTGAGCAGCGGCGGTAATACTTCGGTGACGAGCTTCAACGGCCAGGGTGATCTGTCGGCGAACGCTGGCGGAAACCTGGTGCTGGACAGCGGCACGGTCGGTGGCAACGCCACGCTGTCGAGCGTTGGCAGCACCACGGTTGATTCGCTGGCAGTGCAGGGCTCGCTGGGTGTGGCTTCCGGTACAGCCTTGGCCGCACGCGTGTTGTCCTCCGGCGCAGCGATGACGCTGTCGTCCGGCAGCACGCTGGATGTGCAGCAGCTGAGCAGCGGTGCTGATCTCACGGCAGATGCGGTGGGCACCTTGTCCATCGCTGACGCAAAGGTGACTGGCAATGCGGTCATCGACGGCCAGTCTGATGTGGTGATCGGGCAGGCCGTCGTGGGCAAGGCGCTGGCAGTCAATGCCGCCAATGATCTGACCGCGACCACGCTGGATGTCGCAGGCAACAGCACGCTGAGCAGCGGCGGCAATACTTCGGTCACCACCTTCAACGGCCAGGGTGATCTGTCGGCGAACGCCGGCGGGAACCTCGCGCTGGACAACGGCACGGTCGGTGGCAGCGCAACGCTGTCGAGCGCTGGCAGCACCACGGTTGATTCGCTGGCAGTGCAGGGCTCGCTGGATGTGACCTCCGGCGCAGCCTTGGCCGCACGTGTGTTGTCCTCCGGTGCGGCGATGACGCTGGCGTCCGGCAGCACGCTGGATGTGCAGCAGCTGAGCAGTGGTGCTGATCTCACGGCAGGTGCGGTGGGCGTACTGTCCATCGCCGACGCAAAGGTGACCGGCAATGCGGCCATCGACGGCCGGTCTGATGTGGTGCTGGGTGAAGCGGTGGTAGGCCAGACGCTGGCAGTCAACGCCGCCAACGATCTGACCGCGACCACGCTGGATGTCGCAGGCAACAGCACGCTGAGCAGCGGCGGTAATACTTCCGTGACCACCTTCAACGGCCAGGGTGATCTGTCGGCGAACGCTGGCGGAAATCTGGTGCTGGATATCGGCACGGTCGGCGGCAACGCCACGCTGTCGAGCGTTGGTGGCACCACGGTTGATTCGCTGGCAGTGCAGGGCTCGCTGGATGTGGCTTCCGGTGCAGCCTTGGCTGCGCGCGTGTTGTCCTCCGGTGCGGCGATGACGCTTGCATCCGGCAGCACGCTGGATGTGCAGCAGCTGAGCAGCGGCGCTGATCTCACGGCAGATGCGGTGGGCACCTTGTCCATCGCCGACGCAAAGGTGACCGGCAATGCAGCTATCGACGGCCAGTCTGATGTGGTGATCGGGCAGGCCGCCGTGGGCAAGACGCTGGCAGTCAATGCCGCCAATGATCTGACCGCGACCACGCTGGATGTCGCAGGCAACAGCACGCTGAGCAGCGGCGG
>NZ_JBRRDL010000004.1:0-205705 GCF_056759635.1 Stenotrophomonas sp. STEN056
AGTTTGGAGTGCGGCGCCCCAACTCCTACACGTGCTTGTGCGCACCGCGGCATAACGGGCTGCCGCACTCCGCTCTCACCTGCAAACCTACTCCGGTGGCAGACACAAGCGACTTCAGTCGCGAAGCCGATGAAGCTCGCACACCAAGTCTGCAAACGCATGCACCCCGACCACGGCAAAGCCGTGAGCTTCGCGGCTTAAGCCGCTCCTACGGGCGCATCAACGAAAGAACTGGCTCGGCGTCAGCCCGAAGCGGCGCTTGAACATGGTGGTGAATGCACTGGGGCTTTCGTAGCCCAGCGCCAATGCCACGTCGATGACTTTTTCACCGACGGCCAGGCGTTCCAGGGCACGCAGCAGGCGCGCCTGCTGCCGCCACTGGCCGAAGGTCATGCCCAGTTCGCGTGCGCACAGGCGCTGGATGGTTTTCACGTCCACCTTCATCCGTTCGGCCCAATCCTGCAGTGTGGAGGCGTCTTCCGGGCGGCGTTCAAACTGCCGTGCAATGGTGCGCAGGCGGGTGTCGCTGGGCTCGGGAAGATGCAGCGGCAACACCGGCAGGGTCTGCATTTCATCCAGGATCAGGCGCATCAGCCGGCCATCGCGTGAATCTTCGCGATAGGGCGGCTCTACCGTGACCGCAGCGCGGATCAATGCGGCCAACAAAGGCGTGATCGATACGGCCGACGGGCCCGCCGGTGGCTGGATCATCGCCGCAGGTGCGATGTATAGGCTGCGCATCTGCACCACGCCAATGCAGTGCACCTGGTGGCCGGTACCGGCCGGCATCCAGATGGCGCGGGTGCTGGGCACGACCCAGCGGCCCATGCCGGCACGGACCACCAGCACGCCCGATTCGGCGTACACCAGTTGGTGGCGGTCGGGATGGTGATGCAAGGGGATGAGCGTGTCCGCGTCGTAATCGCGGGCTTTGCAGTAGACGGGGGTTTCCGGGCCGGCCGGTAGCGGGCGGCGCTTGCCGATGCGTAGTGGCGTGTCCTTTTTGAGAGGGTGCATGACCATATCGCGCAAGAAGGGCGTTGCGGGCGACTCTACCATGCGTCCGGTCTCCCTCTCCCCTGTGGTTCTGACATGTCATCTACGGCTCCACCGATTGCCGCACCCACGAGCGCTTCGCGTCGTCCGGTTGCGGTGGGCGTGCTTGCGGCAATCAGCAGTTCGCACTTGGTCAACGACATGATGCAGTCGCTGATTCTGGCCCTGTATCCCATCTTCAAGTTGCAGTTCCATCTGAGCTTCACCCAGGTGGGCTTGATCACGCTGACCTACCAGCTCACGGCCTCGTTGTTCCAGCCGTTGATCGGCCTGCGCACCGACAAACGTCCGGCGCCTTATTCCTTGCCGATAGGCATGACCTCGACACTGTGCGGCCTGCTGCTGCTGGCCTACGCGCCCAACTTCAGCGCAGTGCTGGTGGCGGCGATGCTGGTGGGCATCGGCTCGGCCATATTCCACCCGGAATCCTCGCGCATCGCGCGGCTTGCCTCCGGCGGACGGCATGGCCTGTCGCAATCGGTGTTCCAGCTGGGCGGCAATGCCGGCACGGCCATTGGCCCGTTGCTGGCGGCGGCGGTGATTGCGCCCAACGGCCAGCGCAGCGTGGCGTGGTTCAGTGGCGCGGCGCTGATCGGCATCGGCCTGCTGATGTATGTGAGCCGTTGGTACCAGCAGCACCTGGTGATCAGCGCGGCCAAGCCGAAAGTGGTGACGGCGAATACCGAACCCCTGTTGCCGCCGCGCACGGTGGCCTGGGTGATCGCGATCCTGCTGGTGTTGATCTTCAGCAAGTACTTCTACATCGCCGGCCTGAGCAGCTTCTACACGTTCTACCTGATGCAGAAGTTCAGCGTCAGCGTGCAGAGTGCGCAGCTGCACCTGTTTGGCTTCCTGGCAGCCTCGGCCGCAGGCACCTTGCTCGGCGGCCCGCTGGGTGACCGCATCGGCCGCAAGCCGGTGATCTGGGCATCGATTCTGGGCGTGGCACCGTTCGCCTTGGTCCTGCCGTACGCCAACCTGGAATGGACCACGGTGCTGACGCTGATCATTGGCTTTGTCCTGTCCTCGGCGTTCTCGGCCATCCTGGTGTACGCACAGGAGCTGATGCCGCACCGCATTGGCGCGGTATCAGGCATGTTCTTCGGTTTCGCGTTCGGCATGGGCGGCCTGGGCGCCGCCGTGTTGGGCGTACTGGCCGACCACACCAGCATTCTGTGGGTCTACAAGGTGATCTCGTTCCTGCCGTTGCTGGGCTTTGTGGCAGCGTTCCTGCCCAACCGCCGCGCACATTGACCTGGCGGTATGCATGCATGACGAAGCCCGGCACTGCCGGGCTTCGTCGTTCAGCGCATGTGGTTTGTGCCGGTGTTGTACCAGCCGCGTGAGCGGTTGACGATGGCCACCACCGACAACATCACCGGCACCTCGATCAACACGCCGACGACGGTGGCCAACGCCGCACCGGAATGCACGCCGAACAGGCTGATCGCTGCGGCCACCGCCAGCTCAAAGAAATTGCTGGCACCAATCAGGGCCGAAGGCCCGGCCACGCAATGGGCCACGCCCAGTCGTCGGTTGAGCCAATAGGCCAGCCCGGCATTGAAATACACCTGCAGCAGGATCGGCACGGCGAGGATGGCAATGACCAGCGGCTGCTGGATGATCTGTTGGCCTTGAAAGCCGAACAGCAACAGCAGCGTCAGCAGCAGCGCGGCCAGCGATATCGGCCCCAGCCGATCAAGCACCCGCTGCAATCGTGCAGGGCCGCCATGCGCCAGCAGCCAGCGGCGCAGCAACGCCGCCAGGGCGATTGGAATCAGGATGTACAGCGTTACCGACAACATCAGTGTTGCCCACGGCACGCTGATGGCGGAGACGCCGAGCAACAACGCCACCAATGGCGCAAACGCCAGCACCATGATTGCGTCATTGAGCGCCACCTGGCTCAGGGTGAAGTTGGCATCGCCCCGGCACAGGTTGCTCCACACAAACACCATGGCGGTGCAGGGCGCGGCAGCCAGCAGGATCAGGCCGGCCATGTAGGCGTCGATCTGTGCGGTGGGCAGCCACGGCGCAAATACATGGCGAAGGAACAGCCAGCCCAGCAGCGCCATCGAGAACGGTTTGACGGCCCAGTTGATGAAGAGCGTGACGCCGATGCCACGCCAATGCTGGCCTACCTGGCGCATTGCACCGAAGTCGACCTTCAGCAGCATCGGGATGATCATCAGCCAGACCAGCACCGCCACCGGCAGGTTCACCCGTGCCACTTCCATGCTGCCCAGGCGGGCGAACAGGGCAGGAAAGAGGTGCCCCAACGCTGTGCCGACGACGATGCACAATGCGACCCACAGCGTCAGGTAACGCTCGAACCCGCTCATGCGTGGTAGCGCCTCATTCATGGCTGGCGGATTCGTGTTGCGCTTGGAGCAGGCCGATGCGGTCCAGTGCGTTTTTCAGCTGGGCTGGGTTGGCCCAGGTTTCGGTTGGCAGCGCCAGCAACGACAGCAAGCGTGCCTTGATGGTGCGATGCGCCCGCGCGAATGCCTGCTGCCTGTCTGCATCACTGCCTTCTACTGCCGCCGGATCGGACAAGCCCCAATGGGCGCGCACAAAGTTGCCGAATACCACCGGGCAGGTTTCGGCTGCAGCGGAATCGCAGACAGTGATGAGCAGATCCATGCGTGGCGCATCAGCGGTGGTGAATTCGTCCCAGGATTTGCTGCGCAGGCCTGCGTTGCTGATGCCATCGGCTGCCAGCTGGGCGAGCGCGAACGGATTGACCGCGCCGGTGGGCTGACTGCCCGCACTGAAGGCTGCGAAGCGCTCGCCACCCCAGGCACGCAGGGTGGCTTCGGCCAGGACGCTGCGCGCGCTGTTGCCGGTGCATAGGAAAAGAACATTGGTCGTCATGGAACTCTCGATTCCGGGCGGAAAATGTGGGAGGCGGCTTGCCAGTGCGGCAGCTTCGTTGCGGCTTGCTCAGCCGCAGTCGCTGGGCCCGGGCGCATCACACGACGCCCCTGCGCAACAGTTGTGCGTCAGGTAGGCCAGCAGCGCGTTCATTACGGAGTAGTCGGCGCGGTAGCAGACGTTGCGTCCCACGTTTTCGCTCCGCACCAGGCCGGCATGCACCAGTTCCTTCAGGTGGAACGACAGCGTGGCGTTGGGAACCGACAGGGCCTGGGCGATGTCGCCGGCCATGCGCCCGGGCGGGCCAGCTTCCACCAGCAGGCGGAAGGCGGCCAGGCGGGTGGCATGGCCGAGTGCGTTCAGGGCGGAGATGGCTTGGTTCGTTTCCATATTTCTAGAATAATCGAATGGATATGACGGAGCAATCCGACCTTGCCGATCTGCCTGCACTTGATCTCCGCCCGTGGCCGGCACAGTCGAAGCCGTGGACCGCTGATTGCCGGCGATGTGTGCCTTGATTTCGATGGGTACAGTTGAGTTGATTGCCGATTATTGCGTGAAGTTGAGTTTGGTGTTCGCATTATCTGCACTAAATTGCATTATGTTGCGTGTTTGTGCATTATCTCGGCACGATCCACAGGGTGGAGCCCGCCCCGCGTGGCCCCTGCCACAAGCCCGTTAAGCCCCATGCCAGGTCCATCAATGAGCAGCACCGAATCAGACGCGCTTCCGCAGGAGCGCCAGCAGCGCATCCTCGACCAGCTCCAGGCCACGGGCCGTGTGGTTGCCAATGATCTGGCCATTGCGTTCGGTGTCTCCGAGGACTCCATCCGCCGCGATCTGCGTGATCTCGCAAGCCGGGGCCTGTGCCGGCGTGTCTATGGCGGCGCGCTGCTGCCGACGCCGCAGTTCGATGCGCTGCCCGCGCGCATTCAGCGCAATGACGACGGCCGCAGTGCGTTGGCCGCGTATGCGGTATCGCTGATCCAGCCGGGGCAGGTGATCCTGCTGGACGCCGGTTCAACCAACGTTGTGATTGCGCGGCTGTTGCGCGGCAAAAAGGTGACCGTGGTGACCAACGCGCCCGCCGTTGCCGACGCGCTGGCCGGTGAACCGGCGACGGACGTGCTGATGATCGGCGGCAGGGTCGATCCGCAAAGCGGGGGCGCCATCGGCGCCATCGCGCTGCAGCAGCTGATGCAGGTGCAGGCCGATGTGTGCATTCCCGGCGCGTGCGCGGTGGATCCTGAAACCGGCGTGTGGGGCATCAATGCCGAAGAGTGCGCGTTCAAGCAGGCGATGATCCGCGTGAGTGGCATGACGCTCATCGTTGCCACGCAGGAAAAGATCGGCGCACGTGCAAATTTCCGCATTGCGGACATCGATCAGGTGGATCACCTGGTGATCGCCGACAGCATTTCGGCGGAACTGCGCGAACGGTTCGCTGCCGATTCCCTGCGCGTGCACACGGTCGCCATCGGTAGCGTTTGAACGCGTCCCCGCCTGATGCCGGCTGCTGCGCGGCCGCATCCTTTCGCAGCTCCACGCCATGACCCAATCAACCACTTCTCAACGCCATCAACAGGCGGCCACGCGCGCTGCATTCTTCATTCCCGGCTTTGCCATTTCCTGTTGGGCGCCGCTGGTGCCCTTCGCCAAGCAGCGTGCCGGCCTGGATGAAGCGATGCTCGGCGTGGTGCTGCTGTGTCTTGGCCTGGGCTCGCTGTTGGCGATGCCGATTGCCGGCATGCTGGCGGCGCGGCACGGGTGCCGCCCGGTAATGCTGGTGACCGTGGCGATGATGCTCATCACTTTGCCGCTGTTGGCACTGGCGCCGACGCCGCTGACGATTGGCCTGGTGTTGCTGGTATTTGGCGCGGCCATCGGTGCGATGGATTGCGTGATGAACATCCAGGCCGTGGTTGTCGAGCGCGAATCCGGGCGGCCGATGATGTCCGGCTTCCACGCCTTCTACAGCATTGGTGCACTCACTGGCGCGGTGCTGGTGACGTTGCTGTTGTCGGCCGGTGCGAGCGAGCAGCTGGCAACGTGGGTCGTCGCTTCCGGCGCGGCACTGGTCACGGCGCTGTCGCTGCGGCATTGGCGCACGGAGCGTGCCGCACAGGGCGAGGCGGCATTTGCGCTGCCGCGTGGCGTGGTGATCCTGATCGGCCTTGTGTGCTTTGTCACCTTTCTTGCGGAAGGCTCGATGCTGGACTGGAGTGCGGTGTTTCTGCACGAGGTGCGCGCGGTCGCACTGGCGCAGGCCGGCTGGGGCTTTGTCGCTTTCAACGTGGCGATGATGGTCACGCGCTTGCTGGGTGATCGGCTGGTCAGCCGCTTGGGTGCATCGCGTGCGGTGTTGTTGGGCGGCATGCTTGCCAGTGCGGGCTTCGCGCTGGCGACGCTGGTGCCGGGCTTTTCCATTGCACTGTTTGGCTATGCACTGGTTGGCGTGGGCTGCGCCAATATCGTGCCGGTGATGTTCACCCTGGCCGGGCGGCAAACGCGGATGCCCGAAAGCATCGCGATCCCGGCCGTCACCACGATGGGATACGCCGGCGTGCTGCTTGGGCCGGCATTGATTGGTTTCATTGCCCAGCGCTGGTCGCTTTCCGGTGCCTTCCTGTCGGCCGCCGCCGCCCTGGCGTGCGTCGCGGTGGCCGGTTCGCTGCTGCGGGTGCGGTGATGCGGGGAGCTGGCGCCGGAACGGCCCGCCGGCGCCCCGCCTTCATGCCGCGTACTTCCTGGCCCCGCCGACGCAGAGCACCGCGCCGAGCGTCACTGCCAGCATCGTCCAGCTCACCGTTTCATGGAGCAGCGCAGCGGCCAGGGCCAGGCCCATGAACGGCTGGAACAACTGGAGCTGCCCGACCGCGGCGATGCCGCCCTGCGCCAGCCCGCGGTACCAGAAGACGAAGCCGATCAGCATGCTGAAGAGCGAGACGTAGGCAAGACCGGCCCATGCCGGGACGCCGACATGGCCGAAGGAGGCCGGCAGCGCCCACAGGGTGAGCGGCAGCATCACCGGAAGTGCCAGTACCAGTGCCCAGCTGATGACCTGCCAGCCGCCGAGCCTGCGCGACAGGCGCGCTCCTTCCGCATAGCCCAGGCCGCACACCACGATGGCGGCGAGCATGAGGGCGTCGCCCTTGGCCGACGCCTGCAGGCCGCCCAGGGCGGCATAGCCGGCGACGAAGGCGCTGCCGAGGACCGAGAACAGCCAGAACGCGGGCCTGGGACGCTCGCCGCCACGCAGCACCGCGAAGATGGCCGTGCACAGCGGCAGCAGGCCGAGGAACACGGTCGAATGGGCGGAGGTGACGTGCTGCAGCGCCAGCGCGGTGAGCAACGGGAAACCGACCACGCAGCCCAGCGCGGTGATGGCCAGGGACGGCAGGTCCGCCGGCCTGGGCCGGGGCTGCCGGAGCAGGACCAGCAGGGCCAGTCCCAGCAGGGCGGCGATGGTTGCCCGTGCGCCGGTCAGGAACGTCGGATCGAAGTCGGCCACGGCCATCCGGGTCGCGGGCAGTGAGCCGGCGAAGATGGCGACGCCGATGAATCCGTTGATCCAGCCACTCGTTGTTTCCTTCATCGCCCACTCCTCTGTCATCGGCAGGCAGGAGACCATCCAGGCGACGGGCGAGCCAGAGACAATGCAGTACGATTCGACAAAACTGTAATGCTGTATTTTCCAGTACGGTCAGGGGCGGATGATGAGGCGCAGTGGCACACGGATCGATGCGGTGATGGCGGAAGTCCGGGCGGGAATCGCCTCCCGCCGCTATCCGCCGGGGATGCGCCTGCCCTCGGTGCGCATGCAGGCGCGGGCGATGCGTCTGTCGGTGTCGACCGTGGTGGAGGCCTACGAGCGGTTGGCCGCCGAAGGCGTCATCCTGGCCCGGCCGGGCTCGGGGTTCTATGTCACCGCGCCGTCCGCCCCGCTGGCGCTTACCGGGATCGGGCCGCGGCGGGACCGGGAGGTCGATCCGTTGTGGGTCTCGCGGCAGGCGCTGGAGACGGCCCCCGGCGCGCTCAAGCCCGGGTGTGGCTGGCTTCCGGCCTCGTGGATGTACGAAGCGGGCATGCGCCGTGCACTGCGCGCGCTGGCGCGTGCCGAACCGCTGGTATTGGCCGAATACGCCACACCGCTGGGCCATGCGGGGCTGCGTGGCTTTCTCTCGCGCCGGCTGGCGGCCATCGGGGTGGAGGCGCCGCCCGAACAGATCATGCTCGCCGAATCGGGGACGCAGGCGATCGACCTGGTCTGCCGTTTCCTGCTGGAGCCGGGCGACACCGTGCTGGTGGACGATCCGTGCTACTTCAACTTCCATGCCTTGCTCAAGGCGCACCGCGTCCGCGTCGTCGGCGTGCCCTACACGGCGAGCGGCCCGGACGTGGAGCAGTTCGGCGCCGCCGTGCAGGCGCATTCGCCGCGGCTCTACATCACCAATTCCGGCATCCACAACCCGACCGGAGCGGTGTTGTCGCCCGTGGTGGCGCACCGCATCCTGAAGCTCGCCGACAGCGCGGGGATGACGATTGTCGAGGACGACATCTATGCGGATTTCGAGATCACGCCAGCGCCGCGGCTGGCGGCCTTCGATGGCCTCTCGCGGGTGGTCCATACCGGCAGTTTCTCCAAGACGGTATCGGCCGCGCTGCGCTGCGGCTACATCGCGATGCCAGCGCACTGGGTTGAAGGCCTGACCGACCTGAAGATCGCCGTCGCCTTCGGTGGCGGGCGTCTGGCCGCCGATGCGGTGCTGATGGCGTTGACCGATCCGGGCTATCGCCGGCACATGGAAACAGTGCGCCGGCGGTTGTCGGAGGAAATGCGGAAAACCCTGGGCCGGCTCGCGGCGCTGGGCATCGCGCCATGGCATATACCGCAGGCGGGCATGTTCCTTTGGTGCCGGCTGCCCGAGGGCATGGATGCGGCCACCATCGCGCGTGCCTGCTTGGAGGATGGCGTGGTGCTGGCGCCGGGCAACGCCTTCAGCCAATCGCTGAGCGCCGGCGATTTCCTGCGGTTCAACGTGGCGCAGTCCGGCGATGACCGCATCTTTGAAGTGCTGGCGCGGGCCCTGGCCGGACATCGACGCTGAGCGCGGTGCCCGCGGGCCGATGCGGGATCAATGGTGGCCGCGTGACCTTCGGCCGATCCGCGCCTGCCCGGGATCTTCTACGCTTTAGGAGCGCGCCGCGCTCGTTTGTGCGGCCTTTCCCTGTATGGCTGGAGGTTTTCATGTCGTTTTCCAAGCTCGCCCCGTTGTCCCTGACGGTTGCCATCGCCGCCTCGCTGGCCGCCTGCGGCAAGACCGAGGCACCTGCTGCCGCTGCTGCCAAGCCGGCGTTTGATCAGTCGCAGATCAAGACGCAGTTGATCTCGCTCAACGCGGCCGATCTGGATCCGTCCATCTCCGCCTGTACCGACCTCAATGGCTTCGTCAACAGCAAGTGGCTTGCCGCCAACCCGGTGCCGGGCGATGAAGTGACGTGGGGCAGTTTCGAGATCCTGCGCGAGCGCTCGCTGGAAGTGCAGCACGCACTGGTGCAGCAGGCTGCCGCCGCCAAGGCCGAGGCCGGTTCGGTGGAAGCCAAGATCGGTGACATCTGGAAGACCGGCTCGGACGAGGCCGCCATTGAAGCGGCCGGCATCACCCCGCTGCAGCCGGAACTGGACAAGATCGCCGCGCTGAACGACACCGCCGCCATCGGTGGCTACCTGCGTGACAGCTATGCGCAGGGCAATGGTTTCCTGTTCGGCCTGTACGCCAGCCCGGACTTCAAGGATTCGGCCAACGTCATCGCCTACGTCGGCCAGGGCGGTTTGGGCCTGCCGGAAAAGGGCTATTACTTCGACGAATCGCAGGCCAAGATCCGCGAGGGCTATGTGGCCTACATCGAGCAGCTGCTGACCCTGTCCGGCGTGGATGCCGCGCAGGCCAAGGAGCAGGCCAAGGCGGTGATGGATTTCGAGACCCGCCTGGCCAAGGCCTCGCTGTCGCGCATCGAACTGCGTGACCCGGCCAAGCGCTACAACCCGGTCAGCGCCGCCGACGCCGACAAGCAGACCCCGAACTTCAGCTGGACCGCGCTGTTCGACACCCTGCAGATTCCGGCCAAGGATAAGTTCTCGCTGGCGCAGCCGGGCTTCTTTGGCGAAGTGGACAAGATGCTGGCCGACGTGCCGGCCGCGACCTGGCAGGCCTACCTGCGTTTCCACACCGTGGACAATGCCGCGCCGTACCTGAGCAAGAACTTCGAGCAGGCCAGCTTCGACTTCTTCAACAAGACCCTGCGCGGCCAGAAGGAAATGCAGCCGCGCTGGAAGCGTGTGCTGGACTCGGTGAACGGCTCGATGGGCGAAGCACTGGGCCAGCTGTATGTGGACGCGGTGTTCCCGGCCGAATCCAAGGTGGAAATGGAGCACCTGGTGCAGAACCTGTCCGTTGCACTGAAGGCACGCCTGGAATCGCTGCCGTGGATGGGCGATGACACCAAGAAGAAGGCACTGGAAAAGTGGGCCAGCTTCACCCCGAAGATCGGCTACCCGGACAAGTGGCGTGACTGGTCGGGCCTGACCACCAATGGCGACAGCTACCTGGGCAACATGCAGGCCGCGCGCGCGTTCAACTACCGCTACATGCTGGGCAAGATCGGCAAGCCGGTGGACAAGACCGAATGGGGCATGACTCCGCAGACGGTGAACGCGTACTACAACGCGACCAAGAACGAGATCGTGTTCCCGGCCGCCATCCTGCAGCCGCCGTTCTTCGACGCCAAGGCCGACCCGGCGCTGAACTACGGCGGCATCGGCGCGGTGATCGGCCACGAAATGATGCACGGCTATGACGACTCGGGCAGCCAGTTCGCCGCCAATGGCAACTTCGACAACTGGTGGACCGATGCCGATCGCAGCGCGTTCAACAGCCGCACCGACCAGCTCGTTGCGCAGTTCGATGGCTATGAATCGCTGCCGGGCGTGAACGTCAAGGGCAAGCTGACCCTGGGCGAGAACATCGGCGACCTGGGCGGTTTGACCGTGGCTTACGACGCGCTGCAGATGGCGCTGAAGGAAGACGAGAAGGTCAACGTGCCGGTGGATGGCTACACCCAGGACCAGCGTTTCTTCATGAACTGGGCCACCGTGTGGCGCCGCAACTTCACCGAAGGCGAGCTGCGCGTGCGTCTGAACACCGACCCGCACGCACCGGCCAACTTCCGTGCCAACGGCGCGCCGTCGAACATGCCGTCGTACGCGGCTGCGTTCCAGTGCAAGGCCGGCGATGCGATGGTGCGTGCCGACGACAAGCGCGTCGTGATCTGGTGATTGCGGCGTTTGTTTGAAGATGTGATGTGAGAAGGCCCGGCATTGCCGGGCCTTCTTTTATCTGGGTGTTTGGGCGAAGCGGGAAGGGCGGCCCTCACTCCAGCCCCTCTGCCGTGAACGGAAAAAGGGGCCTTAAAAACGCTGTTTTCAGGCGGACTGCGCGTGTCATTTCCATGCTCACAGATGCGCCAGCGGTGTCCTTGTCGCCGAGGAAATGACCAAGGGCAAATTACCGGGGCAGATGTTCCAGCACATACTCGGCCGAGGACACCTCGAACTTGCCGGGCTCTTCCACGAAGCAGCCACGCACGATGCCGTCTTCGACATACAGCGCGAAACGGCGCGAGCGCGTGCCCATGCCGGAGCTGCTGGCATCCATCTCCAGGCCCAGGGCGCGGGTGAAATCACCGTTGCCGTCGGACAGCATCTGCAGCCCGTCGGGGACCGATTGGCTCTTGCCCCAGGCCTGCATCACGAACGGATCGTTGACCGCCATGCAGAACACTTCGATGCCCCGGTTGAGGAAGTCGTTGAAGTGCTCGACATAGCCGGGCAGGTGGCGCGCCGAGCAGGTCGGGGTGAACGCGCCGGGGACGGCAAACAACACCGCCTTGCGGCTGTCGAACAGGGCGGCGGTGTCGATGGTCTCCAAGCCTTCGCGCAGACGTTTGAGCGTGACTTCCGGAACACGATCGCCAACTTGGATGGACATTGCGGACTCCTAATGTGAATTGAAGTTTAGTGAGGCAGGGGAAGCGCAGCGTCAACGGCTTGAAAAGGCCGCCTTCACACAGCACTTCGTGTGCATGGAATGGCAGCACCATTGTGGTCTGCCCGCCGCCTTTTAGCAGGAGGAATGATGAGCATCGTACGTTACCGCCAGTGGCCGACGCAGTCCGAGATCCGCCACTTGCTTGCCCCGTTGCTGGAAACCCCCGCCACCGCAGGCCAGGGCTGGATGCCAGCGGTGGATATCCGCGAGGAGGCCTCGCAGTTCGTGCTGTTGGCCGACCTGCCCGGCGTGGAGCCGTCTGCCATCGAGGTGCAGATGGACAAGGGTGTGCTGTCGATCAAGGGCGAACGCCCGGCAGCGGTGGCTTCGGCAGAAGGGCTGTTTTCGCGCAGTGAGCGCGGCCACGGCAGTTTCAACCGCCGTTTCACCCTGCCCGACAGCGCCGATGCGGAGGGCGTGGTTGCCCGCAGCCACAACGGCGTGCTGGAAATCCGCATCCCCAAGCGCAGCGAGGCCGCGCCCCGGCGTATCCAGGTGGAATCGGCCGCCGCTGCCTGAGCGGTGTGAGCATCTTTCCACCAGCTTGACCGCCGTGGCCCGCTAGAATGGCGCCACGGCGGTTGCCGGTTGCATGACGGCCCGTTGCCGAAAGGTGGCGGGCCTGACTTTTTTGCAGAGGTGTAAGGATGGAATTCAAGGATTACTACGCAACGCTGGGCGTGGAGCCCACCGCCGGCGATGCGGAGATCAAGACCGCCTACCGGCGGTTGGCACGCAAGTACCACCCGGACGTCAGCAAGGAAGCCGGCGCCGAAGACAAGTTCAAGGCTGTCAACGAGGCCTATGAAGCGCTGCGCGATCCGGCCAAGCGCAAGGCCTATGATCAGCTGCGCGCGCAAGGTTATCGCCCCGGCGAAGAGTTCCAGGCACCGCCGGGTTTTGGCGGCGGCCAGGGCTTTGATTTCGAGGAAGTATTTGGCGGCGCGGGTGCCGGCGGCGGCTTCAGTGATTTCTTTGAAAGCCTGTTCGCCCGCCAGCGTGGCGGCGGTGCTGGCGGTGCGCGTGGTCGCAATGGCTTCGGCGGCAGCGCCGGCCCGCAGCCGATGCGCGACACCCGCGCCAAACTGTCGGTGCCGCTGGAGGCCGCCTACAACGGCGACAGCCTGCGCATCACCGTGGATGGCCGCCAGCTGGACGTGCGCGTGCCCAAGGGCATCCGCCCGGGGCAGGTGATCCGCCTGACCGGGCAGGGCAGCGGCGGCGGCAATCTGATGCTGGAAGTGGAATACGCCGCGCACCCGCAGTTCGAGGTGGACGGCCTGAATATCCTGTACACGCTGCAGGTCACCCCGTGGCAGGCCGCGCTGGGCACCAGCATCAGCGTGCCGACGCTGGGTGGTTCGGTGGAGCTGAAGGTGCCGGCCGATTCGGACAGTGGCCGCAAGTTGCGCCTGCGTGGCCGTGGCCTGCCGGGCAAGCCGGCCGGTGGCGACCAGATTGTCGAACTGGAAGTGGTGGCGCCGGTGCCGGAGAACGAGGCCCAGCATGCGGCGTATCGCGAACTGGCAAAGGCGTTTGGCGATAGCGTTTGAGGATGAAGTTTTGAGGTGAGGGTGAAGCTGGGCGGAGTGAATGATCGAGCGCAGCTGGAACACGCCCGCATCTCTAAGCGGAGTCCAAAGCACTCCCTTCTTCCGCGTGCGGGGTGAAGGCATGCGGCTTACGAGCCACCGGCTCGTGCATGACTGAACGCCTCGCACGCTGTGCGAGGCCGGGGCGCGGAGCGAGGTGCCCCGAAGGGGCGGATGAGGGGAGCTTTTGCTCTACGTGCGCTAAAGGCGGCCCTCACCCCAACCCCTCTCCCGTATGAACGGGAGAGGGGCTTCAAAGTCAGAGGGCTTCTGGGCTCACTTGCCCGGCACACGCAGCGCCTGCTCCAGCGCTTTGGGATCACCATCGTTCGGCTGGGCGGTGATGCCGATCAGCCGGGTCAGCAACGGATACACGTCCACGTTGTTGAACGCGGTCAGTTGCTTGCCCTGGGCAAAGGCCGGGCCGCGTGCGACGAACACCGCCTGCATCGACGGCAATGCCGGGTCGTAGCCATGCGAACCGCTGTTGCCCGGCGGGCGCTTGGCGAGCATCTGCGCGGTGATTGCATCCCAGCCTTCATCCATCTGGCAGACGATGGCCGGCACCCGCGGGTTCTGGCCGTAGTGCCAGCGCGGCGGCAGCTGCGCCTTGTTCCAGCATTCGTAGTGCGCATGACGACCGAGCAGGGCGCGCTCGGCTTCGGCTTGTTTGCCGGGTTGGGGCATGAAACCGACCGACTGGCCAATGGACACCACGCGCGCGATGTCCGGCGCGACCATGTCTTCGGGCGTGATCACCTGATCCTGCTTCACCGTTGCCATGCCGTGGTCGGAGACGACCACGATGTTGGTGTGATCGAGTGAGCCATCGCGGGCCATGCCGTCGATCAACAGGCCGATGGCAGCGTCCACCTGGCGCAATGCTGCGGCGTATTCGGGGGATTCCGGGCCGTATTTGTGGCCGGCCTTGTCCACGTGCTCCATGTAGGCAGCGACAAAACGCGGCTTGATCCCGTCCGGTGCGCCCTGCAGCCATGACAGCACCAGCTGCATGCGTTCGGGCAGGGGCACGCTGTCGTCGTACGGGTGGCGCTGCTGTGCCTGGAAGCCGTGGGTCGGTGCTTCGCTGCCGGGCCAGGACCAGGTGGCACTCTTGTAGCCGGCCTTTTCGACGCTGACCCAGAGCGGCTCGCCGCCTTCCCACCATGCGGGATTGCGCACGGCCGCGCGATTGTCCACACGGAAGTCGCCCAGCGCGTCGTCGCTCATTGCGTTGTGGATCAGCCCGTGGTGATCGGGGCGCAGGCCGGTGACCAGTGTGTAGTGATTGGGGAACGTCAGCGACGGATAGGAAGGCCGCATGCCTGCCGAGCGCACACCTTCGCGTGCCAGCCGTGACAGGTTGGGGCTGTTGCCACGGTCGAGCATGTCCGCGCGCAGCCCGTCGATGGACAACAGCAGCACCGTGGGCGTGGCAGACGGTGATGGAGAGGATGGCGTGGGCGACGTTGCGCACGCGGCGAGCAGGGCACAGGTCAGTGCCGCAGCAGGAAAACGTATGGAAATCATCGCGCCATGATAGTTCGAGCGTGTGACGCTTTGGCGTTTTGGGGGCGTTGGGACGTGGGGTTTGAAAGGGTAAGTGGGGGATTGCGTGTGAGGAGCGCGGGGCGACTGTGAAGGGCACCCCTCCCCAACCCTCCCCTTCGCTGCGCGAAAGGGATGGGATTAAAAGCAACGGCGCTCGTACTCATGTACGCACCGCACCTGCACGAGCACCTGTACGAGCAAGCCCGCACGTCGCCGCGATCCGCCCCCCTTTCGCGCAGCGAAGGGGAGGGTTGGGGAGGGGGTGTTTCTGCTTCTGTGCTTGCTGGCTCAGTTCCTGATCACCAGACCCAAGCCAGCAACTCAAGAAAACAAATCGGCTACCTGATCTTCCATATCAATCCCTTCCAGCTTCAACAGCGCCACCTTGGTTGGCAGGCCGCCGCCGAAGCCGGTCAACGCGCCGTTGTTGCCGATCACGCGGTGGCAGGGCAGCACGATGGGCAACGGGTTGCGGCCATTGGCAGCGCCAACCGCGCGCGTGGCGGTGGGCTTGCCGATGCGTTCGGCCAACTCGCGGTAACTCCAGGTGGCGCCAAACGGAATCTGCGCCAGCATCTGCCAGACATCGAGCTGGAAATCGGTGCCGGCCGGCGCCAGGAGCAGGTCGAAATGGCGGCGCTTGCCCTGCAGGTATTCCAGCAACTGCCGTCGCGGTTCGGCGACGAAATCGGCATCGTGCTGCCACTGCTCGCGGCCCTTGGCGTCGTGGCGGTTCTCGGCGAACAGGATGTGGCGCACGCCGTTTTCATCGGCGGCCACGGTGAGCGGGCCGATGGGGGTGTCGAAGCGGTCGTAGTAAATGGTCATGGTTGCGATTCCTTGTTGGGTTCGGCGGCCAGGTGCCAGAGGTGCAGTACCGCGTAGGCACGCCAGGGGCGCCAGGCCTGGGAGCGGGCTTCGGTCTGTTTTTCGCTCAGGCGCTGGCCTTCGCCCAGCACCTGCTGCAGCACCAGGTCGCCAGCGGGGAAGGCGTCGGGCATGCCCATCGCGCGCAATGCCATGTAGTGCGCGGTCCACGGACCAATGCCGGGTAGCGCGGTGGCCTGCTGGATGAAGTGCTCCAGCGTCTGTGCACGACTGAAATCCAGGCGGCCTTCGGCACAGGCGCGTGCAACCGAGCGCAAGGTGGTGGCGCGCGTGCGTGGCAGGCCGATGGATTCCAGCGGTGCATCCACCAGCATGGCGGGCGCTGGAAACTGCCGGTCCAGGCCTTCGGGCATGCCGGGCAGGTGCTCGCCGAAACGGTCCACCAGCCGCCGCGCCAGGGTGGTTGCCGCAGCCACGCTGACCTGCTGCCCCAGCACCGCGCGTGCCGCCACTTCAAAGCCATCCCAGCCGCCGGGAATGCGCAGGCCTGGGCGTTGGGCGATGCCGCGAGCCAGCAGCGGCTCGTGGTCGAGTGCGGCATGTACCGTGGTCAGGTCGGCATCCAGGTCGAACACCCGCCGTACCCGCGCGACGATGGCGGGGATGGCGCGGGGGTCGGTGGTGCCCAGTTGCAGGCGCAGCTCCGGGCGCCGGGCATCGGCAGTGACGCGAATCAGGCTGGTGCGGCCATTGGCGACGATCACCCGCTGGTAGCTGTCCTCACCGATGCACTCGATGCCGGGCAACGAGCGCTTGCGCAGGAACGCGAGCATGGCGGTGAAATCCAGCGGAGGGCGGTAGGCCAGGCGCAGCACCGGCTCGCCACCATCCACCGCACCGTGCTGCCGGCGCAGCGCGCTGGGCGGCATGCCGCAGCCTTGCAGGAAAGCGCTGTTGAAGCGGCGCAGGCTGTTGAAGCCAGCGGCCAGTGCAACCTGGGTGACGGGCAGGGCAGTCTCGGTCAGCAGCTGCTTGGCCAACAGCAGGCGCCGAGTGGAATGCAGCTGCGCCGGGGTGGCGCCGAGGCGGGCAACGAACAGGCGCTGCAACTGGCGCGCACTCAGGCCCATTGCCGAGGCCAGCGCGGCGGCGGACTGGTCCTGCAGGATGCCTTCGTTGAGCAGGGTCAGGGCGCGGTGCAGGGTGTGGTCATGCAGCAGGTTGGCGTCGTCGGGCGA
The DNA here is from genome assembly GCF_056759635.1 of Stenotrophomonas sp. STEN056. Lineage (NCBI taxonomy): Bacteria > Pseudomonadati > Pseudomonadota > Gammaproteobacteria > Lysobacterales > Lysobacteraceae > Stenotrophomonas > Stenotrophomonas sp. STEN056. Next base: position 17,248 of record NZ_JBRRDL010000004.1, read on the forward strand.
CAGCTCTGGGCGGCAGCGCAGGCAGGGCCGGTAGCCGGCGGCCGTGGCAGCGGCCGCGCTGGGGTAGTAGCTCACGTTCCTGGGCCGTGGTGGCGGCGCCGGGCACACCGGCCGGCAGTAGATGCCGGTGGAGCGCACCGCGGTGAAGAACAGCCCGTCAAAACGCGCATCGCGCGCCAGGCGCGCCTGCTCGCATTGGTCGTGGGAGGGCATGGATGAAGTGTGCATGGGCGCAGTCTAGGCGCGTTGCCGGTGTCGTACTGGCCAATTCCGGACATCAATGCTCAGGACGATCCGTTGTTTAGCAGGGATTGCAGCGGGAGCAGCCATCGGCACTAGACTGTGTGCTTTCCCGGCGCACGTTGCGCCCTTGCACGGATCCCATTGCTGCCCATGTTGCCCAGATTCTGGTGGTCGCCGTTGTTGTGTCTCGGGCTGTTGGCCTGTAATCGCCAGGAGCCTGCCGGCAGGCAGGTGACGGACCCGGCAGTGGCCCTGGCCGCCGATGGCGACCACATGGTCTCGATCAATGCCGCCGACGCGCCGGCCCCGGTCGCCCCGGTGCTGCCGGCCAAGGACAGTGAATGGCCGGAAGTGATGCTGGAGAACGGCAAGGCCTGGGTCAGCTGCGATACCGATTACGCGGGTGAGGTGGGCGACGGCGTTGCCCTGGAAACCCTGGACCGCGCCGCCGTGGACGCGGCGCTGGCGCCCTGCAAGGAGCGTGGGCTGGTGCGCGTGCGCTATGCCGGCAAGATCAACCCCTCGTTCACGGCGCTGGTGTCGCGGCTGGCGGTGGTGGCCGATGCGATGAAGATCAGCCGGCGCATTCTTGACCTGGATTCCAGCGGCGGGCAGGTGGAAGCGGCGATCGTCGCCGGTGACAGCATTGGCGAGTCGGGCTGGACGATCTGGGTACGCGAAGGCTCCATCTGCCACAGCGCCTGCGTGTTCGTGCTGGCCGCTGGCGACAACCGGCTGATCTCCGGCAAGGTGGGCATCCACCGCATGATGCGCATCAGCTCCACGGCCACCTCGCGGGCGGAGTTGAACAAGGAGCTGCACGCGGTCTACGACAACGTGAAGGACTACCTGCAGCGCAACGGCGTGGCGGTGGGCGTGGCCGACCTGATGATGACCGTGCCCAACCGCAGCCTGCGCCTGCTGACCAATGACGAGCTCAAGCAGTTCGGCCTGGATGGCACCAACGCCGTGCAGGACGACCTGGAGCGCATCAAGCAGATGCGCAAGTGTGGCGATGACTTCGTGCGGCGCAAGGACGCTTTCCTGATCGCGTTTGACCGTGAATGCAAGGTGGAAGGCGCCGACCTGGAAGCGGTCAACAGCTGTGGCCAGACCTTGAAGGAGCGTTTCGGCTTCCCGGACGATGTCTGCCCCGACGAAAGCCCGCTGTCGGAAATCGACACGGCGCTGCTGGTGCTCGAGCCGGTTGCCGCGCCGCTGACGGAGGCGCCGGCCAGTGCCCCGGCCGGGGCGCAGCTGGCTGTACCCTCGCAACCGAACTGAATCGGCCGGATGTGCGGTCGGTCGCATTTCGTGTTTGGATGACGGTTCCGTCCGACCGGACAGCGTCATGGAGAGAGCTATGCGTCCCAGTGGTGTGCTGATGGTGTTGTCCCTGTGCCTGCCTGCCGGCGCGCTGATGGCGCAGAGCCCGTCGCCGGCGGCTCCCAATGCTGCGGCAACGGCGCCGACAACGGCAGGCGCGGCGAATCCGGCCTTGAATGTGGCGCAACAGGCGCAGTTGGCCCGGCAGGACGCGGAAATGACTCAGGCCGCCCAGCGCGTGGCGCAACTGGTCGATGCCAACCAGGCCGCGCAGGTCTGGGATGGCGCCTCGTCGGTGGCCCGCAAGGCAGTGACGCGTGACCAGTTTGCCAGCAACGTCAATGCCGACCGCAGCCGGCTCGGCGGCCTGGTTTCGCGCGGCAAGCCCTCGATCACCCGGGTGCAGTACCCGGCTGGCGCAGCGGTGCCGGAGGGTGTCTACGTCAACGTCAGCTTCCCGACCCGCTTTGCCAACAATGCACAGCCGGTACGCGAGCTGGTCTCGTTCCGGCTGGACGAGGACAAGGTCTGGCGCGCCTCCGGTTACAGCCTGCGCGCCGCCAACAACTGACGGCAGGCGTGAAGTGTTTTGGGAACGGGCACCGAAAGGTGCCCGTTTCTTTTTTGATGGACTGGGCCTGTAACAGCCGGCGGTTGGCGTTTCCCTCGGTGCTCGCCAGGTGCTGACACGCCGTTGAGCCCTCTGCCGCACGCTTGCTTAGGCACTTCTGCCGCCTACCTGATCCAGATCAATGTTTCCTTACACCAGCCTGTTTAGGCTTGCTGCCCAGTGCCATGGCGGAGTCTGAAATGCGCAAGGTGGATGTACTGGTGGTGGGGGCCGGCCCGGCCGGGTTGAGCCTGGTCCGCAGCCTGGCGGGCAGCGGTCTGTCGGTGGCTGTGGTCGAACCGCAATCGGCGGCGGCGTTGGCCGAGCCGGCCTTTGATGGCCGTGAGATCGCACTCACCCATGCATCGCACCAGGTCATGCAGGCCATGGGGCTTTGGCAGCGCATTGACCCGGCCGAAATCTCGCCGCTGCGCAGCGCCCGGGTCATGAACGGCACCTCGCCGTTTGCGCTGGGCTTTGCCGCGGAGCGTGAAAACGTGGACCAGCTGGGCTGGCTGGTGCCCAATCACCTGATCCGCCGTGCGGCCTGGGAGTCAGTCCAGGGCCAGGCCGATCTGGAGGTGCTGGACGGCACCTCGGTGACTGCCATTGAAACCGGCAGTGGCGACAACACGGTCACCCTGTCCGACGGCCGGCGCCTTGCCGCGCGCCTGGTGGTGGCCGCCGACAGCCGTTTTTCCGCGACCCGGCGGATGATGGGCATCGGCGCGCAGATGCGTGATTTCGGCAAATCGATGATGGTCAGCCGCCTGCAGTGCGAGCGTTCGCATCGCAATGAAGCCTGGGAATGGTTCGGTTACGAGCGCACCCTGGCCATGCTGCCGTTGCCGGGCAACCAGGCATCGGCGGTGATCACCCTGCCGCCGCAGAAGATCCAGGCATTGCAGGCCATGGACGAGGCGGCGTTTGGCCGGGCCGTCACCGGCTTCTTCGAGCGTCGCCTGGGCGACATGCAGCCGCTCGGCACGCGCCATGTGTATCCGCTGGTGGGCGTGTATGCGCGCCGCTTCGTTGGTCACCGCTACGCGCTGGTGGGGGATGCCGCCGTTGGCATGCATCCGGTCACCGCGCATGGTTTCAACTTCGGCCTGCAGAGCCAGCAGCGGCTGGCGCAGCTGATCAACGAGGCCGCGGGGCAGGGCGGGGATATTGGCGCGGCGGCGCTGCTGGCCCGCTACGAGCGCGGGCATCGCCTGGCGACACGGCCGTTGTACGAAGCCACCAACGCCATTGCCACGCTGTACAACGACAGCCGCCTGCCGGCCCGGCTGCTGCGCGGGGCCGCGCTGCGGGCCGCACACGGGGTGGTTCCATTCAGGAAATTGATTGCCGGGCACCTGACCCAGCGCATGGCCTGACGCTGCCTGCAGCGGAGGCTGGGTCGTGCGGTTTTGCCGGCCGCTGCGAATGCCTGCACCCGCATCACGGGCACAAGGCAGGTTTCGCGGCCGAGGCGGCGGCGGTGGTTACCCGGCGGCCAGTACGCGGATGTGGACCTCGCCCAGCACCACCGTTTGGCCCGCGCGGATTTTGCAGGCCTTGCGCAGCTCGACCTCGCCATCGACGCTCACCTGGCCTTCGCCGATGATCATCTTGGCCTCGCCACCGCTGGAAACCAGGTCGGTCAGCTTGAGCAGCTGCTTCAGTTCCACGTATTCGCGGTCGAGTTCAAAATCAATGGTCTGCATGGGCTTCACGGCGGGAAAAACGGGCGCTATTGTGCGCCAAGCGCCTGCATTCGTGTGGCGCTTCAACGGCGGCGGCGTGGGCGCCAGCTGAACGGGAATCGATCCCTACGCGACAGCGAGGGGTTTCAGGGCGCACAATATGCGTCTTTTCGCCCGCCCGTTCGCGGCGGTGCCCCCGGAGTTCCCATGACCCAAGAATCCCCCGCGCCGCTGCTGTTTGCAGATCTCGGCCTGTCAGAGCCTGTGATGAAAGCCGTAACCGCCGTCGGTTACGAGTCGCCGTCGCCCATCCAGGCTGCCACCATTCCAGCCATGCTGGAAGGTCGTGACGTGCTCGGCCAGGCGCAGACAGGTACCGGCAAGACCGGCGCCTTTGCGCTGCCGGTGCTGTCCAACATCGACCTTTCCGCCACCAAGCCGCAGGTGCTGGTGCTGGCCCCCACCCGTGAGCTGGCCATCCAGGTGGCCGAAGCGTTCCAGAGCTATTCGGTGGCCATGCCCGGCTTCCGCGTGCTGCCGGTGTACGGCGGCCAGCCCTACGGCCAGCAGCTGTCCTCGCTGCGCCGTGGTGTCCATGTCGTGGTCGGCACCCCGGGTCGCGTGATCGATCACCTCAACCGCGGCACCCTGGATCTGTCCGAGCTGAAGACGCTGGTGCTGGACGAAGCCGACGAAATGCTGCGCATGGGCTTCATCGACGACGTCGAAGCCGTGCTCAAGAAGTTGCCGGAAAGCCGCCAGGTGGCGCTGTTCTCGGCCACCATGCCGCAGCAGATCCGCCGCATCGCGCAGACCTACCTGCGCGAGCCGGTGGAAGTGACCATCGCCTCCAAGACCACCACCTCGGCCAACATCCGCCAGCGTTACTGGTGGGTGGCAGGCATGCACAAGCTGGACGCGCTGACCCGCATCCTGGAGGTGGAAACCTTCGATGCGATGATCATCTTTGCGCGTACCAAGGCCGGCACCGAGGAACTGGCCGGCAAGCTGCAGGCGCGTGGCCTGGCCGCGGCCGCCATCAACGGCGACATGCAGCAGGCCCAGCGTGAGCGCACCATCGGCCAGCTGAAGGAAGGCAAGCTCGACATCCTGGTCGCCACCGACGTGGCCGCGCGCGGCCTGGATGTGGAGCGCATCAGCCACGTGCTGAACTACGACATCCCGTACGACACCGAAAGCTACGTGCACCGTATCGGCCGTACCGGCCGTGCCGGCCGCAGCGGCGAAGCCATCCTGTTCGTGACCCCGCGCGAGAAGGGCATGCTGCGCCAGATCGAGCGCGCCACCCGCCAGCCGATCGAAGAGATGCAGCTGCCGAGCGTGGATGCGGTCAACGACCACCGCGTGAGCAAGTTCATGGAGCGCATCAGCCAGACCCTGGCCGCCGGCGACACGGACTTCTATCGCGACCTGGTGCAGCGTTATGAGAACGAAAACAACGTGCCGGCGGTGGAAATTGCCGCCGCGCTGGCCAAGCTGCTGCAGGGCGATGCCCCGTTCCTGCTGAGCACGCAGCCGCGTGACCGCCAGGAGCGTCCGCAGCGTGATGGCGGCTTCCCGCGTCACCGTGAAGAGCGGGGTGAGCGTGGCGAGCGTCCGTCCCGTTTCGAGCCGCGTTTCGAGCGTGGCCCGCGTCAAGACGACGGCATGCGCGCACCGCGTCCGCCGCGTGGTGAAGGTGAGTTCGGTGAGCGCCCGCGTCGCGAAATGCCGCCGCGCAGCGCGCCGGAAACCGGCATGGAAACCTACCGCATCGAAGTGGGCCACAGCCATGGCGTGAAGCCGGCCAACATCGTCGGTGCCATCGCCAACGAGGCTGGCCTGGAAAGCCGCTACATCGGTCGTATCGACATCCACGACAGCCATTCGGTGCTGGACCTGCCGGCAGACATGCCCAGCGATGTCCTGCAGCACCTGAAGAAGGTCTGGGTATCGGGCCAGCAGTTGCAGATGCGGCGTGTGGAAGAGGGTGAAAACCTGAATTCCCCGCCCTCGTCCAAGCCGCGTTTCGACAAGCACAAGCCGGGCGGCCGCCCGGGGTTGCGCCCGGGTTCGCCGGCAGCGCATCCGCGCCGTGATGGCTTCAAGCCGCGCGGCCCGCGCAATTTCTAAGGGTTGCGAGCAACCCGGCTGACCAGACAACCCTGCCAATGCAGGGTTGTCTTTTTTGTGCCCGAACAAAGGCAGCGGGCGGGATCCCACCCACGTGCCAGCGGCCCGTCGCTGTTCGCCTGACAATCGGCGTCTTCACGTGCCGCCATCCCCCTGTTGTTGCGATAATCCACCCGGTTGCGTCGGGGGATGCACAGAAGGGAAGTCATGGCGGACGGCGGGGGGGCAAAAGCAGGGCGCGGTGATGGTGCGCGGGGGGTACAGCGGCTGCTGATGCTGTTGGCCTTGCTTTGGCCGTTGCTCGGCATGGCACAGACGATGCAGGTGGACCGTGACTACCTGCTGCTGGGCGAAGCCACCGACCAGCAGGCCCCGACACGCGCCTGTACTCCCGACATCCTTGCGCGGCTGAGCAACGTCATCCAGGTGCCGCCGCCGGCGCAGGGCTGGCCCGGCGCACCGCAGGCGGTGGACGTGTTCAACGTGTTTGCCGGTGAGGTGATGATTTCCCACGGCGAGCGCCAGGTGTGCGGCCACATGCAGGATGCCCGCACCCGCGACTCGCGGTTCCGTGCGGGCATCGGCATGGTGATGGTGCCCAAGGCCGGCAATACCGATCCGATCCTGGTGGCATGGGAGCCGCCGCTCAAGCCGGGCTGGATTCCCACCGTGCGGCTGGGTGCGCCCAGCCCGGTGCAGCAGACCGACACCGCCCGGCTGTTGATACGCACGGCCTGCATCGCCATTGCCCTGGCCCTGGCTCTGTCGGCCTTGATGGGCTACTTCACCACCCGTGGCCGCGATTTCCTGACCTACACGCTGGTCTGCGGATTGCTGGTGGTCTGGCAGTCGATCCTCAGCGGGCTCAGTGGCTATCCCGAGCCGTGGTTGCCGGTGGGCCGCGCCGCGCCGGTGTGGATGGTGGCCGTTTCGGCACTGAGTTACGGGGTGATGATCTGGATGCTGTGGCGGCTGTGCGGTGGTCGCAGGGTGATGCGCGGCGCACGACGCTGGATTGCCTGCCTGGCCGCCGTGCTGGCGCTGGTGGCGGTGCTGACGCCGTTCATGCCCCGCTACCTGCTGGCGATGACGGCCGTTGCGTTGGACGGGCTGTTCGCGGTGGCCTGCGTGATTGCCCTGGGCCTGGGCCTGGTGTCGCTGCGCCGTGGCTATTACCACGTGCTGGACGGCATCGTCGCGCTGGTGCCGCTGTTGCTGTTGATGCTGGCCGATATCTCGGGCAACCCGCTGTTGATCGAATACCGGGTTGAAGCGGTGCAGCTGACGGTGACCTGGTTCCTGATGATGTCGGCCTATTCACTCAACCGTGGCCTTGGTCACATGCGGCAGCAGCGCGATGAAATGCGCCAGCTGGCCGACACCGACACATTGACCGGGCTGCCCAACCGCCGCGCCGGCCTGCGCCAGCTGGAGCGCTACCTGCTCGAAACACGTGCGAACGGCCAGCCGTTGTCCATCGGTTTTCTGGATATCGATCTGTTCAAGCAGATCAACGACCGCTACGGCCACGATGTCGGCGACCAGGTGCTGGTGTCGGTGGCGCGTACGCTGGAGGCGAGCGTGCGCAACCGCAGCGACGTGATCCGCATGGGCGGTGAGGAGTTTCTGATCCTGCTGCCCGGCAGCAGTTCCGATGCGGCCCTGCCGCGGCTGGAGCAGTTGCGTGAGCGGGTAAGCCAGCAGGCCAGTGCGCTCGACCATGAGGGCCTGGTTGTCACCTCCAGCATTGGCCTGGCCGAGCTGCAGCCGCGCGATGGCGACGTTGCCGCCTTGCTGCGCCGCGCCGACAACGCCATGTACCGCGCCAAACGCAGTGGCCGCAATCGCGTGGTGGATGCGCGCGATGAACCCCTGGCCGACTGAACCTGCCGCGCGCTGTTCGGGGCGTGGGTGATGGCGGATAATCCGCCGATGACAATCCGACTCAACAAGCACATTGCCGAAACCGGCTTCTGTTCCCGCCGCGAGGCCGACCGTTTGATCAGCGAACGCCGCGTCACCGTCAACGGCATCGCCGCCGGCGCCGGCGCGGTGGTGGGCGAGGGCGATGAAGTCCGCGTGGACGGCCAGCCATTGCGTGCGCGCGTGGTCCAGAAAAGCACCGGCCGCAAGCATGTCTACATCGTGCTGAACAAGCCGGTGGGCATCACCTGCACCACCGAAAGCGCGGTCAAGGGCAACATCGTCGATTTCGTCGGGCACGAGCAGCGCATTTTCCCGATTGGCCGCCTGGACAAGGATTCCGAAGGCCTGATCCTGATGACCAGCAATGGCGACATCGTCAACCAGATCCTGCGCGCGGAGAACGGCCACCAGAAGGAATACCTGGTGGCGGTGAACAAGCCGGTCACCGACGAATTCCTGCGTGGCATGGCCCGTGGCGTGCGCATCCACAACCAGATGACGCTGCCATGCCGCACCTCGCGCATCGCCAAGTTCGGCTTCCGCATCATCCTGGAGCAGGGTTTGAACCGGCAGATCCGCCTGATGGCGGCCGAGTTCGGCTACCGCGTCACCCAGTTGCGCCGCGTGCGCATCGACAACGTCAAGATTGGCGCGCTCAAGCCGGGCCAGTGGCGCAACCTCACCGAGCAGGAACTGCGCGGGCTGCTGCCGCAGCAACAGAACTGGTGAAGTGTGACTGCCTCACCGCGCCTTGCGTGCGGTGAGGCTAGACTCTCCCGCGTTTGAGAAGGCGAGGAACCTCGCCGGGCCCGGGAGCTGCGCAATGATCAAACCGCCAAAGCCCGTCAACGAAGCGGCACGTCTGGCCGCGCTGCAGCGCTATCGCATTCTCGATACTGACCGCGAACCGGCGTTTGATGACTTGGTGACCATCGCCCGCACGTTGTGCGGGACGCAGATGGGCGCGGTGACCTTGATTGATCGCGACCGGCAGTGGTTCAAGGCGCTGCAGGGGCTGGAGGCCGAGCAGACGCCCCGGGACGAGGCGTTCTGTGCCCACACCATCCTGCATCCGCTGCAGCTCACCGTGGTGGAAGACGCCCGCCAGGACGCCCGGTTTTCGGGTAATCCGTCGGTCTTGGGTGAGCCCCATATCCGCTTCTACGCGGGCGCACCGCTGCTGAGCAGTGATGGCCAGTCGCTGGGCTCGCTGTGCGTGTTCGATTCAACTCCCCGGCGGCTCAATGGCCCGCAGGCCGAAGCGCTGGCCGCCTTGTCCCGGCAAGTGAGCAAGCTGCTGGAAATGCGGGTGCTGCGGCGGCAGATCGACCACCACCAGGCCGAGCACGAGTGGTACGAGGCGCGCCTGGCCGAGTACTACCAGCAGCTTGAACAGACCAACCTGGAGCTGTCGGAACAGACCCGCACCGATCCGCTGACCGGCCTGCCAAACCGGCGTGCGCTGGCGGCGGCGTTGACCGAGGCGATCGAGCGCGGCACCGCGGTGACGCCGGCGGTGGCCATCGTCGATATCGACCATTTCAAGATGGTCAACGATATCCACGGACACGATGAAGGCGACCGCGTGTTGACCGAACTGGCCGCAGCATTGCGCGCACAGTTTGCCGGCCGTGGCATGGCGGCCCGCTTCGGCGGTGAGGAGTTTGTGATCCTGATGCCGGAGACAACGCTGCAACAGGCCGAACTGCAATGCCAGTACCTGCGTGAATCGGTGGGCCTGTTGCCGGTGGGCTTGCCGATCACGGTCAGCATCGGGCTGGCCTCACACCGCCCCAGCGAAACGCCGCAGGACACCCTGCGCCGCGCCGATGCCGCGCTGTACCAGGCCAAGCACCAGGGCCGTGACCGGGTGGTGCTGGCCGACTGAGGTATGGCCGGGGGCGTCGCGCTTGCTGCGACACCGCTCGGCTATGCTGCCTGGAATCCTTGCGTTCAGAGAATCTCTGATGCTGCAGACCTTGGCGGTTGCCAATTATCGTTCGTTGCATGAGCTGGTCGTGCCGATGACCCGGTTGAACCTGGTTACCGGCGATAACGGCAGCGGCAAATCCAATCTTTACCGAGCGTTGCGCCTGCTGGCACAGACCGCAGGCAATGGCGTAACCAGCGCACTGGCCGCCGAGGGCGGATTGGAATCTGCCTTGTGGGCGGGGCCGGAACGGATCAGTCCGCGCATGATCGCCGGCGAAGTGCCGGTGCAGTGCACGGCGCGCACTGAGCCGATATCGATACGGCTCGGCTTTGCCGCTGAGGAATTCGGCTATGCGATTGATCTGGGCTTGCCGGTGCCGAGCAGGTCGATGTTTGACCGTGATCCGCAGATCAAATGTGAAAGCCTGTGGGCGGGCCCGTTTCTGCGGGCCAGCAATGTGCTGGTCGAGCGCCGTGGCAACGTGGTGCGGCGACGTGCCGGGCGCGGCTGGGAAATAGTGGATGAACACCTGTCATCTTTCGACAGCGTGTTCGGCCAATTGGCCGACCCACAGCGTATGCCGGAGGTGCTGGCGCTGCGCGAGTACATCCGGCGGTGGCGGTTCCATGATCATTTCCGCTCGGATGCTGCCGCACCCGCGCGGCAACCATGCATGGCTATCCGGACTCCGGTGCTCAGCGATGACGGGCACGACTTGGCCGCTGCCTGGCAGACCATCATCGAGATCGGCGATGACGCCGGGCTGCAGAGTGCGCTGGACGACGCGTTTCCCGGCGCGCGGGTGGTGATCGAGAGCTGGGACGGACGGTTGTCACTGAAGTTCCAGCAGCGGGGCCTGTTGCGCCCGCTGGCGGCTGGCGAACTCTCAGACGGCACCTTGCGCTATCTGCTGCTGATCGCCGCTCTTTACACGCCGCGCCCGCCGCCACTGATGGTGCTCAACGAGCCGGAAACCAGCCTGCATCCAGACCTGTTGCCGGCGTTGGCGCGGCTGATCATCAAGGCGTCCACACGCAGCCAGTTGTGGGTGGTGTCGCATGCGTCGCGGTTGATCGCCGCGCTGCAGGAGGACCCCGCCTGCAACGCGATTCGCCTGCACAAGGAATTCAGCCAGACGCGGGTGTGGGGCGTGGGCAATCTCGAAGCGCCTGCGTGGTACTGGCCGCAGCGCTGATCAGTCAGCCGGCGTATTGCCGCTGGCGGCGGTAGCCGCCGGCCGAAGGCGGTTGAGCAGGGGGTGCAGGAAAACACCGCCGACGATGATGGCCACGCCCAGGTAGAACTGCGCGGTCAGTTCCTGCTGTTCGCTCAGGAATACGGCCGCCAGCAGAACCGCGTAGACCGGCTCCAGGTTGGTCACCAACTGCACGGTGTATGCGCTGAGGTGGCGCAGCGCGACCAGCGCCAGCGCAAACGGCAGCAGCGTGCACAGCCCGGCCAGCGCCAGTAGCAACATGCCGTCATGCAGGTTGGGCAGTACCCACAGGTCGCTGGCCAGCGCCGGCAATACGAACGGCAGGGCGGGCGCCAGCAAGGTCAGGGTAAGCGTGCCTGCGCCCAGCTCCAGTGCGGTAACGGTCAAGGGATCGGCGTGGCTGACCAGGCGCTTGTTGAACGAGCCGAACAATGCCACCAGCAGGGCCGAAACCGCACCGACCGCCACGCCCAGGCGCATGCCGTCGGGCACGCCGCCCACCACCAGGGCCACGCCCGGCAGCACCACGATGGCCAGGGCCAGTTCCTTCATCTGGAATGGCCGCCGCGCAATCCACGGCTCGATCACCGAAGTGAACACCGGCGCCAGGGCAATGCAGGTGGCGGCCACCGAGGCGTTGGCCAGCTTCACCGAGCCGTAGAACGTGAGCCAATGCAGCGCCACCAGCGCACCGACGCCGGCGTAGCCCAGTGCGAGCTGCGGCGTGAGGGTGGACAGCCCGCGCCACACCCGTGGCAGCAGCGCCAACATGGCTACCACCAGCAGCATGCGCCACCACACCAGCGGCAGCGCGGGCAGGGTGATGAGCTTGCCGAGGATGGCGGTGACGCCCCACAACAGCACGCAGAAATGGATTTGAAACAGGGCTTTGCGGGTATCAGGCGTCGACATGCGGGAATTGTCGCCGAAGTGCCTGTTCAGCGCCGCACGATTCGCTTCAGCTTTGTCGCCAGAGATGCAGCAGCTCGCATGCGGCGGCAGGGTTGCGATGCTTGGCTGCGCTGATGAAGTAGATGAACACCTCGCGCGGTGTATCAGCCGCTGTGGAGGGTGCGACGTGTGGCAGATCCTGTGGATCCTGGCCGTCCCGCCAGGCGCGTGCGCGTTGCTTCCACTGCAGTAGCTCGGCTGTCGGGTAGCCGGTGGGGTGTTCGTCGCGGCTGCGCATCAACCGTGCGTAGACGAAGTCGCTGCTCAGGTCGGCGGCATTGGGATGGTCGGGCGAATCGGTGTAGACCAGAGCCACGTTGTGCTGCCGTGCAAGTGCGACGGTTTGCGGGTCGAGGAAGGCCGGGTCACGGATTTCCAGTGCATGCCGCTGGCGGCGGCCATTCACCTGTGTGGGCAGCAGCGCAAGGAAGGCGGCGACATCGTCGCGGTCCAGGGTGCGGCCGGACTCGAACTGCCACACCAGCGGACCCAGCCGGTCGCCCAGGTGACTGATGCCGTCGATGAAATCGTTGATCTGCCCGCCGGTGCCGGCCAGTTTGCGGGCGGTGACGATGCGCTTGGGCGCCTTGGCCGAGAACACAAAACCTTCCGGCGTGGCATCACGCCAGCCGGCGTACACCGAGGGTTTCTGCGTGCCGTAGTAGGTGCCGTTGATCTCGATGCTGGTCAACTGACGGCTGGCGAACTCCAGTTCGCGGCGTTGGACCAAGCCTGCCGGATAGAACATGCCGCCGCGCCACGGTGCATAGACCCAGCCGCCGATGCCGACGTGGATATCGGGGTAGAGCCCATCCGCAGCGCTGGGGGTGGTGGCAAACAGATCGTTCAAGGCAAGGCCTGCAAAGGTAGGAGCGGGCTCGGCCGCGAAGTTGGCAATGTAACCAACTGCACGCGCCACGCCGAACAACCGTAGTGCCGAGCCATGCTCGGCAGCGGCGTTCGAGAGGGTGTCTGCAGCATGCAGGGGGCGAAGGCCCTGCCGAGCATGGCTCGGCACTACATGGCTGCCGGGGCCCAGGGATCGTACGTGCCAAACCACCACAGGTGGCCTTCGACATCGCGGCAGGCATAGCCACGGCCGCCGTAGTCCTGGTCGGCGATGGCCATGATGATTTCCGCACCGGCGGCCTGGGCCTGGGCGTAATGTGCGTCGGCGTCACTGACGATCACGCAGGCGCTCTGTGTCTCCAGGCCGCCCACTTCGTCGGGCTGGATCATGTTGTTGCCCCATTCGCCCGGCTGCACCGAGCTGAGCATCAACATGCCGTTGCCGAATGTCAGCTGCGCGTGGTGAACGGTGTCGCCGTCCTGGTACACCGCATGCCGCTGGAAGCCGAACGCGCGGCACAACCAGTCGATGGCCGCGGGCGCATCGCGGTAGCGCAGGCAGGGGATGATGGTGGCGGTGGTAGATGCGGCAAGATCCATGGCGGTGCTCCGGCAGGTGCGCAGGAGGCGAGGGTGGGCGCGGCCGCGTTACCATCGCGAGAAGACCGGCCCGGGCATGGGCGGCATCGATCCAACGGGAGAACGTATTGAACAAGTGGTTTGGGGGCGGGCTGTTGCTCGCGATGGGCGTGGTGGCACCAATGGCCAGCGCACAGGAGGCCAGCGTGCCGGTGGAATTGCAGCAGTTGGATGCCACGGTTGAGCGGGTACGGCAGCAGTTCGACGTGCCCGGTGTAGCCGTCGCCGTGGTCAAGGACGGCAAGGTGGTGCTGGAGCGCGGCTGGGGCGTGCGTGAACTGGGCAAGCCCGAGCCGGTGCAGGCCGACACGCTGTTTGCCATTGCCTCCAATACCAAGGCCTTCACTGCGACCTCGCTGAACCTGCTGGCCGAAGACGGCAAGCTGAAGATGGACGACCGGGTGATCGACCACCTGCCGTCGTTCCGCATGTCCGACCCCTATGTCACCGGCGAGATGCGCATCCGCGACCTGCTCTCGCACCGCAGTGGCCTGAGCCTGGGCGCCGGTGACCTGCTGTTCTGGCCGACCACCACCTACAGCAATGCCGACGTGGTGGCGCGGCTGGCGCAGGTGCCGTTGAAGAACGGCTTCCGCGACCGCTATGCCTACGACAACATCCTGTACGCGGTTGCCCAGCAGGTGATCGAGAAGGTGTCCGGGCAGTCGTTTGCTGACTTCCTGCAGCAGCGCATCTTCGACAAGGTCGGCATGGCCGATACGCGCTACAACGCCGATCACCTGAAGCCCGGCGACAAGGCTGCAGTGGGCCACGCCAAGTTCGACTTCACCGATCTGCGCCCGGTGCCGCCGCTGACCTGGTCCAACAACGCCGGTGCCGGCGGCATTTATTCCAGCGTGCACGACCTGGCCAAGTGGATGAACGTGCAGTTGGCCGAAGGCAAGCTCGCCGACGGCACGCCGCTGTTCACCGAAAAGACCCAGCAGCAGATGTGGCAGATGCAGATCCCGCAGGTGGTGCCCAAGCCATCGGTGCCGGAGCTGGAAGCCGCACGGCCCAATTTCGCCGGGTATGGCGAGGGCTGGAGCCTGAGTGACTACCGTGGTCAAAAACTGGTGTGGCACACCGGCGGCTGGCCGGGGCAGGTGTCGCGGCTGACCCTGGTGCCGGGCCAGAACCTGGGCGTGGTGGTGCTGACCAACCAGGAAGCCGGCGCGGCCTTCAACGCCATCACCATGAGCGTGCTGGATGCCATGTTGGGTGCGCAGGGCAACGACTGGGTGGCCGCGTATGCCGCCGGCGTGGCCAAGGCACAGAGCAATGCGGACGAAGGCTGGGCCAAGCATCAGGCCGCGCGTGATGCCAAGTCCAAGCCCTCGCTGCGCCTGGCCGGCTATGCCGGTGCGTACCGCGATCCGTGGTACGGCGATGTCTTCATCGAACAGAAGGGCAACACGCTGCGGCTGCGCTTTGGCGCCACCGCGGACCTGGTTGGCACGATGGAGCATTGGCAGCACGACACCTTCATCGTGCGCTGGGACAACCGCTCGCTCAACGCCGACGCCTTCGTCAATTTCAGCCTGGACCCGGATGGCAAAGTGCGTGACGTGCGGATGCAGGCGGTGTCGTCATTGACCGATTTCAGCTTCGACTTCCAGGATCTGTTGTTGACGCCCGTGGGGAAGTGAATCCCGGGAAGTACCCCGGTTCCTAGACAGACACAACACAGGCCGCGATGGGACAATCGCGGCCTGTACTGTTTCTGCAGGCCATTGCAATGCTGCGTTGGTTCGAGTCGTTGATCCCCGTGTTCCCGCCGGTCGATGCGCGCATGCCGCCGCGCGGCGTGGTCCGTTTCTACCTGCATTACCTGCGCCCGGTGTGGCCGGTGCTGCTGGCCACGCTGGTCGCCGGCCTGCTGCTGGCACTGGTGGAAGTGGCGATGTTCGACTTCCTCGGTCGCATCGTGGACATGCTGTCCGATAACCCGGGCGCGGGTTTCTTCCAGCGGCACGCCAATGAGCTGCTGTGGATGGCCGGCATCACCCTGCTGGCGCGGCCGTTGCTGGTGGCCCTGCACAACCTGCTGGTCAACCAGTCCATCGTGCCGGGCCTGAGCAACCGCTCGCGCTGGCTGATGCACAACTACGTGGTGCGGCAGAGCCTGACCTTCTTCCAGAACGACTTTGCCGGCAGCGTCGCCAACCGGGTGATGCAGACCGGCACCTCGCTGCGCGAATCGGCGGTGCAGATGGTGGATTCGCTCTGGTACATCGTGGTCTACACCGGCACCGCGCTGTACCTGTTCGCACAGGCGGACTGGCGCTTGATGTTGCCACTGGCGGTGTGGCTGGTGGCTTACGTCGGCATTGGCGTGTACTTCGTGCCGCGCATGAAGCACCGCGCATGGATCGCCTCCGATGCCCGTTCCAGGGCGATGGGGCGCATTGTTGACGGTTACACCAACATCGCCACGCTCAAGCTGTTCGCGCACAGCGGCCATGAGCAGCGCTATGTTGCCCAGGCCATCCAGGAACTGGCAGAGAAGCACCGCGCGCAGACCCGCATCACCACCGGGCTGGAAATGGTGATCGCCGTGCTCAACGGCTTCCTGATCGTGGGTACCTGCGGCTTGGCGTTGTGGCTGTGGAACGACAGCCTGATCAGCGTGGGCGCCATTACCCTGGCGACCGGCCTGGTGATCCGCATCCACAACATGTCCGGCTGGATCATGTGGACCATCAACGGCATCTTCGAGGACATCGGCACGGTGCAGGACGGCATGGAAACCATCGCCCAGCCGATCGCCGTGCAGGACAGCGCCGATGCCGTGCCGCTGCAGGTGAGCGCCGGTGCGGTGGATTTCCAGAACGTGCACTTCCACTACGGCAAGCACGGTGGGGTGATGGCCGGTTTGGACCTGGCAGTGAAGCCGGGCGAGAAAATCGGCCTGGTCGGGCCGTCCGGTGCCGGCAAGTCCACCCTGGTCAACGTGTTGCTGCGGCTGTACGACCTGGAAAGTGGCCGCATCCTGATCGATGGCCAGGACATTGCCCGCGTCACCCAGGACAGCCTGCGCGCGCAGATAGGCGTGGTGACGCAGGACACCTCGCTGCTGCACCGCTCCATCCGCGACAACCTGCTCTACGGGCGCCCGGACGCCAGCGACGAGCAATTGCGCGCGGCCGTGGCCAAGGCGCGTGCCGAAGGCTTCATCGACTCACTCGTGGACGGGCAGGGCCGGCAGGGCTATGACGCGCATGTGGGCGAGCGCGGCGTGAAGCTGTCCGGAGGCCAGCGTCAGCGCATCGCCATTGCGAGGGTGCTGCTCAAGGACGCGCCGATCCTGATTCTGGATGAAGCAACCTCGGCGCTGGATTCGGAAGTGGAGGCCGCCATCCAGGACAGCCTGGACGAGTTGATGGGCAACAAGACGGTGATTGCGATCGCACACCGGCTTTCGACCATTGCGCGGATGGACCGGCTGGTGGTGATGGACCAGGGCAGGATCGTGGAGACCGGCACGCATGCCGAACTGATTGCCGCCGGTGGTCTGTATGCACGGCTGTGGGCGCGCCAGACCGGAGGGTTCGTGGCGGCCGATGCGTGATGCCAGCGCAGCATCCATGCCACTTTTGCGAACGTTGCCTTCATCCAACCCTTCTCCCGCGTTGTGGGAGAGGGGGCAAGTGCACGACACGCCGACGCATTGCGAGCCCCTCTCCCGCAACGCGGGAGAGGGGTGAAGGCATGGGTGCAGCCAAGGGCTAGCCGAGCAGTACCCGGCCAAGTACCGCGACGGCGCCGGCCACCACGACCGCCAATGCCATCAGCCAGGCACGGCGTGTGCGACGGTCTGCCGCGGCAGCCCCTGCGGCAAACAGCGCGCTGCGGCGTGCATCGCTGGCAGCCACCAGGGCGCGGGCGCGTTGCGCACCTTCTTCAGCCGGAACACGGCCGACCTCGATGTCCTCGGCGATGCGCTCCAGTTGCTGCATCGTCTCGGTCTGCAGGCGTTGCAGTTCCACCAATGGGTCATGGGCAGGCATGTTGGTCCCGTGTGATGTCATTGCCCGGTGGGTGCCGACTGCAGCGCCTGGCGGATGACACGCGACAAAGTGGCAGGGTCGGTGGCGGACAGGTGTTGCCCAAGCCGCACCAGGCCAATGCCGAAAGCCGCCATCACCAGGCCGGGCAGGGCGACGGGGACCAGCAACAGGTCCAGCCGACCGAACTGTATGGCGCTGACCACCGTCCACAGCACGCAGAAGCCCAGCCAGAACAGCATGAAGGCATGGACGAAGGCGGGCAGCGCGAAGCGGCCACGCAGCTCACAGCCCCGCGCGGTGTCCACGAAATGGCCCCGGAAATGCGGCTTGAACGAATTGCGCGCCACACTGCGGTGATACAGGTTTACCTGCGTTTCCCGCACCGAACCGCCGATGCTGCCGGTGGCGGTGATATTGCCGCGTGCGGTGGCCGCGCGCAGGTTCTGCACGGCCTGTTCGCGTAGCAAGGGGCTGGGGAACACGGCAGGCGTGCGGGGGAACAACCAGGTCCAGAAAGACATACGTTCCATCATTGCGTGGCAGGACAAGATAGCCGGGCACCCTGTGCCGTGGCTATTGCTTGCCGGGGCTGATGACGCGCGTGGCCTTTTTCACCTGCGCGGTGATCTTCTTTTCGACCTCGGACGTCAGCGCGGTGAGCGCGAACACGGTGGGCCACATGTCACCGTCATCCAGCGCGGCGCTGTCGTTGAAGCCGAGCGTGGAATAGCGCGCACCGAACTTGCTGGCACCCTGGAAGAACACCACCACCTTGCCGTCCTTGTTCGCATACGCGGGCATGCCGTACCAGGTCTTGGGTGACAGCGCCGGTGCGGTGGCGCTGATGATCTCGTGCAGGCGACGTGCCATCTGCGCTTCGGCCGCGGGCATCTGGCCGATCTTGTCCATGATGTCGGCTTCGCCTTCGGCCTTGAGCTTGCCGGCCTTGGCTTCGGCTTTCAGCTCGCGGGCGCGCTCCTTCATGGCGGCGCGTTCTTCGGCGGTGAATCCATCGGACTTGGGCATGACGGTCCCTGCACATGGTGTTGGAGAGCCAGCGTTATACCGCGCCGCTTCGGGCCATGTGTAAAGCCGGCGGCTTCAACCGAACAGGCCGCCAAACCCGCGCAGCTGGTACCAGGCCGCAGCGGCGATGGCAGCGGCGCAGGCCAGCACCGCCAGCATCACCCGGCGCAGCTCGCGCCGGCTGCCATCAACCTGTGCCTGGGCCTGCAGCGCCATGCGCTGGTGGTGTTCGAAGGCCGCGCTGGACTGGGCCATCGATTTCTCGTTCATCGCCACGATGTGTGCCATCAGCCGGTTCTGCTCGGCCAACAGGTCGCGGATCTCGCTCAATACGGAGTCGTTCACGGCGGTAGTCCAGGCGGTCAATGCGTGCGTGCGGCTGGCGGCAAACCCTACAGCAGGCGGGTGCCGAGTGGGACGTCATGCTCGGGCATGCACAGCGTGACGTGCCCGTCGCTGTTGTGGAAGCCGGTGACCAGGCATTCGGACATGATCGGGCCGATCTGCTTGGGCGGGAAGTTCACCACGGCCACCACCTGCCGGCCCACCAGTTGTTCGGGCGTGTACAAGGCGGTGATCTGCGCACTGGACTTGCGCATGCCCAGCTCCGGGCCGAAATCCACCTGCAGGATGTAAGCCGGCTTGCGGGCCTGTGCAAAGGGTTCTGCGGCGACGATGCGACCGACGCGCAGTTCCACTTTGCTGAAGTCATTCCAATCGATGGTTTGCATGGGCAGTGCTCGCTCAGGGATGCCGTTGAATACCGTTGCACGCCGCGCAGGTCAAGCCGGTGCAGAAGCGGACGTGCTCAGCGGTGCGTCAACGCATGCCGCGCGTGCTGGCGCTGACGCCAGTGGCTGGCGATGGCGGCAGCGATCAACCCGCCGATCAGGCTGGTGTGCTCCAGTGCCCAGAACATCGCAGCTTTCGCCTGCGCATCAGGCAACGCCCAGAAGCGATGGACGATGAGGATGGTCAGCAGCAGGAACACCGACAACGCACCGGCGCCCAGCCACAGGGCGCGGTCCAGCAGCAGTAGCACTGAACCCATCAGCAGGGTGAGTGCGGTGGCGATGTTGAACAGCCAGTCCGGATGCAGGCCGGCAGCCCGCATTTCGGCGAGGCTGCCCTGGAAATCGAAAAGCTTGGCCAGCCCGGAGGAAAGAAACACGACCGCCAGCAGGATGCGGGCGAGCAGCCACAACCCATTGCTGTCCAGGGCGTTGTCGATCAGGTGACGCATGCAGGAACCTCCGTGGCGCGGGATGAGAGTGAAGACGCCGCACACGGCAAGCAGGGAGAGGGCAGAGCGCTTGCCAGTGGCGGCGCGGGCACGATAAGACCTCAACTTAAGTTGAGGTCAAGGCGGTCGGTCATCGGAAGGCAGATCGCTGCCCGGCACGGAATGCAATGCGCCCTGATGACGCAAGGCTGCCCACCCGGCGCTGATGCGCGACGACGTCAGTCGTCGTAGGGCAGGTCGTCCGGATCAACGCCGACGTGATCCGGGGCGGGTAGCTCACGCAACCGATACGCAGACACGGATTCCTGGCCGGCAAGCAAGGCCTTGACGATGCGGTGCATGCCATCCATCACCTTTCCCCGTGGGCAGAGGATGACGGGAAAGGCCAGGTCGGTGGCGGCCACCAGCTGCATATGGCCGGCGATGGAGCGGCAGGTCGGCACGTCGCCTTCGCTGTCGTACCAGTAGGGCATGTCCAGCTCGGCAATGGCGGCAAGCGGAACCTGCTCGACCGGAAGGTCACGTGCAAGTGCGACCAGCCGGTGCACGTCCCAGGCCAGCAGGCCTTCGCTGGAATTCCTGAAGTGGTACTGCCTGCGCATCGATGGTTCCGGGGCGTTGCTGCGGGTACGGCAGCTTACATGCGCAGGCCAAACTCCAGAAAGCTGCTGCCGCGCCATTCGATTTCCAGCGGCGCGCCGGCGTCGGCGAGGGTTTCGTCGGCGGGTTCCTTGCCGCTGCCGAGGTTGAGCTGGCGGTCCGGTTGCTTGACCACACCCAGCGACACCACCAAGCGGCTGCCAGCAGGCATGCGCCGCCCCAGCAGGCGCGTGTCTTTCACCTGCAGCTGTTGCGCTACCCCCGGCTGCAACAGCCGGCGCTGGCGGCGGTCGGCGTTGTAGCTGGCGCGCTGCAGCCACCAGCCCAGGTCGAGGTATTGGCCTTCGGCATTGCGTTCGTACACGGCAATGGCGATGTCCACATCCTGTTTGTTGATGCGGAAATCCAGCATGCCGCTGAAATCCCCGGCCAGCTCGGTATCGGCCGGCATCGGTGCGCTGACGAACAGCAGCCCTGCACGTGGATCCAGTTGCAGGTTCACCGACTGGCTGGGCAGTGGCGTGGCCGCATCACTGCGGTCGGTGAAGTCCACGCGTTGTTTCACCGACAGCTCAGGGCGGGGGTGTTCGGACAGTTGCTGGGGGCCCTCTGCCGTGCCCGGCACCAGATAGAGCTTGCGTCGTTGCGTGGGCATGGCCTCCAGCGTGTGTGCATGGCGCCAGGTATCGGCGCCCATCACCTGCCAGTTGACGCGGTCGGCCAGCACCGGGGGCTTCGCTGCGCCCTTGAACACATGGTCGAACCAGGACAGGCGCAGGGCCTGCAGGTCGATGCGTGCGGACGGATCGGTGGCGTAACCCTGTACCACCGGCGCCACGCCGGTCTGCATCGAGAAGTGCTCGAACGGGCCAATCAACAAGGTGTGGTCGGCATCGGGCCGGTGCCGCAGATGCTCGCGGAAGTAGTGCAGGGCGCCGATCTGTGCGCCGTCGAAATAGCCGGTGGTGGCGAGTACCGGGATATCGATCGCGGCGAATTCGTCCCCTTGTGGAGTCATGGCCTGCCAGTAGCTGTCATAGGCCGGGTGTTGCAACCAGCGGCTGAAGATAGGGTTCGGCGTGCCGTCGATGGCGGGCAGGTCGCGGTAGGCGCGGCCGCTGGCGTAGCTGTTGCGGTCGAGCGCGTTCCAGCGTTCGCGGTCGCCGTAGTTGGCATCGTCGAGCGCGCGGTTGCTCGCCGTATACGCCGGCCAGGCGTACATGAAATTCAGGAATACGTTGCCTTCCATCGGCACGTCGATACCGGGGGCGGCCGTGGCCGAGGTGGCAATGGCCTTCAGCGCCGCAGGCCGGTGCTTCAGCGCGGCCCATTGGGTGAAGCCGCTGTAGCTGCCGCCGTACATGCCAACCCGCCCGTCGCTCCACGGCTGCGCGGCGATCCACGAGATCACCTGTGCCGCGTCTTCACCGTCATGCACGAATGGCACGATGGCATCGGGGCTGCGGCCCTTGCCGCGGCTGTAGCCGACCACGCCGGCATAGCCATGGGCGGCGACCTTCTTGGCATCCAGCCACGCCCAGTCGTCGTTGGCGTAGATGGTGAAGGTGAACAGTGCCGGCAAGGCGACGCCGGTGCGCGGCCGCACGACCAAGGCGGCAATGCTTGCGCCATCGCTGGTGCGCACCAGCGCGTCGCGGTCGATCAGGTAGCGGCGTGCATCGTCCTTGGCCAGTGCGTCGTTGAACAACGGCAGGAAGGCGCTGTAGGCCGAAACCACCTGCCAGGTGCGGACCAGCTCAAGGGCTTCGGTCTGCGATAGCGCGTGCTTGCCGGCAACGCTGGCGATGGCGGCATCGAAGTCGCCACGCAGGCGCGGCAGATGGCTGCCGAAGGAATACTCGGCCTGAAAGGCGGTCTTGTCCTGCAGCGCTGCGAAGCGCTCGGCGAATACCGCCGGCCATGCCTGCGCGTAGGGCTCGCGGCGCTCTGCCTGGCGCATTGTTGCCAGGGCGTGGATTTCGTACTGCAGGAACAGCGGTGGCTGCGACGGGTCATCGCCGCGCAGCGCACGCAATGCATGGATGCTCTGCAGCGCCTGGCGGTACTGGCCAGCGGCCATCTGCAGGCGGAACAGCGTGCCCAGATGACGTTGCTCGTCCGGGTCACGGAAATCGGCGATCAACTCCCGGGCGAGCGCAGGTATGGCCTTGTCGGCGTTGTCGGCCTGTATCGGCAGCGGCAGATGCAACGGCGCGGCAGTTGCGGGCAAGGAAAACATCAGCAACACCAACAGCATGAACGTCTTCATAGGCAGCCTGGTGGAGTGGGTGGGGCGTGTGATCGCGGTGGCGTGCTCTGGGTGCGGCGTGTGAAGGGTGGCTCCGCTCAGGCAGCGGTCTTCTTCAGCGCCATGCCGACGCTGGCCGGTGCGGTGAGCGCAAAGCCGTACTGCTGGTACAGCCGGTAGGCCTCGCCGTCGGCGAGCAGGCTGACATAGGCCGATGCGGGTACTTCGCGCGCGATGTAGGCGGCGATTTCGCCCATGACCTGCTTGCCCAGCCCCTGCCCCTGGTACTCCGGCAGCACGGCAATATCGACGACCTGGTAGAACGTGCCGCCATCGCCGATCACCCGCCCCATCGCCACACTCTGCTCACCGTGCAGCAGCTGTACGGCAAACAGCGTGTTGGGCAGGCCGCGGGTGGCGGCTTCCAGCGTCTTGGGGCTGAGCCCGGCCGCCTGGCGCAAGTGCCGATAGGTTTCGATGGAAGGGGTTTGGTGAAGAACCGTGAAGCCGGATTCGCTCATCGGAGATCAGCCTGCATGGGAGTGGGAACGCTGAAGACGCGGAGGCTCAAGCCGGTGTTGCCAGCGGCACGTACACCTCATGCCACAGCGTGACCTTGCCCGCCTCGTCAAAGTGCATCAGCAGCATCGCGCGGAACAACTCGCACCTGCCGTCGTGATGGGCGATCTTCGCGCGCATTGAGAAGGCCACCGACGCGCCATCGACCAGCGCATGGTCAACCTCGTAGTCGATACCTTGCATGCCGGCTTTCATGCCGTTGAGGAATTCCAGGTAATTGGCAGGGTTGGCTTGGTAGCGGCGGCCATTGGGTTCGACGATGAACTGCCCGGCGAAGCACTCACCGATCAGTGCTTCGGTCAGCACGGAATCGCGGTTGAGATGCCGGCGGTTCCAGTCGAGTACGGAATGGGCCAGCTGAAGGTAGTGCGCGCGTTGGTTTGTCATGGGGGCGTCCGGGTTCCAGGTGTCGCTTGGTGATGCATTGGCCCGGAACGGCGCAGGACAGAGGAGTTCCGGTTGCAGTGGGCGGCAATGCTTCTGTCGATACTGTACGGCCTGCCCTGTGTGGCGTGATGCATCCCTTCCGGAGAAGGGATGCGTTGGCCCGGTTACGGCAACGGCGGCGGGTTGCCGGGCGCCGCGTGCGCGGTGCTGGCGGCCGGCGACACGGGGCTGCCCAGCACGGCCTGGGCGATAAGGTTGTCCAGGCGGCGCACGTCCAGCCCCTTGTTGAGGTTGACCTTGATGTGGCCGGCCTTGGTCCAGAGCTCGATCTCGGAGTTGAAGTTGAACAGGCCGTGGCCGTTCTCCGAGGACCACATGTAGATGGACGAATAGGGCAGGGAGTAGATCTCCACCTTCTTGCCGGTGATGCCCTGCGCATCGCGCACGATCAGCCGCTTGTTGGTGAACACCGCCGAGTCGCGGAAGGTCTTGTAGGCCGCCACGGCGGTCTCGCCCGGCACCAGTATCGCGTTGACGTCCTGCGGAATCGGGCACTCCGATACCAGCGTCCAGGCCAGGATTGCATTGGTTTCCATGGTGAAGCCGTCCCCTGTAATGGTGCGTTGTCGTGCAATGGAGGCGGAATTGTAGACAGCGCGCAGGCCACCGCAACAGGCCGCAATGCCGGCCTGCGGGAAGTATGTGGGATTAAGCTCAAACGCTGCTGCGCAGGCGGGTTGCGTCCAGTTGCGGGAAGCGTTCGATGATCTGCACGGCCTCCTTCCAGCGGGCCGGGTCGGCCAGTGGCAGGAACACGGCGGGCAGGTCCTGGAACAGGAATTCCACGCCGCGTTCGGGCGTGGACTGGCCGGCGATGATGGTTGGCACGCGCCCGTTGCGCAGGTGCCAGACCAGCTCCTCGATCACATCGTTCCAGGCTTCCTTCTCAAGATCATCGATCCATTGCATGAGTGCCTGACGCCCGGGCTCAGCCGGGCGACGCAGCGCCAGCGGCCTGTAAGAAGGTTGGGCGAGCTCTGGCGGTGTAGCGAATCCTGTGCCGAAGCCGCTCGGTTCGTACTGCGCAATGCCGGCTGATCATGCCACACCGGCAGGGCGGCACGCAGGAACAGGCTGCGATGAACTCCGGACATTCGGTGCGGGTCATCCATGCCGGGGTTCTAGCCGCGGCTACGGTGCCCGGCGATATGGCTCGCAGCCGATGCCGTCATTGTCGCGATCCAGGTGGCTGCCATAGCCCGGATCGCCGCGGCGGACAGGCGCTGCACCGGCTGCGCGGGCCTCGCTGCAATTGGCGAACATGCGGTCGCCACTGGCCGGGCGTGTCGGCGCCGGCGCTGCATTGAAGCTGCTGCGCACCGCCGGTGATGGTGTGCCACGGTGGCAGTGGTAGTGGCCGGTGCTGCGGTTGGTGTGGCAGCCGTCCTTGTTCAATCCGCCCGAATGCGCGTGCGCTGCGGCATTGATCGTGCTGCAGGCAAGGAAGAACAGAAGTGCGGCGGGCGCATTGCGCATTGGGCTCTCCCTGCAGGAACGGGTCTAGCGCCGCGTCTTCTCGTAGACGGCGGCAACCTGCGCGAAGCTGGGGTTGGACATGCCCATGCCGTTGACGAACACCGCAGGGGCGCCCTGCTTGAAGACTTCCACCGTGCGATCCACCGCAGCGCGCTGTTCAGCGCTGGGGTTCATCAGGTCGAAGGAAATGGAGCTGCCCCGTGTCACCGGAATGCCCTGGTCTTTCAGCGCCTGGATGAGTGCTTCGGCGCGCTGTGCCTGTTCGGAAGGGCAGTTGGGTGGCGCCAGGACCAGCACGGTATTGCGCGGCGTGCCGCCGGGCATTTCCACCGGAACAAAACCGTCGCTGCTGCCGCTGACGCTGGTTGCGACCGGGTTGGATGGCCCGCGCTTGCTCCACCAGTTGTAGCCGCCAGCCAAACCCAGGACGAGCAGAAGAATCACCCATGAACGCATGTCCCATCTCCTTGTGTGCGGTACTTCGAGTCACTTCAATTGCGTGTGCCAGCCTGGCCGTAGATGCCCGAAGCCGCGCCATCGGCAGGCATCTGCCAACGTGATGCTTGCCCCCGGCCACAAGGCAATTGCCTGATTCCCCACGTTCCCCGGCCTGCGTTGCGCTGCGTGTCAGCGCGAGCGAGGCGCCCAGCGTACAAGAGCCGCGTTGATTGGGGGAGAGTTCGGGCTGGAGAGCGCGGCGCCGCCGCTGATCTCCAGGGCGCTTTGAGCGCCGGCCGAGACGGTACTCAGCCGAATGCGAGTGCGGCCGCTGCAACCAACAGGATCAAGCTGGTGGAGACAGTCCCGAACCAGAGCATTGCCAGCAGAAAGCCGTCGCCGCCGGTGACGGGCTGCTTGTTGTGCGCCAGCAGCCGGCGCATCAGGATGGCCTGGTAAACGCCAAGGCAGACAAGCGGGGCGATGAGGGCGATCCGCGGCCCGGTGTTGCCGACCAGCATCGTGTACAACGCGGTGCCGAATATGCCGCAGCCGAAGTTGCCCAGCGCGCCATGCAGCATGAAGGTGTCCCTGATCGAAAGCGGCTTCGGCAGCGCCGGTGCCAGTCTTAGCTTGCTGGCCTGCTGCAGGGCCGCTTCGTCGATACCGCGCGTCTGCAGTTCTTCCTGCAATACGGTTTCTGCCCACGATTCAAGCGATTGCTCGCCCCACATCCGCATCAACGCGGTGGTGTCCATCGCGCTGATGCGCGAGCGCAGGGCTGCATGTGATGCGTCCATCTCTACCGTCCTTGGGTGAGTTGCCGGGAAGTGCCTTGTGGCCGGATGTTGCCATCAGCCGGGAGTACGGAGCATGGATGATAGGCCAGTGGCGCAGAAACAAAAGCCCGGGAAATCCCGGGCTTTTGTGGTCAATCATCAACGCGGCCGAGCATTACTCGATCGGCTGGTCCAGCATCAGCTGGCGTGCGAAACGCACCGGCGGTGCGCCGTAGGACAGCATCTGGTCGTGGTAGGCCTTCAGGTTGAAGTTGGCACCCTGCTTTTCTTCCACGGCCTTGCGGCTGTCAAAGTGCTCCTGCGCACCGACGAAGTAGGTCGGTAGCTGCGCCGAGGTGAGCTGGGCGCGGACCCACTTGCCCGAGGCTTCGCTTTCCTGCTGGAAGGCGTCGTGCGTCATCAGGTGCATGGCCTGCTCGCGGCTCCAGTTGTCCACGTGCACGCCCTGGTCGAGGATGGCGTTGGCAATGGTGCGCAGGTAGAACTTCAGCTGCACCAGGTGGAACAGCGGGTCGTTATCCAGGTAGCCCTGCTCCTGCATCATGCGCTCGGTGTACACGGCCCAGCCTTCGGCAAACAGACCCGAGCGCAGCACCGCACGCAGCGTCGAGGGGAACTTGCCCGAGTGCCAGCCTTCCAGGTAATGGCCCGGCGTGCCTTCGTGGATGGAGAGCAGGTGGATCATGCGGCTGTTGTATTCGCGCAGGAACGAATCCACCTGCTTGTCGTTCCAGTCGTCCGGAATCGGCGAGACCGCGTAGAAGGTCTTCAGGTTCTTGTCCAGCGGGCCCGGCGAATCGCAATAGGCCACGGCCACACCGCGCTGGAATTCCGGCATCAGGATGATGTCCACCGGCGCATCCGGCAGGGTCATCAGGTCGTGCTTGCGGACGAACTCGGTGGACTGGTCCAGCGCGGTCTTGGCATCTTCGACGACCTTGTCGCGCGCCGGCTTGTCGGCATAGGCCAGCTCAAGTGCGGCTTCGATGGCCTTCTGCTGCTGCTCGTCGCTGGGGTTGGCCGGCATTTCCGGTGCGCCCGGCTTGTCCTTCAAGACCACCTGGGCGATGCCGTACATGTCGGCACGCACGCGGGTCAGTTCGGCACGCGCGCGCTCGCCGATCTCGGCGCGCGACAGCGACGAGTTGAGCGAGAACTTCAGCTTCTGGTCGTACTTTTCCGCACCGATGCGGAACTCACCCTTGGCGTTCGGCACCAGGGTCTTGTCCAGCCACGTCTGCTGCTCTTCAACGGCCTTGGTCAGGTTACCGATGGCGGTCTTCAGGCGCTCCTGGTCGGCAGCTCCCAACTGGCCGATGTTGGGCACGATGAAGGTGTCCACCAGGCTGAGGATGCCGCGGTTCTGCTTGGCCACGGTTTCGGCGTGGATCTTCGGCACGCGGGCCGGGTCCAGGTTGGCGCGGGCGGCAGCGAAGATCTGCGGGATCTGCTCGATGCGCGCGGTCGCCGACTTCAGGCGCTCGGGCAACGGTGCGAATTCACGCGCCATCAGGCCGTAGATGGCACTGCCGGCCAGGCCGTTGTAGGTCTGCGGGTCCCACTTCCACGACTGCAGAGTTTCGTTATTCCAGATGTCCGACTGCAGCTGGTTGCGCAGGATGGCGGCGTCCACCTGGTTTTCGCGGCCGAGTTTGCTGACGTCGATCTTTTCCAGGTCGGCAAGCAGCGCCTTGCTGGCTTCCAGGCTCTTCTGCTGGCCGGCCGCACTCAGGTCATCGAGCTGACTGTCGAAACGGTGGTCGCCAATCTGCGTGGCGCCAACCGGGGACAGCTGCATCCACGTGTCCAGCGCCTTCTTCGACAGCTCGCCGAACTGTGCGTCGGCCTGGCTCTGGCCGGCCTGCTCTGCAGTGGCGGCGGGGGCGTTGGGGGCTTCGCCACTCTGGCAGCCGGCCAGACCGGCAAGCAGGGCGGCGGCGAGCAGGTGCTTGCGCATCGGTAATCCTGGGATTCTGGAGAATCCCCGAGCATAGGCGGACGGCGGTACCGCCGCACATGCCTTTGGTTGGGCGCACCTTGCCGAAACGGGCGGTTCACGCCCAGGCCCTGCCGCGCGTAGGAGCGCCCTCGGGCGCGAAGCCAGCATCGCTGCCGAAGCTGACAGCACATTGGCCTTGCGAAGGAAGTCTCGCCCCTCAATCGGCAGGTTTCGCGCCCGAGGGCGCTCCTACAGCAGCCGGTTCGCCTGGCAACGCCACCATCCACACTTTCTTAGCGTTCGTATTCAGGCTTGTCGCTATGCTTGCCGCGCTGCCGGGTGGCCGGCACCAACCTTTCAGGGAACACCGAAGCATGAAGCGTTTGCAGGCAAGTGGCTGGGTACTGAGTGCGGGACTGGGCGCGCTGATGTTGTTGGCCGGCTGCAGCCAACATGAGATGGCGGCCGATGCGGCGGCGGCTCCGGCCGAGGCACTGCAGTCGCCCGACGGTGCCTACCTGGCCTACGAGCACACCGTGCAGCTGCGGTTGCCGGCCCAGGACATCGCGCCACGGGTGAAGGCGGTGACCGAGGCCTGCCAGAGTGCGAAATTCGGTGATTGCGCGGTACTCAACGTGTCGCAGCAGGCCGGTGATACACCCAGCGGTTCGGTGCAGGTGCGCATCGCTCCCAAGGGCGTGGAGCCACTGGTTGCATTGGCCAGTGACAAGGGGGAGCTGACCACGCGCCACACCCAGGCCGAGGATCTGGCGCAACAGGTGGCCGACACCCGCTTGACGCAGGCGCGTTTGAAGAACGAACACGAACGCCTGGTCGAGTACCAGCAACGGCGTGATCTGACGGTCGCCGATCTGTTGACCATCTCCCAGCGCCTGTCGGAGATCGAAGCCGGGCTGGAGCAGGCCAACCGCGATTCGGCGCAACAGCACAGGCGCATCGACACGCAGTTGGTCACCATCAACATGGAATCCACCAGCAGCCAGCGCAACCGCAGCGAAATTGGCCGCGCACTGGGAGAGTCCGGCGAAATCTTCACGACCAGCCTGGCGTATTTGATCCGGTTTGCTGCCGGTGTGCTGCCGCTGTTGATTATCGGCGGCCTGCTGCTTTGGGGTGCCCGGGCCTGGTGGCGTCGCCGTCGCAGGAACCGCGCGGGCAGCGCCTGACGGACAGGAAAACGGCGCCGCAAGGCGCCGTTTTTTCATCCTGTCACCGGCGCTTGCTGGTGCGGCTTGAGCGGTGAAGCCGGGGGCTGGCTGATATCCCGCCAGCCCATTGCATCTGCAGAACGCGTGCCGGCACCGGCTTCGCGGCACAAACCACGCCTGTCGGCGGCGATCACGAATGCAGGTGCAACTCCGGCACGCTCTTTTCATGCGCGGCGAACAGGTCCTGGAATTCTTCCTCGTTCAGTTCATCGGGCAGGTACACCGCGACCTGGCTGCTGGCACCGTTGGCGTCCACGCGCTCACGTGGGCCGGCGCGCAGGGATATCTCGCGGTCTTTCCAGGTGATGACCATGGGCGCTTCGTCCCATTGCGTGACTTCGGCGTTCTCGCTGTCCCAGAGGATGACGATCGTATACATGTGCGGTTACCTGTCTTCAGTTGCGGCGTTCGCTGGTGATGGTTGCGCCTTCGCGCATCACCAATGTGACCGGAGTGCGGCTGACCACATCCAGCAGGCGCTCCCATTGCGCATCGGTCAGTGCGCCGGTGGCCGACAGCACCCGGTGCACCTGCAGCTTACCGGCTTCGTCGCGGCTGGAGCTCAGCTCGGCCTTGAATTCACCCAGGTCCCAGCCTTTTTTCTCTGCATACATGCGCAATGTAATCGCGGTGCAGGAGGCCAGTGACGCCAGATAAAGGTCGAACGGCGCCATGCCTGCGTCCTGCCCGCCGAGGCTGGCAGGCTCGTCCGCGACCAGGCTGTGTTTGCCGTTGCTGATCTGATGGGCGTAGTTCGTCGCCGAGGAGGTGATGCTGACGTGAGCCATGTGGCGTCTTCCAGTTGGGCAGGTGAGGTCACGTTAGCGGCTGCTGATGACCATCGGTAGTCTGCTCCAGCTGGCTGCAGCGTTCCGTGAAGTGAACGCTGCAGCTAGCCCACGCATATGGTCCGGGTAGGCCAGGCAAGCATGGCGCAACCGCGAAGTGATCGGTTGCCGGGGCGCGGATGCATCACCGGATGCCGGGGATGCGTCTGCCAGCGCCTATGGCGCAGCGTTTACGACCCGCTGGTTGGCTTGCCGATGCGTACCGGCAGCGGAATGTTGCACAGGTCGATGTGGCCGGCCGCGCGTTTGTAGAAGTCATCCACGCGATTGCGGCGTGCTTCCACCGCATCGGCAAAGGTCTTGGAATCGGTGCGCAGTACCTGCAGCGCCAAGCGCTGGTCGGCCGGCAGTTCGCTGGCCAGTTGCATGGAGATGATCGGCGTGCGTTCGGCGGCATTCTCGTAGAAGCCCATCGGCTCGGGGCCACGCTTGATGCTGCTCAGCAGTTCCATGCCCTTGAGCACGCGGCCGACCAGGGTGATGTTGCGGTCGAGCTGGCGTGGCGACTGGCCGGTGACTACGTACAACTCGGCACCGACACTGCTGTCTTCATCATTGTTGCGGCCGGCACCGAGTGCGCCGTAGCAATGCGCCAGCCACGTGTGTTCACCATCGCTGCCCACGGCGAAGTCGCCGACAAAACCCGTGCTGGCGGCCCAACCGTCACGGTCGGGCAGGGCGTTGAACGCCAGGCCCTTGGCTGGGCGCTGGAACTCGGCGGGCAGATGTTGTTTGGCGCTGCCCATCGACTTGGCCTTGGCGCTGTCCTCGGCATCCACGTCGCCAAACTGCACGACGAAGTTGTCCTGCGCGCGGTAGATGCTCAGCCCATCCCAGAAGTGCTCGCGTGCCATCGTGCGGATGTTGCCGACGTGCTGGGGGGCGAAGTCCGGCGCCAGCTCGATGATGACGCGGCCGCCTTCCAGGTTCATGTACAGCGTGTTCTCCGGCGCCGGCGTATGCCAGTCGCTGGCAGGCGCGGCGTCGATGATCTCCTGCGCGCTGCGGTACTTGGCGGGTGCATCAGCGGCCAGCAGCGGCAGCGGGGACAGCATCAGGGCCAGGGCCAGCAGCGAAGGGCGAAGCGTCATCGGGCGCATTCCAGATTGGGTGTGGGCCGATTCTGCGGGATACGGAGGTCGGGCGGCCAGCGTCGTGACGGTGGTGGGAGTGACTACCGGCACATTCGCTATAGCGAACTCAACAATAGTGTTGGCTCCAGGCTGGTTTGCAGGAGTGATGTCATGAACGACCTGGAAGCCCAACTGCGAAAGTTCCAGAAGGAGCTGAGCACCGGCACGGTGTCGCTGGCCTTGCTGGCGGTGCTGGCCAAGGCCGAAGCGCCGATGTACGGCTACCTGATTGCCAAGGAGCTGGAGCGGGTAGGCGATGGCGTACTCAGCGGCAAGCAGAGCGCGTTGTATCCGGTGCTGCGCAACCTGGAAGGGGCCGGCCTGCTGGAAAGTCATATCGAGCCATCGGTGGCGGGGCCGCCGCGGCGTTACTACCGCATCAATGACGACGGCCGCGCCGCGCTGCGGCAGTGGATCGCGGCCTGGACGGCCACCCGGAATTCGCTGGAATCCGTATTGGAGGGAATCATCTGATGAACACCGACAACACCCCAAGAGCGCTGCCGACCACGATCCCCGAATACCTGGAGCAGCTGCGTGGTGCGCTGGCCGGTGCCGATTCGGCGATGGTCCAGGACGCGCTGTACGACGCCGAGGAATACCTGCGCTCGGAGTTGGCCGAGCAGGCCGGCAAGAGCGAGGCCGAGGTCATTGCGGGCGTGGCCGGCAGCTACGGTGCGCCGGAGGAAGTGGCCGAGATCTACCGCGAAACCGAAGTCACCGTGAACCGCGCGCTGCGCACGCCGGGCATGCGTCTGACGCCGGCAGCGGTGGCGTCGGCCGCCGCGGTCACCTCGGCGAGTGCGGCCATGCCGCCACCGCCGACAGCGGCCAAACCGCGTTCGGCACTGGCGCGTTTCTTTGGTGTGGCCCTGGACCCGCACACCTACGGTGCGCTGTTCTACATGCTGCTGTCGTTGGCGACCGGCACGTTCTTTTTCACCTGGGTGGTGACCGGGCTGTCGCTGTCGGTGTCGTTGCTGATCCTGATCGTCGGCATCCCGATCCTGCTGCTGTTCCTGGGCTCGGTGCGGGTGCTGTCGCTGGTGGAAGGCCGCATCATCGAAACCATGCTGGGCGTGCGCATGCCGCGCCGTCCTGCCTATAGCGACAAGAGCCGGGGCTGGCTGGCGCGCATTGGTGACATGTTCTCCGATGGCCGCACCTGGCTGACGATGCTGTATTTCCTGCTGATGCTGCCCCTGGGCAGCGTGTACTTCAGCATTGCCACGACACTGCTGTCGCTGTCGTTGGCACTGATGTTCGCACCGCTGGCCAGTTTTTTTGTGGACCAGCCGGTGGGTATCTGGATCGACGGCGTGAACGTTGCTGGAGCGTTCTGGTTGTGGCCGTTGTCGGTGGCCGTGGGGGCGGTGTTGTTGTTCGCCACGCTGCACCTGGCGCGCGCCATTGGCAGGATGCATGGCGCCCTGGCCAAGCATTTGCTGGTGCGGCTGTAATCCACGCGGAGCGGCAAGGAAACGGGGCGCCAGTGGCACCCCGTTTTGTTTTCAGCGGCGGCAAATGCCGCGGATGTTCACGGTCATGCGGGGCGCACGAGTGCCGAGGTCGCCCTGCGAACCACAGGCAGGAGCAGCAGCAACACCGGGAATGCGATGAGCCACGAAATACCCCAGGCTCCGAGCCAACGGGAAGTGAGATGAGGCGACATGCCAATGGCCTTGAGCGTGCTGATCAGCGACACGATGCAGGTCATCAGGGCAGAGAGCAGCAGCGGCATGACCAGCGAGCCGTAGCGCGCGGGAAGTTTGGGGATGCCGAAAAAATGAGTGGGTGTGTTTGTAGCGTTCACGCGAGGATTCCTTGATCCGGTCAAGCAAAGGCGCCTTCACCCGCAACTGGGCGAACAGCCCCGGCAATGCCGGAGTTGATGGGCGCGTTGTTTGACGTGAACGCTTACGGTCGCCGCGAGAACGACGACGGCGGGCATGGTAGAAGCCGCCGCGTGCGAAGGCAAGAACTCGATGCGCAGCGCCTTGTCCGCGGTACATGCCTGCGCGGCCGCAGGGAATGGGGACTGACTGCGAGTTTGAACCGGGCATTTACCGGCCCTTGGCATCGGCTTGACCCGGCAGGGCTTCCATCTAAAATGACTGACAGTCAGTCAGTGATCTGCTGTTTATTGCATGGACAAGCGCACCGCCATCATCGATGCCGCCATTGCCGTGTTCGGCGAAAAGGGCGTGGAGAAAGCCACGGTCTCGGACATCGTCAAGCGTGCCGGCATCGCACAGGGCACCTATTACCTGTACTTCCCGTCGCGGCTTGCGGTGATGGGCGGCATTGCCGAGCAGGTGGTCGCGCGCATGTTGCAACGTCTGCATGCGCAGCTGGACGGCCTGTCGGCGGCTGCCCAGCTTGATGCGCTGGCCGGGGCGATCTTCGCCGTGGTCGAAGAACAACACCAGGTGGTGGCGCTGCTGTACAGCGGCATGACCCAGACCGATGAAATGCGGCGCTGGGAAGCCATCTACGCGCCGTTGTATGACTGGCTGCAGCAGGTGCTGGAACAGGCACGTGCCGAAGGCGCGGTGGCCGCCAATGTGCAGCCACGCTACGCAGCAAGAGTGTTGGTCGGCGCCATTGAGGCCGCGGCCGAGCAGGTGCACCTGTATGCCGCCACTGCGCCGCAGGAGGCGCATGCGCATCGCGCGGAGTTGGAGCGCTTCATCCGTGCAGGTCTTGGCCGCACGGCGGCCGAGTAGCGGCGCAGCCCTTTCATGCATCACGCCGCTGCGTGATGCAGACAATCAACGAGGAGAAACGCATGGCCAGTAAAGGCTGGTTTTACGTGGCCCTGACCTGCGCGTTCGAGCTGGTCTGGGTCTACGGCTTCAACGTGGCGACGGTGTGGTGGCACTGGATACCGATCATCGCGGTGATCCTGGTGGACTTCCAATGGCTGGCGCGTGCCTGCGAAAGCCTGCCGACCGGCACGGTGTACGCAGTGTTCGCGGCGGTGGGCACGGTGGGCGCCGCATTGATGGATATCTTTCTGTTCGACGGCAGTTTCAGCGTTGCCAAGGGCGGTTTCATGGCGCTGCTGGTGATCGGTGTGATTGCACTGAAGCTGGCCGATGGCAAGGCCGCAGACAGTACCGGCGCCGCCGGCCAGGGAGGCTGAAATGGGTTGGTTTCTGGTAGTGACCGCGGCACTGATGGAAACGCTGGGCGTGGTTGGTTTGAAGCGTTATAGCCTGCACAGGAACGCGCTCAATGCATTGATGTTCTTCGGCGGTTTCGGCGCGTCGTTCGTGTTGTTGTACCAATCGTTCCGCTACATCCAGCTGAGCGTGGCCTACGCGGTGTGGATAGGCCTGGGCACAGCAGCGGCGGTGCTGGTCAACATGCTGTTCTTTGGCGAATCACGCAGTGTTGCGCGGCTGCTCAGCCTTGGCGTGATCGTGATCGGCGTGGTGGGGTTGAAGGCGGTTTCGTGAATGCAGCAGGCCCCGGTGGATGCCGGGGCCTTCGTATGCGAGGAGTGCTGATTTTTGCCCTTCTCCCGTTTACGGGAGAAGGTGCCCGAAGGGTGGATGAGGGGGAGCTTTTAGCGCTTGAGTCTTCGGAGCTCTTGGAGCCTCTACAACAGGCCCCGGATAGCGCACTGCAAGCTCAATTACTGTCGCTTCGCTCTTCCCCTCACCCCAACCCCTCTTCCGTGAACGGGAGAGGGGCTTAAGCAAAGCCAAAGCTGTCAGCGCTGTGCGCGACGACGCAGCGGGGTGACGTTGCTGCTGGTGCTCTTGCGGGGCTTCTTCGCCGCCGCCGGCTGCGACTGCGCGCTGAAGAAATCGCGCATCTTCGGGTACACCACTTCACGCCAGCGGCGGCCGCTGAAGATGCCGTAATGGCCGGCGCCTTCAACGATGAAATGGTCACGGCGCGCGGCCGGAATGCCGGTGCACAAGGCCTGCGCGGCTTCGGTCTGGCCGAGGCCGGCGATGTCGTCCAGCTCGCCTTCGATGCTCAGCAGGGCGGTGTCGCGGATGGCGGACGGGTCCACATGCTCGCCGCGCACATACCACTCGCCACGCGGCAGCAGGAACTCCTGGAAAACCACGCGGATGGTGTCCAGGTAGAACTTGGCCGGCATGTCCAGCACGGCGTTGTATTCGTCGTAGAAATGGCGGTGCGCATTGGCATCGTCCATGTCGCCCTTGACCAGGTCGGTATAGAAATCCCAGTGCGACATCAGGTGCCGGCTGGGGTTCATCGCCACGAAACCGGCGTGCTGCAGGAAGCCCGGGTACACGCGGCGGCCCTGGCCCGGGTAGGGCGCAGGAATGGTGTGGATGACGTTGTTCTCGAACCACGACAGCGGGTTGCGCGTGGCCAGGTTGTTGACCGCGGTCGGGCTGCAGCGCGCATCGATCGGGCCACCCATCATCACCAGCGAGCGCGGCGTGGTTTCGCCGCGGCTGGCCATCAACGACACGGCGGCCAGCACCGGCACCGTCGGCTGGCAGACGCTGACCACGTGCACATTCTCGGCGCCGAGGTGGCGGATGAATTCCTGCACGTACTCGATGTAATCGTCCAGGCCGAACTCGCCCTGTTCCACCGGCACCATGCGTGCGTCCACCCAGTCGGTGACGTACACGCGGTGGTCGCGCAACAACGTGCGCACGGTGTCACGCAGCAGCGTGGCGTGGTGGCCGGACAGCGGCGCCACCACCAGCACGATGGGCTGGGCGAGCAGCGCCTCGACCTTGGAGGTTTCATTGCTGTGGCGCTTGAAGCGCAGCAATTTGCAGAACGGCTTTTCCATTTCCGTGAGCTGGGCGATGGGGACGATCTCGCCGTCCAGTTCCAGCTCATGGATGCCCCATTCGGGCTTCTCGTAATCCTTGCCGAGGCGATGGAACAACTCGTTCATCGCCGCGAAGCGGTCGGCACCCGGCATGGATGACCACCAATGCCCCGGTTTGTTGAAGAACGCCGCATTGGCTTGCGCCTGGTGAACCCAGGGGGCGAGCAGGTTGCGGGTCAACTCATGCAGGTTATAGAGCATGTCTATGCATTATGTATGGTCATATGGTGCTGCGCAGCATAGCGCAACCGGGCGAATCCGGCGTTAAATGCCGCGCCTGCGTATTCAGCCGCTGCGCTCAAGCGCTGCGATGTCCTCGCTGAAGGCCGGGCCCAGCCAGCAATGCGAGCCCACCGAGCGGAAGCCCACGTCCTGCAACTGGCGGCGGTACCAGCGCGCCGGACGCTTCTGGAAGCCCTCGTGGTCGCCGTGGAAATCGTCCTCGGCGGTGAAGGTTTCCAGGAAGGCGACGCCACCGCACAGCTCGGCCAGGCCTTCCACGCCCTGGCGCAACTCGCGGCTGGGCACGTAATGCATCACATCAGAACAGATCAGCAGATCCACCGGCGCGCACGGGCGCAGCCATTGGAAATCACCGAAGCGGGCCAGGTGGATATTGCGGGTGCGGCCGTAACGGCGCACCGCGTACTCGCTGCTGTCAAACCCCATGTACTGCAGTTTGGGCCGCAGTTTCAGCAGCGGCGCACGCCATGCTGCTTCGCCGCAACCGACATCCAGCACGCTGCGGATGGGGCGTTCGAGGTAATACTCGGCGCTGGCAACGGCCAATTGCACCTTGCGCGCCAGGCGCGCAGCGCCGCCGATATCACCGCGTCGGTACCAGCGTTGGAAGTAGGCGGCGTCGTACTGCTTGTCCTGCATGTGCGTGTCTTGTGCGGATGGGCGAAAATGGCGCCCATCCTACGCCGCCGCCGGAGCACATGCATGCAGTCGTATTTCTGGGTCAAGACCTTTCACCTTGTGTTCGTGGTGGCGTGGATGGCGGCGGTGTTCTATCTGCCGCGCATTCTGGTCAACCTTGCCGAGGCCGCCGGCCAGCCTGCGGTGGTGGAGCGCTTGCAGCTGATGGGCAAGCGTCTGTACGGGTTTGGCCACACCATGTTCGGCATCGCCTTCGTGCTGGGTTTGGTGCTGTGGCTGGGCTACAAGGTGCTGCCTGATTTCCCGACCATGGTAGCCCCGGGCGCCGCGGGTTGGCTGCACGCAAAGCTGGGCCTGGTGGTGTTGCTGCTGGTCTATTACACCTTCACCGGCCGCTGGTTGAAGGGCACGCTGAAGGGCAAGCCGCTGCCGTCCTCGCGCGCGCTGCGCTGGTTCAACGAGCTGCCGTTGGTGTTGTTCATTGCGATTGTGTACCTGGTGCTGGCCAAGCCGTTCTGAGGTTTCTGCAGCATTGTTGGATGCGAAAGAAAGGCCGGCACATTGCTGGTCTTTCTTTTTTGCGCGTTGCTGAAGGCCTTCCCCCTCTCCCCAACGCCCGCTCCGCGCCCCGGCCCTTGCGTTGACGCAAGGGCACTCATCGGATCGCGAACCAATGGTTCGCAAACGCTCCTCTTCGTCCCGCAAGGGGAGAGGGGCTTTGAAGCTGCAGTTGCACGTATTGCCTCAACTCGCGGCCTACCGAGCCCCTCTCCCCTTGCGGGAGAGGGGTTGGGGAGAGGGGGGGAAGCAATCCCCCGCACCAAACAAAAAGGCCGGCAATGCCGGCCTTGCAGATGACTCAGGCGCTGGGCGCGCGTTGCCGCAGTTCCCGGCGTGCGGCATCAATCCACTCGCGCTGTGCCTGCTGGTAATAGCGGGGTGAGATGTCGGCGCGGTCCAGCACGGCCTGGAACTGTTTGTCAGCGTCCTGCAGGCGCCCGGCACGCTGTAGCAACAGGCCGTGGCGCAACCTGGCTTCTTCGCCCGGGTAGCCCTCGACCAGTGCTTCGTACTCGTGCAGGGCTGCCGGCAGATCGCCGCTGTCTTCCACGGTGCGGGCATACAACAGATGACCTTCGTGGGAACGGAAGCCGGGGTTGGCGGCAATCAGCGCTTCCAGCGTTTTCCGCGCCTGCGCGGCCTGGTGCAGACCGTATTGCGCCTTGGCCAGGCCGAGCATCAGGTCGGGGTCTTCGCGGTGGATGCCGCGCAGCGCGCCTTCAAACAGCGTCGCGGCCTCGGCGTACTGGCCGTGGGCCAGGTGCTGTTCGGCCAGTTGGCGACGGTTTTCGGCGGTATCGGAGACGCGCAGGCGCTGGTCGGCCTCGCGTTTTTCACGCTGCGGATCGAGCTGGTTGCGCACCTTGCGCATGCCGCGACGTGCGCTGGGGTTGTTGCGCAGCTCGGGCACGACCTCGGCGATCACATAGATCAGCACGGCCAGGTACGAGAAGAACAGCAGGATGAAGATCCAGTAGAGCGGTCGCCCGGTGCGCACCACATGCACGCAGCAGGCGACCTGCAGGATCAGCGAAAGCAGAATGATCGGGCTCATCCGTGCGTTCCCGTGGTGGAGGCGGCTCAGGCCGCTTCGTAGGCACCGTAGCTGCGCAGGCGCTTGTAACGCTGCTCCAGCAGCGCGTCCACGCTCAGCTTGTCCAGCGCGTCCAGCTCGTTGAGCAGCACGGCCTTCAAGCGCTTGCCCATCTGCGTGGGGTTGCGGTGGGCGCCGCCGATCGGCTCGCGGATGACCTTGTCGATCAGGCCCAGGCTCTTCAGGCGCGGTGCGGTCATGCCCAATTGCTCGGCCGCTTCCTTGGCCTTGCCGGCGTCCTTCCAAAGAATGGAGGCGCAGCCTTCCGGGCTGATGGTCGAGTAGACGCTGTATTCCAGCATCAGGGTGCGGTCGCCCACGCCCAGTGCCAGTGCGCCGCCGGAGCCGCCTTCGCCGATCACCGTGCAGATCACCGGCACCTTCAGCTCGGCCATCTCCATCAGGTTGCGGGCGATGGCCTCGGACTGGCCACGCTCTTCGGCGTCGATACCCGGCCAGGCACCGGCGGTGTCGATCAGGGTCAGCACCGGCAGGCCGAAACGCTCGGCCATCTTCATCAGGCGCAGTGCCTTGCGGTAGCCCTCGGGCTTGGGCATGCCGAAGTTGCGGCGCACCTTTTCCTTGGTGTCGCGGCCTTTCTGGTGGCCGATCAGCATCACCGAACGGCCACCGATACGGGCCAGGCCGCCAACAATGGCCTTGTCATCGGCAAAGGCGCGGTCGCCGGCCAGCTCCTGGAACTCGTCACAGAAGATGCGGATGTAGTCCAGCGGATAGGGGCGCGACGGGTGACGCGCCACCTGCAGCACCTGCCAGGAGGAAAGGTTGCGGAAGATCTGTGCGGTACGCAGGCGCAGCTTGTCTTCCAGCGCCTTCACCTCGGCATCGACATTGACCGCCGGCCCGGCGCTGGCGCTGCGCAGGTCCTTGATCTTGGATTCCAGATCAGCGATGGGTTGCTCGAAGTCGAGGTAGTTCGGATTCATCGGAAACCGTCATGAATTTAAAGAGGGGAAGTGTAGCCGAACGCGGCGGATCAACCCGTACGCGTCCGTTCGGTCAGTTGGCCCAGGGCGGGCTGTACTTGACCTTGACCCGGCGCACGGCGGGGTCTTCGCGCAGGGTATCCAGCAGCTGCGGGCTCACCCGCACCGCGCCGGGGCCGCCCAGGTCGAGCATGCCGGCCACGCTGCCGTCGGGCTTGCCGTTGAGCAGCAGGTCCAGCCGCAACGGGGTGCGGCCGGGGCGTGCACTGGCCAGCAGGGTGTCGATGCGCTGCCAAATTGGGCCGCCGCGGCCGTCCACGCGCAGGAACATGCCGGTGGCATGGTCGGCGCACAACTGCTCGTAATCCCAGCACTGGCGGATGCGCAATGCATAGCCGCCGTTGAATTCATCCTCGCGCAGGCCGCCCTTCACGACCAGGATGCGGTCCTTGGTCATCAGGTGGCCGAATTCGGCCAGGCCGTCGGTGAAGGCGCTGCACTCCACACGGCCCTTGCCGTCTTCCAGCTGCATGAACACCTGGCTGTCGCCCTTGCGGCGTACACCCACGACCATGCCGGCCAGGATCACCGGCGACTCCTGCCGCCACGCGCGCTTTTCACCGTCCTTGGACGGGAACGCTGGCGCAATGAGCTTGTCCAGGGCGCCCAGGTCGGTGCCGACCAGTTCCTTGACGTCCTCGGCATACGGATCGAACGGGTGGCCGCTGAGATAGAAGCCCAGCGTTTCGCGCTCGCCGTTGAGCAGTTGTGCCAGTTGCCATTCCTTGCTCTCGGGCAGATCCAGCTGGCGCGCCGTGCTGGCCGCGTCGGGCGCGCCGAACAGCGAGTTCTGGCCCGACGCTTTTTCGCGCGCCATCTGCTCGGTGGCCTTGAGCACTTCCGGCAACTGCAGCATCAAGGTTGCGCGATTCTTGCCCAGGCCATCGAGCGCGCCACAGTTGATCATCGCTTCAAGCGTGCGCCGGTTGAGCTTGCCCGACTCGATGCGTGTGCAGAAATCCAGCAGCGAGAGGTATTCGCCACTGCGCTGTCGTTCTTCGACCACGGCCTCGCAGGCGCCCTGGCCGACGCCCTTGATGGCACCCAGGCCGTAGCGGATGGTGTCGGCGTTGGCCGCCTCGAACATGTAGGCCGATTCGTTGACACGCGGCGGCAGCACGGTCAGCCCGAGGTTGCGTACCTCGGCCAGGAAGCCCACCACCTTGTCGGTGTTGTCCATGTCCGAAGACAGCGTCGCGGCCATGAATTCGGCCGGGTAATGACGCTTGAGCCAAGCAGTCTGGTAACTGACCAATGCATAGGCGGCGGCGTGCGATTTGTTGAAACCGTAGCCGGCAAACTTTTCCATCAAGTCGAAGATGGCGTCGGCCTTGGCTTCATCCACGCCGTCCTTGGCCGCACCTTCGCGGAAAATTTCGCGGTGCTTGGCCATTTCCGCCGGCACCTTCTTGCCCATCGCACGGCGCAACAGATCGGCGCCGCCCAGCGAGTAGCCGCCGACGATCTGCGCCATCTGCATCACCTGCTCCTGGTACACCATGATGCCGTAGGTGTCTTTCAGGATGGCTTCGGTGCGCGGATCGGGATAGATGATTTCTTCCTGGCCGTGCTTACGCGCGTTGAAGGAAGGAATCAGGTCCATCGGGCCGGGGCGGTACAGCGACACCAGCGCGATCAGGTCTTCGAAGCGGTCCGGGCGCGCGTCCTTCAGCAGGCGGCGCATGCCCGAGGATTCAAACTGGAACACCGCGCCGGTGTTGCCGTTGGCGAAGATGTCCTTGTAGGTGGGCGCGTCATCAAGCGGGATGGCGGCGATGTCCACCGGCGGAATGCCGGCGCGCTCGTGGCGCTGGTTGATCGCCTTCACCGCCCAGTCAATGATGGTCAGCGTGCGCAGGCCAAGGAAGTCGAACTTCACCAGGCCCACTTCTTCCACGTCGTTCTTGTCGAACTGGGTGACCGGGTTCTTGCCGATGCCGCCTTCGTCATGTTCGGCGTACAGCGGGCAGAACTCGCTCAGCGGCTCGGGGCCGATCACCACGCCACCGGCGTGCTTGCCGGCGTTGCGGGTGAGGTCTTCCAGCTGCAGGGCAAGGTCAATCAGGTCGCGGACGTCGTCCTCGGTTTCGTAGCGCTGGATCAGTTCGGCCGAGGCCATTTCCGAATCCGCGCCGTCCTTGCCCTTGCCCAGCGCATCCTTCAGGTGGATGCCCAGGATGTTGGGGATCAGCTTGGAAACACCATCGACCAGGCCATACGGGAAGCCCAGCACACGGCCGGTGTCGCGCACCACGGCCTTGGCCGCCATGGTGCCGTAGGTGATGATCTGGCTGACGCGCTCGCGGCCGTACTTGCGCGCGACGTAGTCGATCACCTCATCGCGGCGGTCCATGCAGAAGTCGATGTCGAAGTCGGGCATCGACACGCGTTCGGGGTTGAGGAAACGCTCGAACAGCAGGTTGTACGGCAGCGGATCCAGGTCGGTGATCTTCAGCGCCCACGCCACCAGCGAACCGGCGCCGGAACCACGGCCCGGGCCGATCGGAATGCCTTGGTTTTTGCCCCACTGGATGAAGTCGGCAACGATCAGGAAGTAGCCCGGGAACCCCATCTTGATGATGGTGTTGAGCTCGAACTCCAGCCGCTCGAAGTAATCCTCGCGGCTCATGCCCGGCGCCAGTGGATTCTTCTCCAGGCGCTCGGTCAGGCCGTCGCGCGACATCTTCTGGATCCAGGTGTCCAGGGTTTCGTCGTCGGGTACCGGATAGTTGGGCAGGAAGTAGGTGCCCAGCCGCATTTCGACATTGCAGCGCTGCGCCAGCGCCAGCGTGTTGTCGATGGCATCGGGGATGTCGGCGAACAGCTCGCACATCTGTTCGGGCGTTTTCAGGTACTGCTCGCGGCTGTACTCGCGCGGACGCTTGGGGTCGTCCAGCACGCGGCCGGTGGAGATGCACACGCGCGCTTCGTGCGCGTCGAAATCATCCGGCGACAGGAAGCGCACGTCGTTGGTGGCGACCACCGGCAGTCCACGCTGGCCGGCGGCCATCAGCGCGAACTGGTTGAACGGCTCTTCACCATCACGGCCGGTGCGGGTCAGTTCCAGGTGCAGGCCATCGCCGAACACACGCTGCCAGTCGGCCAGCTGTTGCTCGGCCAGATCGTGGCGGCCTTCGCCGGCCAGGCGGCCGGCCAGACTGTGGCGGCCGGCCAGCGCGAACAGGTTCTGGCAACCGTCCTTCAGCCATTGCGGGTGCACCGCGACGCCGCCTTCGTTGCGGTGGCCTTCCATCCATGCACGGGTGAGCAGCCGCGACAGGCTCAGGTAGCCCTCGCGGTCGCGGCACAGCAAGGTCATCCGCCACGGGTCCTGGCCTTCCTCTGCGATCAGCAGGTCGGCACCGGCGATGGGCTTGATGCCCACGCCTTCGGCGGCCTTGTAGAACTTCACCAGCGCGAACATGTTGTTCAGGTCGGTGACGGCCAGGGCCGGGGCCTGCATCTCCACCGAGCGACTGAGCAGGTTGGCCTGCTTGGCTTTCTTGGGATCGGCCTGGTCCGGCTTGGCCGGGACACGGATGGTGGAGTCCACCATCGAGAATTCGGTGTGGACGTGAAGGTGTACGAAGCGGGAAGAAGTAGACATGCCGGGCCAGAAGTGTGCCGACGCAGGGTAACGACGGGGGGGCGGGGGAGCAAGCGGGGGTCAGCTGGGGGCCGCACTACAGGGGCAGCCAGGCGGGCGCGGCGGGGAGCTCATGCCGGCGCCTGCTTGCGGTGGACTATGTTTCCGGCAGCAGCGCCCGCACAGGTGCAAACGAACGCCGGTGTTCATGGCAGGGGCCGTGCGCCTTCAGTGCTGCCATATGGAACGGCGTGCCGTAGCCCTTGTGCTGGTCGAAGCCGTATTCCGGGTGCTGTTGGTGCAGCGCCAGCATGTAGCGGTCGCGGCTGACCTTGGCCAGGATCGAGGCGGCCATGATCGCGCGGTCAAGCGCATCACCGCCGACCAGTGCCTCGGCCGGGCAGGGCAGCCCCTTGGGAATCTTGTTGCCGTCGATGCGCGCGAACTGGGCCACATGCGCCACGCCTTCCACTGCCTGGCGCATGCCCTGCATCGTGGCCTGGAAAATATTGAGGCTGTCGATCTGGGCGACATCGACCATGACGATGTTGTAGGCCAGGGCGCGTTCGATGATGCGGTCGTAGAGCAGCTCGCGCTTGGCAGCGGTCAGTGCCTTGGAATCATCCAGCCCATTGAGGCGCGGCCGGTCCGGGCAGAACACCACGGCGGCCACCGCAACCGGGCCGGCCAGCGGGCCGCGCCCGGCTTCATCGACACCGGCGACCAGACGCGGGCTCTGGCGGGCCGTCAGGCTGGCATCGTCGAACAGCGACAGCGAAGCATCCGCTGCCTTGGCGCTGGAGCGGCGGCCGGTCACGGTTGGCCTTTGTTGGGCGTTGCTTCCAGCAGGCCGGCGACAGCCTCGGCGGCGCGCGCGGAGGCGTCCTGGCGCAGTTGTTGATGCAGGCGCAGGTAGTCGCCCTGCAGGGCGTTGATGGCCTCGGGGTGATCGAACCAATGCCGCACGGCGGCGGTCAGGTTTTCCGGCGTGCAGTCGTGCTGTATCAACTCCGGCGCCAGATCCTTGCCTGCAAGTACATTGGGCAGCGCGTAGCGGTTGACCTTGATCAGCCCCAGCATGCTGACGATGCGATAGGTGAGTTCGGCGACGCGGTAGCCCACCACCATCGGCCGCTTGACCAGCATGGTTTCCAGCGTGGCGGTGCCGGAGGCCAGCATCACCACGTCGGCGGCGATCATCGCTTCGCGGGCACGGCCATCCAGCAGGTGTACGCGTGCGCTGGGCAGCGCGGCGGCACGCATCTGCTCGACGATCAAGGCCTTGCACTTGGCGTTGGCCGCAGGCACCACGATATGCAGGTCGCGCTTGTCCTCGCACAGCTGCCAGGCCGCCGCGAAAAATGGCGGGCCGAGCCGGCTGACTTCGCCCAGGCGAC
The DNA here is from genome assembly GCF_056759635.1 of Stenotrophomonas sp. STEN056. Taxonomy (NCBI): domain Bacteria; kingdom Pseudomonadati; phylum Pseudomonadota; class Gammaproteobacteria; order Lysobacterales; family Lysobacteraceae; genus Stenotrophomonas; species Stenotrophomonas sp. STEN056. Next base: position 62,138 of record NZ_JBRRDL010000004.1, read on the forward strand.
TGCCCGGCAGCACTGCAAGCACCGGCACCTGTGCGGGGACATCTAGTGCGGCACGCGCCTGCAGGCGATCATTTTCGAGCGGGATGTCATCGGCCATCGGGTGGCCGACAAAACGCGCATCGATGCCATGACGCGCGTAGATCGGCGGCTCCATCGGGAACAGGCACAGCACCAGGTCAGCGCTGGCGCCGATCTTCTCGGCGCGTTTTTCACGCCACGCCCAGACCGACGGGCTGACGTAATGCACGGTGCGCAGGCCGCGCTGCTTGAGCCATTTCTCCACGCCCAGATTGAAATCCGGTGCGTCGATGCCGATGAATACATCCGGTTGCCAATCGAGCACGCGCTGGCGGAATTCCTTGCGCAGCTTCAGCAGGCGCGGCAGATGGCGCAGGATTTCAGCCAGGCCCATCAGCGCCAGCTCGCTGGCATCAAACCAGGTTTCGCAACCGGCATTGCGCATGGCATCGCCGCCGATGCCGGCAAACTCGGCATCGGGGTAACGCGCACGCAGGGCCTTGATCAGGCCAGCGCCGAGCAGGTCACCCGACGCCTCACCGGCAACCAGCGCAATGCGCGGCTTGCGGGTGCTGCCTGATTCCGAATCGCGAACCCCGGCGGTCATCATCGCTGCAGCGGGCGCTCGGCGCTTTCGATGAAGTCCAGCAACTGCTTGACGTCTTCGCTGTCACGCGCCTGCTCGGCCAGTTGCTGCTTGGCCTCGGCCAGCGGCAGGCCGGCGACGTAGATCGTGCGATAGGCACGCTTGATCGCGGTGATGCGCTCGGCGTCGAAGCCGCGGCGCTTCAGGCCTTCACTGTTGATGCCGCGCGGACGGCCGTGGCCGTCGATGCCAACCATGGTGAACGGCGGGATGTCGCCGGTCACCAGCGAACCCATGCCAAGGAAGGCATGGTCGCCAATGCGGCAGAACTGGTGGGCGCCGGCGAAGCCGCTGATGATCACCCAGTTGCCCACGCTGACGTGCCCGGCCAGCGTGGTGTTGTTGGAGAACACGCAGTGGTCGGCAACATGGCAGTCGTGCGCGATGTGGGTATAGGCCAGCATCCAGTTGTCGTTGCCGATCGTGGTCACACCGCCGCCGCCGGCAGTGCCGCGGCTGAGGGTGACGAACTCGCGGAACACGTTGCGGTCGCCGATCACCAGTTCGGTGCGTTCGCCGTTGAACTTCTTGTCCTGCGGTTCGCCACCAGCGGCGACATGGCCGATGAAACGGTTGTCGCGGCCGATGCGGGTCGGGCCATGGATGCTGCAATGCGGACCGATTTCGGTGCCGTCACCAATTTCGACATCGGCACCGATCAGGGTGAACGCGCCCACGCGCACACCCTGGCCCAGCTTGGCCGAAGGATCGATGACTGCAGTCGGGTGAATCAGGGGGGCGCTGTCACTCATCGTGTTGCTCCAGCCAGATCAATCGCGGGTGCCGGCGCACAGCACTTCGGCATGTGCGACCACTTCACCATCCACCTTGGCTTCGCCGTAGTAGACGGCCATGTTGCGGATCACGCGCTTGACCTGCACATGCAGCTCAAGCACGTCACCCGGCACCACCTGTTTCATGAAGCGCACGTTGTCGACCTTGACCAGGTAGAACAGCTTGGACTGCGCATCGCGGCCCAGGCTCAGCTGGGTCAGCACGCCGCCGGCCTGCGCCAGGGCTTCGATGATCAGCACGCCCGGCATGATCGGCTGGCCCGGGAAGTGGCCCTGGAAGAACGGCTCGTTGATGGTGACGTTCTTGTGCGCGACGATGCGCTTGGCCTCGACGTCGAGCTCGACCACCTTGTCCACCAGCAGGAACGGGTAGCGGTGCGGGATCAAGGTCTGGATCGTGGTGACATCCACGGGCAGCTGCAACGGTGCGTTCATTCTTTCTCCTTGCTCACAGCCAGGATGCGCCTTGCCAGCGCATCGAGCTGCTTGAAGCGCGCGGCGTTCTTGCGCCACGTGCGGTTGTCGGTCAAAGGGGTGCCGGACGAGTACTCGCCCGGTTCGGTAATCGAGTTGCGCACCACCGATTTGCCGGTGATGACGACGTGGTCGCAGATTTCCAGGTGGCCAACCACACCGACCGCGCCACCCAGCAGGCAGTAGCGGCCGATCTTGGCACTGCCGGCAATGCCGGTGGAACCGGCGATGGCGCTGTGCGCGCCGATCTGCACGTTGTGGGCGATCTGCACCAGGTTGTCCACGCGCACGTCTTCGTCGAGCACGGTGTCTTCCAGCGCGCCGCGGTCCACGCAGCTGTTGCAGCCGATCTCGCAGTCATCGCCAATGCGCACGCCGCCCAGCTGCGGCACCTTGATCCAGCGCCCGCCGTCCATCGCCAGGCCGAAGCCTTCGCCGCCGAGTACGGCGCCGGGGTGGACGCGCACGCGCTTGCCCAGCTTGACCCGGGCCACCAGGGTGACGCGGGCCAGCAGTTCGCAGCCGGCATCCAGGGTGCAGTCATCGCCGATGATGCTGCCGGGGCCGATGATGCAGGCTTCACCGATCACCGAGCGGGCACCGATGCACACGTGCGGGCCGATGTGTGCGCTGGCAGCCACCGTCGCGCTCGGGTCAATGACCGCGCTGGGGTGGATGCCGGGTTCGCGCAGTGGCGCGGTCTCGAACAGGGCGCCGATCCGCGCGAAGGCGGTATACGGATCCTTGGCAACCAGTGCCGTACCGGGTGCAGCCTCGGCATCATCGGCGCGCAGCACCACGATGGACGCCTTGCTGTCGGCCAACTGCGCGCGATAGCGGGGATTGGCGAGAAAAGTGAGCTGACCGGGGCCGGCGTGGGCGAGCGTGGCCACGCCGGAGATGGCGGCAGCCGGATCACCTTGCACCTGCAGTCCGAAGCGGTCGGCAAGTTCCTGAGCGGTATAGGTAGGAGTATTCACGCGGCGAGTTTACAGGGTGCGCAGGTGACGGTCATGGGGGCGGCCGGGCCGACGCGGCCGGCAGGCGCTGGGGCGCGGTGCCGGTCAATGAAGACGCAGGTAGGCATCCCGCGGTCGTGGGGCGGGCATCCGCAGCCAACGGAAGCCCGCGTGCTGGATGCCAGAAACGACCAGAACCGCACGTTGGCGGTTCTGGAAGAAGACCTTCGGATGGGGCATGCGTACCGACCGGCACGGAGCTTTGGAAGGCCGGAGTACACGCGCGGGTCTACGCCGCGGCCGACAACCGGATGGTCGGGGCCGGAGCCCCGACCAAGCGGGCCAATGCGTCAGAACTGGCCGCCGAAGGTGAACTGCAGGCGCTCGATCTCGTCGCCATCTTCCTTCTTCAGCGGAATCGCGTAGCTGATCGAGATCGGGCCGACCGGGGCGCGCCACAGCAAGGCCACACCGGCCGATGCACGCAGCTCATTGGCCTTGAAGTTGTCGATGCCGTTGTAGACGTTACCGAAGTCGATAAATGCCGACACACGTGCCGAAGGGCTGTCGAACAGCTTCGGGAAGTAGGCTTCAATCGAGCCGACCGTCTTCAGCGAGCCACCCAGCGGCTGCCCGTTGTAGTAGCCGCCCATGATTTCCGAACGCGGGCCCAGGGTGTTGTCCTCGAAACCGCGCACCGAGTTGGTACCGCCGGCGTAGAAGTTCTCGAAGAACGGCAGGCCGGAGGCCTTGAGCTGGCGGTGGTTGGCGGTGGGATTGCTGGCGCAATCGACAACTTCGGTGGTATCCGGGGTACCGGGGACGGCGGGTGTGGTGCCGTTGGCAGGCGTTCCGGGCTTGCCGGGAATCACGTTCCAGCAGACGTCGCGAACGATATCTTTGCCATACGAATCGCCATAACCCAGTTCCAGGCGGGTATTGATGACCAGCGACGGGATGATCGGCCAGTACTTGGAGAACTGGTAGCTGAGCTTGTAGTACTCAACGGTCGAGCCCGGCAGCGTGGCTTCCAGGCCCAGGCGCTGGTAGGTACCGCGCGTTGGCATGAAGTAGTCGTTGCGGGTATCGCGTGCCCAGCCCAGCTCGGTGCGCCAGGAGTGGAAGGTGTTCTGGCCGACCGCATCGATGTAGTCGATGATCGACTTCGGCGTGTAGCCCTGGTAAGCCTTGATCTGGTTGCTGTCGATGCCGAACATCAGCGAGAACGCATCGTTCTCGGTGATCGGAATGCCGAACACCATCTGTGCGGCCGCGTTGGTGCTGTTGTACTGGGCGGTGTTGAAGTCCGAGTAGTCCAGCTCGCGCAGCGACAGGTTGTAGCCCAGCGAGACACCGTCATCGGTGAAGTAGGGGTTGGTGTAGGAGAACGCATAACGCTGCAGGTAGCTGCTGCGCGATGCTTCCACCGATACGCGGTTGCCGCCGCCCAGGAAGTTGTTCTGCGACAGCTGCACGGAGGTGGTCATGCCGTAGGACTGCGAATAGCCCAGGCCGAACACGAAGCTGCCGGAGGTGGTTTCCTTGACGTTGTAGACCACGTCGACCTGGTCGTTGCTGCCGGTGACCGGCTGGGTCTCCACGTCAACCGACTCGAAGTAGCCCAGGCGCTGCAGACGGATCTTGGAGCGGTCGATGGCGGCCTGCGAGTACCAGCTGTTCTCGAATTGGCGCATTTCACGGCGCAGCACTTCGTCGGCGGTGCGCGAGTTGCCCTGGAACACGATGCGGCGCACCGACACGCGCGGGCCCGGCACGACCTGCATGTTCACCGCAACCGTGCGCTCGGCGCGGTTGCTGGTGGGAATGGGATTGACCTTGGCAAAGGCGTAGCCGATGTTGGACAGGCTGTTGGTGATGCCATCGGCGCTGAATTCCAGCAGGGCGCGCGAGAACGTATCACCCGATTTCTGGATGACCATCTTCTCCACGTCTTCCTGCGGCAGGATCGTGTCGCCGGTGACCTTGATCTCGGAAATCTTGAACTGCTCACCTTCGGTCACGCCGGCGGTGATGAACATGTCGCGCTTGTCAGGGCTGATCGAGACCTGGGTGGAGTCGATGCTGAAATCGACGTAGCCGCGGTCCAGGTACCAGGAATTGAGCTTTTCCAGATCGCCGGAGAGCTTTTCCTTGGAGTACTGGTCGTCGCGGCGGTACCACGAGGCCCAGTTGTGCTCCTTGGATTCCCACTGCTCAAGGATGTCCTCGGCCGGGAATTTTTCGGTGCCGACCAGGTTGACGTGGCGGATCTTGGCGGCCTTGCCTTCCTTCACGGCAATGGCCACGTCCACGCGGTTGCGGTCCAGCGGGCTCACCGTCGGGGTGATTTCCACGTTGTACTTGCCACGGTCGTTGTACTGGCGGCGCAGCTCCTGGGTCACGCGGTCCAGGCTCAAACGGTCGAACGTGCCGCCTTCGCTCAGGCCGATGTCGCTCAGGCCCTTGAGCAGTTGCTCGCTCTTGATGTCCTTGTTGCCGGTGACGGTCAGCTTGTTGATCGCCGGGCGTTCCTTGACCGTGACCACGAGGATGTCGCCCTGGCGATCCAGCTGCACGTCCTCGAAGAAGCCGGTCTTGTACAGCGCACGGATGGTGTCGCCGACCTTGGCGTCGTCGACCGTATCGCCACGCTCCACCGGCAGGTAGGTGAACACGGTGCCGGAGGAGATGCGCTGCAGGCCGTCCACACGGATGTCGCTGGCGGTGAAGGGCTCGGCCGCCTGCGCGAAGGCAGGCAGGGCCAGACCGGCAGCAAGGGCGAGGGCCAGCAGGCGGCGATTGGGAAGTCGCGTCATGTCACGTCCGGTTGGAGTCGATTTCATTGTTGCGTGGGTGCCGGCGTAAGACGACGACAGCAGAAAAAAGTTCATCGCAGGACCAGGCCAAGAATGTCGTTATAGAACGCCAGCCCCATCAACCCGGCCAACAGCGCCAGGCCGATGAATTGACCCGTCGCCATGGCGCGCTCGCTGAGCGGGCTGCCCTTGACCAACTCGATAAGGTAATACAGCAGGTGCCCGCCGTCCAAGACAGGGATGGGCAGAAGATTGATGATGCACAGGCTCAGCGACAGCAGGGCCAGGAAATACAGGAACCAGTCCACGCCGCGTTCAGCCGAGGCATTGGCCACGCGGGCGATGGTGATCGGCCCGGAAACATTCTTCAGCGAGGCGTGGCCGGTCAGCATCCGGCGCATCATTCCCAGCGAATCGGAGGCCAGTTTGCCGGTTTCGCGCACTGCGGCGGGCAGCGCGGCAAACACGCCGTATTGCTGGCGGGCGTCATAGGCGGCAGCCACGCCGGTGGGGAATTCCACGCCGATCAGCCAGCGCGGTTTGCCGTCGGGGCCGGTGGCCGGCTGCGGGGTGACTTCCAGTGCCAGGCGCTCGCCTGCGCGCTCAACCTCCAGCATGCCCGGCCCGCCGCGCTGGCCCAGGGCCTGGATCAACGGGTAGACCCGGTCCGCGCTGTCCACGCGCTGGCCATCGACAGCCAGGATCAGGTCGCCAGCCTGGAGCAGGTGGGCGGCAGGGGAATCCTTGGAAACCTTCTCGATCACCGCCGGTTGCAGCCAGAACTGCCACAGGAAGCCGGCCTGGACTGCCACCTGGCGTTCGTCGAAACCGGCGGGCAACTGCGACAGTGGCAGTACGCGGGTGCGCTCGTTGTCGAGCACGTCGCGGACCCGGACCTGCGCATCCTGGCGGTCCATGGCCGCGGTGGTCAGGGCCATGCTGGCCTCGGCCCAGGTATCGACGGCACGGCCGTCCACCGCCAGCAAGCGGTCACCGGCGGCAAAGCCGGCACTGGCAGCCATGCCGGTCGCGCGGCCGACGCTGGGGGAATAGTCCTGCCGGCCAATGACGAACATCGCCCAGAGCAGGGCGATGCACAGCACCAGGTTGGCGATGGGGCCGGCCGCGACGATGGCGATGCGCTGCCATACGGTCTTGTTGTTGAAGGCATGGCAACGCTCGCCGGCCGGGACTTCGGCCTCGCGTTCGTCGAGCATCTTCACGTAGCCACCCAGGGGGATGGCGGCGATGGCGAACTCGGTGCCGTTGCGGTCGCGGCGGCTCCACAGGGGCTTGCCGAAGCCCACCGAGAAGCGCAGGACCTTTACCCCGCAGCGACGGGCAACCCAGTAATGCCCGAATTCATGGAACGTCACCAGCACGCCGAGGCTGACGATCATCCACCACACAGAACCCAGGAAATCAGCCATGGGCGGGACTCAATTGAGGGGCGGCTTCAGGCATGCGGCAGGCGGGCGATGGCGGTTTGGGTGATCTGGCGGGCCTGTTCATCGGCCGCCAGCAGGGCGTCCAGTGTATCGGCCGTGGCGTGAGGCAGGGTGGACAGGGTGTGCTCCACCAGCGCCGGGATCGACAGGAAGCCTATACGGCCCTGAAGAAACGCTGAAACAGCCACTTCGTTGGCGGCGTTCAGGATGGCTGGCGCACTGCCACCGGCCTCCATGGCCTGCCAGGCCAGGCGCAGGCAGGGGAAGGCTTCCAGGTCCGGGGCTTCAAAATCGAGCCGACCCTGGCTGAGCAGGTCCAGCCCGGAAACGCCCGATTCAATGCGTTGCGGCCAGCCCAGGCCAACGGCCAGGGTGGTGCGCATGTCCGGCAGGCCCATCTGCGCCAGGGTGGAGCCATCGATGAACTCGACCAGCGAGTGCACCAGGCTCTGTGGGTGGACCAGCACGTCGATGCGCGAGCCGGGCACGTTGAACAGGTGGTGGGCCTCGATGACCTCCAGCCCCTTGTTCATCAGCGTTGCCGAGTCCACCGAGATCTTCGGGCCCATTGACCACTTCGGGTGGGCCACGGCCTGGGCCACGGTCACCGCTTCCAGTTCGGCGCGGCTGCGCCCGCGGAACGGGCCGCCGGAGGCGGTGAGGATGATCCGCCGTACCCCGGCTTCCAGGCGGGCGTCACGTGAGCGCAGGCACTGAAAGATGGCGTTGTGTTCGCTGTCGATCGGAATGATTTCGGCGCCTGCGGCCGCCGCTTCGCGGGTCAGCAGTTCGCCGGCCAGCACCAGCGATTCCTTGTTGGCCAGCAGCAGGCGCTTGCCCGCGCGGGCTGCGGCCAGGGTCGAGGACAGCCCGGCCGCGCCGACAATGGCGGCCACGACGGTGTCGCAGTGCGCACTGGCGGCCACAGCATCAATGGCGGCATGGCCGGCATGGGCCTGGGTGCTGAGTCCGGCGTCGGTCAGCCCGTCGCGCAGGCGGGCGAACAAGGCATCTTCGGCAATAACAGCGTGGTCGGGGCGATGCGTGCGGCACAGCGCAATCAGTGCGTCCACATTGCTGCCGGCCGCCAGCACGCTGGCGCGCATCTGCCCGGGATGGCGGGAGATGACGTCCAGCGTGGAGGTGCCGATGGAGCCGGTGGCGCCGAGGATGGCAACCTGGCGCAGGCGAGGGGAGGTGGGCATGTCAGAAACCGAAGAATTCCTTGCCCAGTGCAAACACCGGCAGGGCAGCCAGCACCCCGTCGATGCGGTCCAGCACGCCGCCATGGCCCGGGATTACATTGCCCGAATCCTTGGCGCCGGCATGGCGCTTGAGCAGGCTCTCGAACAGGTCGCCCAGTACCGAGGCCAGCACCGCGACCGCGGCAACCAGCATCAGGCCACCGAAACCGGAGGCGGACACGCCGGCCAGCCAGCCGAGTGCACCGGCAACGACCAGGCCGGCAACCAGGCCGCCCAGCACGCCTTCGATGGTCTTGTTGGGGCTGATGCGCGGGGCCAGTTTGTGTTTGCCGAAGGCGCGGCCGGCGAAGTAGGCGCCGGAGTCGGCAGCCCAGACCAGCATCAATGCGGTCAGCAGCCACAGGTGGCCGTTGGGTTCCTCGGCATGCAGCAGTACCAGTGCTGCCCAGGCCGGGATGATGGCCAGGGTGCCGGCGGCAAGCTTGAGCATGCGCGCGCTGTTTTCATCGTGTGCGCCGAAGTTGAAATAGCGCAGCCACACCAGCGCCAGCAGCCAGAAGCCGACACCGACCAAGGTGGCCAGCTGGAACAGCACCAGGCTGCTTCCCGAGGCCCACACCATCAGCACCATCAGCAGCAGGTTCAATGCGAGCAGCACGGTGCGCGGCAGGCCGTCCACGCCGGTCAGCTTGAGCCATTCCCACAGGCCGATCAGGAACACCAGCGCTGCGGCGGCGGCCAGCCAGGGCGTGGGCAGGAACAGGATCGCGCAGATGGCCACCGGGGCCATGATCAACGCGGCAATCACGCGGATTTTGGTCATTGGGATTTGCTCGGGGTCGCGTGGGCAGCGATCTGGGCGCTGGTCAGGCCGAAGCGGCGTTCGCGTCGGGCAAAGTCATCCAGTGCCTGTTGAAGGATGGCCGCATCGAAGTCCGGCCACAGCACATCGGTGAACCACAGTTCGGTGTAGGCCAGCTGCCACAGCAGAAAATTGCTGATGCGGGTGTCACCGCCGGTGCGGATGAACAGGTCCGGTGCCGGCAGATCGGCCAGGGCGACCTGGCTGCCGAGCAGTTCCTCGTCGATCTGCTCCGGTTTCAGGGTGCCGGCGGCCACCTGTTCGGCCAGTGCACGTGCGGCCAGCGCAATATCCTGGCGGCCACCGTAGCTGGCGGCGATGACCAGGGTCATGCTGCTGTTGTCGCCGGTGCGCTGCTCGGCCTTGTGCATGCGCTGCACGATGCCTGGGCTGAAGCGCGAGCGGTCGCCGATGAAGCGCACGCGCACGCCACGACGGTGGAGTTCGTCCACTTCGCGGTCCAGTGCGCCGAGGAACAGCTTCATCAGCGCATCCACCTCATCCTGCGGCCGGCCCCAGTTTTCACTGGAGAACGCAAACAGGGTAAGGGTGCCAATGCCGTGGTCCAGGCAGAAATCGATGGAGCGGTTGACCGCACGCGCGCCCGCACGGTGGCCGATCATCCGCGGCCTCCGGCGTTGCTGCGCCCAGCGGCCATTGCCATCCATGATGATGGCAATGTGCCCTGGCAGATGCGGTGCGGGTGTGCCGCTGGGCATGGCAGACGGCACCCGTCAGACCGCCATCAGTTCCTGTTCCTTCAGCTTGACGATCTCGTCCACGTCCTTGATCGCCTTGTCGGTCAGCTTCTGGATTTCATCCTGGCCGCGACGGTCGTCATCCTCGGTGATGGCCTTGTCCTTGAGCAGCTTGGCTACTTCCTGGTTGGCATCGCGACGGATGTTGCGGATGCCGACCTTGGTTTCCTCGCCTTCCTTGCCCACCGACTTGGCCAGCTCCTTGCGGCGCTCTTCGGTGAGCGGCGGCAGGTTCAGGCGGATCACGGTGCCCATGGTGGTGGGGGTGATGCCGATGTCGGAGGCATAGATGGCCTTCTCGACTTCCTTGATCATGTTCTTGTCGAACAGGGTGATGACCAGCGAGCGGCCTTCGGACACGCTGATGCTGGCCACCTGGTTCAGGGGCGTGTCAGTGCCGTAGGCCTTGACCTTGATGCCGTCCAGCAGCGCCGGGGAGGCGCGGCCGGTACGGATGGTGGTGAGGGTGTGGCGCAGAGCATCGAGGCTCTTTGCCATGCGCGTCTGCGCATTGCTTTTGATGTCGTTGATCATCGCCGGAATCCTTGATGGTGCTGGAACCGGCCGATTATAGGCGAAGAGCCCTCTCCACCGGGCCGGAACCTGCGAAGGTCAGTGGTTGTCGCGGCCGTGGACCAGGGTGCCGATGTTCTCGCCGTGCAGGATCTTCAGCAGCTCACCGGGCTGGCCCATGTCGAATACGCGCATCGGCAGGTCGCTGTCACGGGCCAGCGCGAAGGCGGCCGTATCCATCACTTCCAAGCCCTGCTGGATGACCTGGTCGTAGGTGAGGCTGTCGTAACGGACCGCATCGCTGTGCTTGTTCGGGTCCTTGTCGTAGACGCCGTCCACCTTGGTGGCCTTGAGCAGCAGGTCGGCGCCGATTTCGATGGCGCGCAGGGCGGCACCGGAGTCGGTGGTGAAGAACGGGCTGCCCACGCCGGCGGCGAAGATCACCAGGCGGCCTTTTTCAAGGTGGCGGATGGCGCGGCGGCGGATGTAGTCCTCGCACACGTCGTTGATCTTGATGGCGCTCATCACCCGCGCCTTGGCGCCGAGCTTTTCCAGGGCGTCCTGCATGGCCAGGGCATTGATGACCGTGGCCAGCATGCCCATCTGGTCGCCGGTGACGCGGTCCATGCCGCCTGCGGCCAGGCCGGCGCCGCGGAAGATGTTGCCGCCGCCGATCACCAGCGCCACTTCGGCGCCTGCCTGCTGGGCCTCGATGACTTCACGGGCCAGGCGGTTGATGATCTTCGGGTCGATGCCGTAGTCCTCATCTCCCATCAGCGCCTCCCCGGAAAGTTTCAGAAGGATGCGTTGGTAGGTGAGTTTGGACATGACGACCTCTATGGCTGGAAAACGCGGGAATTCTAACGGAAGCTGCGGTTTCCGGTCAGAGCTTTTGTTGCAATGCCGCAACAAAAGGCGGTGAGGCCGGCAGTCGTTCAGCAGGCGGTAGGCTGGGATTCCGGTGCGCGGGCGATGACGCGGTTGCGGCCCAGGCTCTTGGAGCGGTAAAGCACGTCATCGGCGGCCTTGAGCAGGTCGCGCATGTCGGCAAAGCGTTCGTAGACACCGTGGGTGGCAACCCCCGCGGAGAAGGTGATGTGCAGCGGGGCATCGGCCACGGTGACCATCGGGACCTGGGAGATGGCGCCCAGCACCCGGCGGATGACCTCCACCGCAGTCTGCTGGTTGGTGCTTGGGAACAGCACCACGAACTCCTCGCCACCGAAACGGGCCACGGTGTCCGAGCCGCGCAGATGCGATTGCAGCTGGCTGGCAAAGGCCTGCAGTACCTGGTCGCCGACCAGGTGGCCGTGCTGGTCGTTGATCTTCTTGAAGTCATCCAGGTCAATGAAGGCGACCGAGAGCGGGCGGTCGGGATTGCTGGCGTGTCTGAATTCCTGTTCGAGCACCACTTCCAGCTGGCGCCGGTTGAGTACGCCGGTCAGTGCGTCCAGGTGTGCCTGTTCGGCCAGCCGGCGGGCCTTCTGTTCGTAGTGGTCCGCGCGGCGTTCCCATGCCGATGCGCTCTGCAGCTCGCGCAGGTTGCGCAGGGCGATCAGTTCACTGGCGTGGTCCAGCAGGTAGGTGACGCGCGCAGGGCAAGGCACCGGGATGTCAAATAGTGCGCTTATCTCCGGCAGCATCTGGCTCATCTGCTGCAGCACCTGCTCGAAGCGGGCGCTGTCCATGCCGAGGGTTTCGTGCACCAGGCGCAGGGCGTGGTTGCGGGCGCTGTCGGTGTCATCGGCCAGCCAAATATCTGCCAGGTGCCCGGAAAGGACGACACAACGTTCAAACAGGTCCACCGCTTCGGCCGGTGGCTCGCTGTGGCTGATGGAATCGATCAGGTAGCGGGGCAGGCCCCACTGTTCGCACAGGTTTGCGCCGACGTCGGCGTGGCTGCACTGCAGGCTGTCGCGTTCGCGCGCCAGCAGCGCTTCGTTGCTGGTGCAGCTGGCCAGCAGTTGCGGATAGCTGTCCGGGCGGATCTGCAGCAGGGTGAGGATGCCGATGTCCTGCAGCAGGCCGGCCAGCATCAACTCTTCGACACGGCGCACGCCGCACGAAAGGCCCAGGTAGCGTGCAGCCAGGGCGCTGAGGATGCTGCGGCGCCAGACGGCATCGTGCAGCTGCGCATGGTTGCTGTCGTCGTGAAGTGCGCGGGCCAGGCTGAAACCCAGTGCCAGCTGCAGCGTCGCATTCAGCCCGAGCATGGTCAGTGCCTGGCCGAGGTTCTCGATGCGCCTGCGGCTGGCATAGAGCGGGGAATTGGCGATGCGCATCATTCGTGCGCTCAGGCCGATATCCAGCGCGATGATGTCCGCGGCGCTGGCAATGTCCGTTTCCGGGTCCTGGGCCAGTTCAATCAGGCGCACCGCAACGGCGGGCGGTGAGGGCAGGTTGCGGCAGAGTGACAGGGCTGCAGTGAGCTCGGGGGACATGACGGGGACGCGGGCGGCAGTGGCCCAAGAATACATGCACGTCCCAAATATAAAAGGGGCGTCACAGTTTGCTTTGAAATGAGTGTGCTTCGGGTGCCGTCGCTTTCCTCGTTGACACAAAAAAGAAGCCGCGGATGTCCGCGGCTTCTTTGCTTGCTAGCTGTGCGCTGGCAGGATCAGACCTGCATCGCCTTGGCAACTTCGGCGGCGTAGTCTTCCACCACCTTCTCGATGCCTTCGCCGACAGCCAGGCGCTGGAAGCTGACAACGTCGCCACCGGCGGCCTTGACGGCCTGCTCGACGGTCTTGTCGCCGTCCAGGACGTAGCTCTGGCCGTACAGGGTCACTTCGCTGATGATCTTGTTGATCTTGCCGCTGATGATCTTCTCCAGGATTTCAGCCGGCTTGGCCTTGTCCTTGTCGGTCATCTTGGCCAGCTCGATTTCCTTTTCCTTGGCAACGAACTCGGCCGGCACGTCGGCGGCCTTGTTGTGCGGCGGGTTCATCGCGGCCACGTGCATGGCCAGGCCATTGGCCAGCTCGGCATTGCCGCCGGCCAGGTCGACCAGCACGCCGATCTTGCCGTTGGAGTGCACGTAGGCACCGACGGTGTTGTTGCCGTCGATCTTCACCAGGCGACGGATCTGGATGTTTTCACCCAGCTTCTGGATGGCGGCAGCGCGGGTTTCCTCGACGGTCGAGCCGGAATCCAGCTTGACCGACTTCAGGGCCTCCACGTCAGCAGCGCCAGCGGCCAGGGCGGCAGCGGCGACGCTGTCCACGAAAGCCTTGAAGTTGACGTCGTTGGCAACGAAGTCGGTTTCCGAGTTCACTTCGACCAGCACGGCCTTGCCGCCGTTCACGGCGACGCCGATGCGGCCTTCAGCGGTGACGCGGTCGGACTTCTTGTCGGCCTTGGCGGCGCCGGACTTGCGCAGGGCTTCTGCTGCTGCGTCGATGTCGCCATTGGTTTCCGACAGAGCCTTCTTGCACTCCATCATGCCGGCGCCGGTGCGCTCACGCAGTTCCTTGACCAGGGAAGCAGTGATTTCCATGGAATTTCCTCACGAATAGAAAGGGGTAGGCCGGCAATGATTGCCGGCCCTTGTTACGAGGCCCTGTCAGTGGCCGGCGCCCGGAGGGGCCGGTGCAGGGGTGGCGGGCGCACTGGCTGCGCCCGCCCGGTACATCAGGCCGAAGCTTCGTCGCCCGACTTGGCGGCAGCCTTCTTGGCCGGAGCGCGGCGAGCCGGCTTGGCTTCTTCGCCAGCAGCGGCGCCGGCGAACTCTTCTTCGCGCACCGAGGCGGCGTTCGGAGCAGCAGCCTTGCCTTCCAGCACGGCGTCAGCGGCGGCGCGAGCGTACAGCTGCACAGCGCGGATGGCGTCGTCGTTGCCCGGGATGGCGTAGTCGACCAGTTCCGGGTTGTAGTTGGTGTCAACCACGGCGATCACCGGGATGCCGAGCTTCTTGGCTTCCTTGATGGCGATGTCTTCGTGACCGATGTCGATGACGAAGATGGCGTCGGGCAGGCGGTTCATTTCCTTGATGCCGCCCAGCGAGGCTTCCAGCTTTTCGCGCTCGCGACGCAGGCCCAGCACTTCGTGCTTGACCAGGCGGTCGAAGGTGCCGTCGGTTTCACCGGCTTCCAGCTCCTTCAGGCGTGCCACCGACTTCTTCACCGTGGCGAAGTTGGTCAGGGTGCCGCCCAGCCAACGCTGGTTCATGAACGGCATGCCGCAACGCTCGGCTTCTTCCTTGATGGATTCGCGTGCGCTGCGCTTGGTGCCCAGGAACAGGACGGTGCCGCGCTTCTGGGCAACGGACGAGATGAAGTTCATCGCGTCGTTGAACAGCGGGACGGTCTTTTCCAGGTTGATGATGTGGATCTTGCCGCGGGCGCCGAAGATGTACGGAGCCATCTTGGGGTTCCAGTAGCGGGTCTGGTGGCCGAAATGGACGCCGGCTTCCAGCATCTGACGCATGGTGATCTGGGGCATTGCAAAACTCCTGGCAGGGAACCTGTCGCCATGAAATAGGGGCGAATCCGCACTGAAGCGGCAGGTTCCGGGGTTGGGCTTCCCTGGCGCCTCCGTGGCCGAACCCTGGTTACAGGGCACCCCGGCACGGATGGGGACGACAGGTGAGGATTCACCGATGACGCCCGGTGTGGGCGGGATTGGCAGGCCTTTGGCCCGACAAAGCCGGCGAAGTATAGCGGGCAGCCTGCCCGGGCCGCAAATCGCAGGACGGGCGCGGCTTGCGGGCATATTGCCGGGGTCAGTAGGTCAGGGTCACCGTGATCTGGTCCTGGTAGCTGCCCGGGACTGCTTCGGAGAGGTCGGGGATGCGCCCGTAAACCGCCAGACTCTGCTCTTTGTAGGTGCCGCTGCCTTTGACGCCGGTAGTCGGGGTGTTGCCCCAGCGCTTCTGCCGCCCGGCATCGCTGTACAGCTCGTAGCCAAGGCGGTTCTGGCCCGAGGCCATGAAGCGTTTGTCGCCACTTGCGTTGGCGCCATTGTCCAGGGTGACGGTCCAGGCGGCGTTGGTGGGGCACTGCACACTGATCCGTGAGGTCTGGTCTTGTGGGCCAGCCTGAGCGCCGACGGTACCAAAGTCCATGTCGGTGGCGGTGATGATGTGGCAGGCGTTTTCAACCGTGGCCCGGACACTGCTGAAGCTGAGTGTTGTTTCGCCGGCGCCGCCTGCGAATCCGGCACGGCCGTTGTAGCAATCATCGTCGGTTGGCAGGAACCCGTAGCCGGTACTGTAGCTGTAACGGATGAAGGTGCGCCCTGGCACGCTTGTGTAGGTGGACGTGGCAGGCTGGTTCAGTGTCGAGCGTGCTTGTCCATAGACCATGAAATTGGATCTGTACGTATCTCGCGGCATGACCGTGAGCGTGACGCCGTAGATGGGTGCGCGAGGGCTGTGAGGGCTTATCAGCTGTGTGTGCTGTGCGTTGGCGTAGAGGTCGTAATTCAGGTAGTTGCCCTGGCTGTCCTTCATGCGACGAGGGTGGATGCCGGAAGGGTTGCTGCCCTGCTCAATGAACAGGCAGGCCCTGAACTGGGTCACGTTCGCGAGCACGCCCGTGGCACCGGAGCACTCGAATTGGAGCGAGGCGTGTGTATTTCTAAAGCTATCGGCGGGAACCGGGCCGAAGTCCATCGAAGTGGATAGATATGCTTTGCAGGTGGGGGCCGCGCGCGCAGGCAGTGGTGCAACCATCAATGCCAGCAGCACGAACAGGGCTGCATGCGCGCGTATACAGCGCCCACAAGTGCGCACCCACGCTGGCCGGAAGCTCATTGGCATACAACATCCTCCAGGTTGATACGGCCTTCGCGGACGGGGCTCTCGGGGAGGGGCGCGCTGCATTGGGCGTTGTCGGAGTGAAAACGCAGGCGTGCCTGCGGTGGTGGATCAAGCAGGTAGACCTTGCCCTCGTGACCGACCAGGGTGGTGGTCGGCGGGGTGCCCGGGGCCTGGAGGGTGACCCGGCTGCCTGCCGGCAGCCACTGGCCATCCCGGTCACGCACGCCGAACTGCATGGCCAGGGTGCGGCGCATCGGGAAGTCCACGCGGACGCCGCTGCGGGTTTCCGGCACGACATCCTTTTGGGTGGTTTCCAGCACCATGTCGGCAGGCAGATCCTGCGGATCAATGGACAGTTGGTTGCGTTGCCAGGCGTTGAGGTGGTTGATCAGCAGTTGCCCGCGCTTGTCGGTGACACCGATGGTGCGGTTCTCCAACTGCACCGGCACCTCGGCAATGCCGCTGGTGGAAACCAGGGCGAAGGCGTCGTGGACGCGCGGCGTGGAGTACAGGCGGCCGCCCAGCAAGGCCAGGCCGCCGCCGGCGCTGGCATAAGTCAGTGTGCGGCTGTGGCTGCCGTTGTCGCGCTCCATGCCGGCACTTAGATGGCCGTGCCGGCCGTGTTGGCGGATCTCCGCGCGCAGGCCGACGTGGTCGCTGCCGCTGGTGGTGACTTGCGCACGCCAGCCCAGCCCGCCCTGGTCCAGGTCCGCGAGGCGGTTGGCTTCCATGGACAGGCCGTTGCCGGCCCGGTCATGGCGCGCGGAGGCGGAGGTGGTCAGGTGCCGGTCCAGCGGCAAGGACCAATACAGAAAGGCGCTGTCGCTGTCGTTGTTGGCAAGGTCGCGGTTGAAGCTGAGGCTCAGCTGCATGTTGTCGGCCAGCGAGTGCGACCAGTTCAGGCTGGCATAGCGGCTGCGGGGAAAGTCCAGGTAGTGCTGGGCCACATAACTCACCCCCAGGTGCCCGACGGGAGTGGTGAGGCCAAGGAAGGCCTGCTCGGTACGTCGCGGCAGGGTGGCGTTCTCGTGTACTGCCGCGACATCGCGATACCCCGCGCTGCGGCGCAGGGTACTGGCCGAGGCGGAAAACCGGGGGGAATTCCATTGGTAGGCCAGCCCATGCTGATTGCCGGCCAGTGCGCCGGCACGACTGCCGGCCCACGAGCCGGTCAGCACGCCGCCGCGCTTGCCCAGCAGCACGACCGCGCCGGCGCCGGCCTGGCCGATGCCGTGGCTGCCTTCGGCGTGGGTCTGCAGGGTGAGGTGGTTGTTAACGCCGTAGCCCAGGCTGGCGCTGGCCAGAGGCTCGTTGCCATATTCAAAAGAGCGGATGCCGTAGTCGCGACGAATCGTGCCCAGCTCCACCGACCAGTCCGACAGCCCGGCCTGCAGCAGTTGTGGCGTGCCGTACAGGTTGAAGCCGATCGTGCGGCTCTGGCCGTTGATGTCGGTGATGACCAGTTGTGCCTGGCCGGTGCCGCTGAGCGAGGGGCTGCTGTCCAGTTGGAAGCGTCCGGGCGGCAAGGGCTGGCTGGACTGGCGGATGCCGTCGATATACAGGTCAACGGTGGACGGCAGCACGGCTTCGCCGGCAAACGAGGCCAGTGGCGTGGTGGTGCGATAGGGCTGCAGGGCGAAGTTGCGTGACAGGCGGATGCCGCCGATGCGCGTTGCGCGCGACCAATCCAGTGCGCTGGTCATGGTGTCGCCTACGGTCAGGGAGAGCATGGATGTGGGGAAGTCCAGTTGCCAGCTGCTGTCCAACCGGGTGTTGCGGGCGTGGCGGCGGCTATTGCCTGTGCTGAAACCACTGGAAAGCGTGTTGCTCCACACGCCACGGCCCAGCCCGAACACCCGTAGTTCGCTGAAGCCGCTCAAATTGCCATGGCCGGCAGCGTGCTGGCCGTACACGTCGTAGCCGAGCGTCGCGCCGGGCAGGCGCTGGCGGGGGTCCGGAAGAATGGCCGGGGTGTGGGAGAGATCCATATGCATCGGTGGGCGGTCGAGCATGTCCACCGGCACCTGCAGATTGATGCGCTGCTGGGGGGCGTCGTATTCCACGCTGACGCCGGTCAGCGACGGGAGTTCGACCAGGCGCTGGGCGGCAACTTCGACCGGCAATATCAGCCCCAGCTCCCACAGTGTTGCTTCACTGGCCAGCAGGGTGTCGCCGCGCAGTACGAAGCGCGCCAGTCTGCTGGTGCTGGCTTGGTTGACGCGGGTTTCCAGGTACAGCTCCTGCCCGCCTGCAGCGAGCGCAACGGCGTCGTTGCCGCTGGCCTCGGGCAGGACGAGTGCTGCGATTGCCGCCGCGATGCCTTGGCAGAGCCTATGGATCAACACTGATCTGCGGCAGTGGTTGTGGTTCAGGGTCGTCATTGAGTTTTGCGTTCAGGGTGCCGTTGGCGGGCAGGGGCGAGGGCAGGGTGTGTGTCCAGCGCATCTGCTGGCCGGCCAGCACGTAGCCGAACAGGCCCGGGGCAATGTCCACGTGTTGGCCCGATGTCGTCATCCAGCTCAACTGGCTGATCCGGATGCGCTGGGCGCCGCGGTTGTGCAGCGTCAACGTGGCGTTGTTGCCCACCACGCGCCAGTGGCCTTGCAGCAGTTGTGCGTCGGTTGGCACGTGCGTGCCGCTGCGCTCCAGTTGAGGTGTGGCGCTAGGTGGCAGGACGAAGACCGGAATGGAATAACTCAGCAGAAACTGCAGGCCCGATGTCATCGCCCCGGCACCGCCGGGCAATTCGTCAACGATCAGGCGGTAGGCGGTTTCATTGACATTGGTTCCTGGTGCGGCCGCCTGCACCAGGCGTACCAGCTGCTTCTGGCCGGGGGCAATTTCGACCAGCGCTGGACTGGCAAGCAGCGTGTTGGAGGGTTGCAGCAGATCTTCCTGTTCGAGCTGGGTCCATTGCCGTACGCGGATCTGTGCGCGCAAGGGGTGTTCGCCGGTATTGGTCAGCCAGAGGGTCTGCGATTTCTGGGTATTGCTGAATTCCAGCAGGATGGGGGAGGCCTGCAGGCCGCTGCCGCGGGCAGGGCTGGTGGGGGTGACGAACAACAACGAAAACGCGGTGGCGAGCCAGCACAGGCTCGCCACCCGCATCCTGGGCGGGTGGCGTGTGTGCATGAAAAACGCGCTCAGTAAGTGACGGTGGCGGTGACGGTGTCGACGTAAGTGCCGGCAGGGGCAGCAGCGGTGCTAAGCACACGGCCATAGATCGGAATGGACTGGCTGGCCGCAGTGCCGGTGCCGATGAGCATGTTGTTGCCGCCGGTTGCACCCCAGAACGCGGTCCTGCCGCTGTCGCGATACAAACCATAGGGCACGGAGTTGCCATCGGTGCTGGTCATCCGGCGGTTGTCGGCACCTGCGGTGGTGCTGGTGGAGTTGAGCCCGGGGTTCATGCCGATCTGGTACGGCGTGCCTTTGGAGCAGGTCAGGTTCAAGGTGCCCTCGCTGTCGATCGCGGCTGTTTCACTGGCGCGGGCGTGGGTGCCGAAATCGACATCGGAGGCGGTGGCCGTGTGTACGTCGCAGGATTCAGTGATGACGATCTTCACCTGGAAGGTGGTGGTGTCGCTTTTGGCGGCATGGGCGGCGCCCGGCAGCAGGGCGGCAGCAAGCAGGCCGGCGAACAACGGGGTGGTGCGAAGGTTCATTGCGATCCTTGGACAGTGGGGGAGTGCACCGGGTGCTGCGTCGGCGAGCCCTCTTGGCAAGGCAGGGACGCGGCACCCGGTACGGATTCAGTGTGTCCCCTGGCGACCGGATCGCCGGATCAGATATGACTCAATCGGCTTTTTTTGTGATGTTTGTGCGCCAAAAAGGCGCTGATCCGACAGGTCTGCTGTCAGTTTGGGAATCGCCTGATGGCCATTCGCGGATGGGGGATCCGGCGGGGCCGGGGCGGAGCGTCCGAGGCCGGAGGCCCGGGGGCAGGGCCTGAACCCGGGGTTCAATGATGTGAAAGGTTCAGCGATCCCCTCCAAATGGGCGATAATCGGCAGATGGCAATCCAACTGAAAACCCCTGAAGAAATCGAAAAGATGCGCATCGCCGGCCGCCTGGCAGCCGAGGTGCTCGACATCGTCGCCCCCCACGTCAAGCCCGGTGTGACCACCGAAGAGCTGGACCGCATCTGCCATGACCACATCATCAATGTGCAGGGTGCGATTCCGGCCAACGTGGGCTACCGCGGGTTCCCCAAGACCGTGTGCGCCTCGGTCAACAACGTCATCTGCCACGGTATCCCCAGCGAAACCAAGGTGTTGAAGGACGGGGACATCGTCAACATCGACGTGACCGTCATCAAGGACGGTTGGCACGGCGATACCAGCCGCATGTATTACGTCGGCACGCCGTCGGTGATGGCAAAGCGCCTGGTGGAAACCACCAAGGAAGCAATGTGGCGCGGCATCCGTGCGGTCAAGCCGGGTGCGACCCTGGGCGACGTGGGCCACGCCATCCAGGAATACGCCGAATCCGAGCGTTTTTCCGTGGTGCGTGAGTACTGCGGCCACGGCATCGGCAAGGTCTACCACGACGAGCCGCAGGTGCTGCATTACGGCCGTCCGGGCCAGGGCCTGGTGCTGAAGCCGGGCATGACCTTCACCATCGAACCGATGATCAATGAAGGCACCCGCTACACCAAGGTGCTGCCCGATGGCTGGACCGTGGTGACCAAGGACCGCAAGCTCTCGGCGCAGTGGGAACACATGATCGCGGTGACCGAAGACGGCGTGGAAGTGCTGACGCTGTCGCCAGCCGAATCCGCGCAGGCATGAGCCAACTGCCGGCGGGCCTGGTCGATGACGTACCGGACGCGCCGGCAGGTTCTGCCGGTGATGCACAGTGGGCCGCGCAGTCGCGGCAATCGCTGGCACACACCGATGCCGGCTTGTGCAGGCGCTTTGAGCAGGGCGACAACGTCGAGCGCCTGCTCGGCGTGCGGGCACGTGCTGCCGATCACCTGATCCGCCAGGCGTGGCAGCGCTGCATTCCGGCCGATGCCGGCCTGGCGCTGTTTGCCGTGGGGGGATACGGGCGCGGTGAGTTGTTCCCGCGTTCGGATATCGATCTGCTGGTACTTGGCGAAAGCGATGTGCAGCAGGCGCACGAAGCCGCGTTGGCGCGGTTGTTCGCGCTGCTGTGGGATGCCGGCCTGCCGGCCAGCCACGCGGTGCGTTCGGCAGCACAATGCGCCCAGGCTGCCGCCGACCAGACCGTGCTGACCGCCTTGATCGAAGCGCGTCCGCTATGCGCCGATGCCACCGCACAACATGGATTGACGCGCGCTGTTTCACCCAGCCTGATCTGGCCGCCGCGCGAATTTTTCCTGGCCAAACGCGATGAGCTGCTGCAGCGCCATCAGCGTTTCGGTGACACCGCTGACAACCTGGAGCCGGACATCAAGGATGGCCCGGGCGGTCTGCGTGATCTCAACACCCTGGGCTGGATGGCGCTGCGCGCGTTCGGGGTGAGCAACATCGACGCATTGGTTGGCCTGGGCCACCTGGGCCTGGACGAAGCCGCCGCGCTCAAGCGCGAGCGGCTGGTACTGGCGCGGCTGCGCTTTGGGCTGCACCTGGTGGCGCAGCGCGCCGAGGAGCGGCTGCGTTTCGACTACCAGAAGACCCTGGCCGCACGCATGGGGTTTGGCGACGACGTCGAAAGCCTGGGCGTGGAAAAAATGATGCAGGGCTTCTATCGCAGTGCGGCGGTGATCCGCCGCATCAGCGACCGCCTGCTGCAGCGCTTTGAAGAACAGTTCGACGGCGAAGCGACGCCGGAGCCGGTGGGCGATGGTTTCTCGCTGCGGCGCGGCTATCTGTCGGCCGACGACCCGCTGTGGCCGCATGGCGACATCTGCAGCATCTTCGCGCTTTTCGCCTGCTGGGCGCGGACCGCGGATGTGCGCGGCCTGCACTCGATGACCGCGCGTGGCCTGGCGGAAATGCTGGACGAAATCCCCGCCTACACGCAGGTGGATGATGCCGTGCGTGACCAGTTCATGGCCCTGCTGCGCGGCCCGCGCGCGGTGGACACCCTGGCGCGCATGGCCCGCCTGGGGGTGCTGGGGCAGTGGATTCCGGCGTTTGCGCAGGTGTCCGGGCGCATGCAGTTCGACCTGTTCCATGTCTATACCGTCGACCAGCACACGCTGATGGTGCTGCGGAACATCGGCCTGTTCGCCACCGGGCGCGCGGACGAGCGCTTCTCCATTGCCCATGAAGTCTGGCCGCGCCTGCGCAAGCCGGAGCTGCTGCTGTTGGCCGGCCTGTTCCATGACATCGCCAAGGGCCGTGGTGGCGACCACTCCGAGCTGGGCGCAGTGGATGCGCGCGAGTTCTGTGCCGCGCATGGCGTGAGCAGCTCCGATACCGAACTGGTGGCGTGGCTGGTGGAGCAGCACCTGCGCATGTCGGTGACGGCACAGAAGCAGGACATCACCGATCCGGACGTGATCCATCGTTTTGCCGCGCTGGTGGGTGACCGCGACCGTCTGGACTATCTGTACCTGCTGACCTGCGCCGACATCGCCGGCACCAGCCCCAAGCTCTGGAATGCGTGGAAGGACCGGCTGCTGGCCGACCTGTACTTCGCTGCCCGCCGCGCGCTGCGCGAAGGCATCGAGCATGCGCTGCCAAAGGCCGAGCGTGTGCTGGAAGCGCGCGACAATGTGCGCGCGCAGATGAACCTGCTCGGCTACGCCGATGCGGTGATTGACCGCCAGTTCGCAGCGATGCCTGACGAAAGCTTCGTGCGTTTCCGCCCCGAGCAATTGGTGTGGCAGGCGGCCTCGCTGGTGGAAGTGCGCAAGGGTGGCACGCTCGTGAAGGTGCGCCGGATCACCCCGGAAAGTGATGCACTGGAAGTGTTCGTGCACTCGCCGGACCGTGATGGCCTGTTTGCCGCCATCGTGATGACGCTGGACCGCGCCGGTTACGGCATCCATCGTGCGCGCGTGCTGGACGGCCCGGACGACACCATTTTCGATACGTTTGAAGTCACCCCCGTCGGCAGCTTTGCCGATGGCGACACCGCACGGCTGGAAGCTGCCCTGCGCAAGGCATTGGCCGGCAATGTGCAGATATTGCGCCCGGCGCGGCGGGTGATGCCGCGGCAGCTGAAGCACTTCCGCTTTGCACCGCGCATCGAATTCCTTGAATCCAGCCAGCGCGACCGCACCGTGTTGAACCTGGTGGCGCCTGACCGCCCCGGCTTGCTGGCCGACGTGGCACATGTGCTGCGCGACCAGCAACTGCGTGTGCAGGATGCACGCATCGCCACGTTTGGCGAACGCGCCGAGGATCAGTTCCAGCTCACGGATCGCCACGACCAACCCCTTACCGAAACCTCCAGGCAGGCACTGCGCGACGCGCTGATGACTTGCCTGGAACCCGATAGAACGCCAGGAGACCCCCACTGATGGCCACCAAGAAGCCTGCTGCCAAGAAGCCCGCCGCAAAGAAGACCACGACCGCCAAGCCTGCCGCTGCCAAGCCGGTTGTGAAAAAGGTCGTCGCCAAAAAGGCGCCGGCAGCGGGCAAGGCCGCAGCGAAGCCGGCCGCCAGGCCGGTCAAGGCCGCGCCGAAGAAGCTGGCCGTCGCCAAGCCGAAGGCCGCCAAGCCGGCCGTTGCGGAGGCATTGGGCGCGCGCAGCCTGCGCAAGCCGCCGGCACCGGGCGTGGCGGAAATGAAGTTCAGCATCGAGAGCGCGTTCGAGCGCCGCGCCATGCTCACCGTGGACGAGATCGAAGGTTCCACCCGGCCGCTGGTCAACCGTGTGATCGACGGCCTGGAGTCCGGTGAATTCCGCGTCGCCGAGCCCGATGGCAACGGTGGCTGGAAGGTCAATGAGTGGTTGAAGAAGGCGGTGCTGTTGTACTTCCGCGTCAATGAGATGGCCGTCATGGACGGCAGTCCGGCGCCGTTCTGGGACAAGGTCGAGTCGCGCTTTGAAGGTTACGACGAAACCCGCTTCCGCCAGGCCGGTGTGCGCGTGGTGCCGGGCGCGATTGCCCGTCGTGGCACGCACTTCGGCAAGGACGTGGTGCTGATGCCGAGCTTCACCAACATTGGTGCGCACGTGGGCGAAGGCACCATGGTCGATACCTGGGCCACGGTGGGTTCGTGCGCGCAGATCGGCAAGCATTGCCACCTGTCCGGCGGTGCCGGCATTGGTGGTGTGCTGGAGCCGTTGCAGGCCAGCCCGACCATCATCGAAGACCATTGCTTCATCGGCGCACGTTCGGAAGTAGTGGAAGGCGTGGTCGTTGGCCATCACAGCGTGATCGGCATGGGCGTGTTCCTGAGCCAGAGCACGCGCATCTACAACCGTGCCACGGGTGAAATCACCTACGGTTACGTCCCGCCGTACAGCGTGGTGGTCAGCGGTTCGCTGCCGTCCAAGGACGGCACGCACTCGCTGTACTGCGCGGTGATCGTCAAGCAGGTGGATGCGCGCACCCGCAGCAAGACCAGCGTGAATGACCTGCTGCGTGGGTTGGCTGACTAAGCCAGTCGGTAGCGAGGCTGTTCCCTTCTCCCGCCTGCGGGAGAAGGTGCCCGAAGGGCGGATGAGGGGAGCTTTTGCTTCGCTCTGGCTCTGCGGGTTGGAAGCTCTGACCACGTGCTAGAAGCTTCCCCTCACCCCAACCCCTCTCCCGCAAGCGGGAGAGGGGCTTTGTCATGCGGGCTTTGGAATTCAGAATGACCACGATCTACGGACTTAAAAACTGCGACACCTGTAAGAAAGCCACCAAGTGGCTGGATCGCTTCAACATCGCCTACACCTTCGTCGACTACCGCGACAACAAGCCCAGCCCGGAAATCCTGCTCGAATGGGCGGGCAAGGCCGGTGGTTTCGCCGCGATGATCAACAAATCCTCAACCACCTGGCGGCAGCTGCCGGACAATCGCAAGTCGCCCGAATCCGATGCCGAATGGAAACTGCTGCTGCGCGAATACCCGCAGCTGATCAAGCGCCCACTGGTGATCACCGACGACGGCACCCTGAGCCAGGGTTTCAGTGACAACGGCTTCAAGGCACGCTTCAACATCGCCTGATCCGTCTTCCAGCACCAGTGGGAGCGACGTAAACCGTGAAGCAACCGATCCAGAAGGCCCCCATGAACGACGTACTAGCTCTGACCTGCGATCTGATCGCCCGTCCCTCGGTAACCCCGGAAGACGCCGGCTGCCAGCAACTGATCGCCCAGCGCCTCAACGCTGCCGGCTTCAACTGCGAACACCTGCGGCTGGGCGAGGTCGACAACCTGTGGGCCACGCACGGCAGCGGTGCGCCGGTGCTGGTGCTGCTCGGCCACACCGACGTGGTGCCGACCGGGCCGGTTGAAACCTGGGCCAGCGATCCGTTCCAGCCGCAGGTACGCGATGGCGTGCTGTACGGGCGAGGGGCCGCCGACATGAAGGGCAGCGTGGCCGCGTTCGTAGTTGCTGCCGAGCAGTTCGTCGCCGCGCATCCCAACCATCCAGGCACGCTGGCGGTGTTGCTGACCAGCGATGAAGAAGGCGATGCCATTGATGGCGTGCGCCATGTCGCGCGGCTGTTCCGCGAGCGCGGGCAGGGCATTGACTGGTGCATCACGGGTGAGCCGTCTTCCACCGCCAGGCTGGGCGACCTGCTGCGCGTGGGCCGTCGCGGCAGCCTGTCGGCCAAGCTGCGCATCAAGGGCGTGCAGGGCCATGTGGCGTACCCGGACAAGGCGCGCAATCCCATCCACCTGGCCGCGCCGGCGCTGGCCGAACTCACCGCACGGCACTGGGACGATGGCTATGAAAGCTTTCCCTCGACCAGCCTGCAGATCTCCAACATCAACGCCGGCACCGGCGCCAACAATGTGATCCCGGGCGAGCTGCAGGTCATGTTCAACCTGCGCTACAACCCGCACTGGAGCGCAGACAAGCTCGAAGCCGAGATCACCGCGTTGTTCGACCGCCACGGTCTGGATTACGCGCTGCAGTGGCACCGCAGCGGTGAGCCGTTCTATACGCCGGAGGGGCGCCTGCGCAGTGTCGCGCGCGATGTGCTGGCTGAGTTCGCAGGCGCAGCGCCGGAAGAAAGCACCGGCGGCGGCACTTCCGACGCCCGCTTCATCGCGCCGCTGGGTGCGCAGTGCATCGAAGTGGGGCCGGTCAACGCCAGCATCCATCAGGTGGATGAAAACGTGCGGGTGGCCGACCTGGAAGCATTGCCGGACCTGTATCGGAAATTGATCGAAAAGCTGCTTGCCTGAAGCCCGACGGTTCGGCAGTGCCTGGCTGGCGCTGCTGGCTACGGCGGAACAGGCCGCGCACTCATCGTTCCCCCGGTTCCCAGGGCGCGCGCCGCGGTGTGTCGATCAACGCCGCATCGGCCTCCGCTGCGGCGCAGGCAAACAGCGTCTCGCGCAACCAGCGATGCGCTGCATCGGCCTCGTGCCGGGGATGCCAGGCCGCATACATGGCGAAGCCGGCCACCTCGATTTCCACCGGCAGCGGCAGCAGGTCGAGATGGTCGAAGCGGCGCAGGAAGCGCTCGGGTAGTACGCACACATGGTCGGTGGCGCCCAGCACCAGCGGCGCCAGGTGGTATTGCTGCACCGAAACCCGCACGCGGCGCGTACGTCCATGACGTGCCAGCACGTCATCCACAAAGCCGTGAAAATTGCCGCCATCGCTGGATACGATCACATGGCCGAGCGCGCAATAGGCGTCCAGGTCGGGTGCAAGCTTTCCCCGCGGGTGCCCCTTGCGCTGGGCCATGACGTAACGCTCCTGCGTCAATTGCCGCGCCTGCATGCCGCGCGGTACCGCGAAATCCGCGGCGATCAACAGATCGGCTGCGCCGCGTTCCAGCCAGTCCCCGGCCTGCTGCTCGGGCACCGTCTGGAAGCCGATCTGCACCAACGGTGCTGTCGCGGCGACACGTTGCAGCAGGTCCAGGCCGACCGTCACCGTCCCGTTGTCGCTGGCCAGCAACTGGAAGGTGCGCGCATCCCGGGCGGGATCAAACGCGGCGCCGTGCGCCAACGCCACATCCAACTGCTGCAAGGCGGCACGTAGCGGATCGCGGATTGCCAGGGCGCGTGCGGTCGGTGTCATGCCGCGCCCGTGCCTGGAAGGCACAAGCAAGGGGTCGCCGACCAGCTCGCGCAGGCGCGCCAACTGGGCCGACAGTGCCGGCTGGCTTACATGCAGCCGGGCGGCGGCGCGGGTCACGTTTTTCTCTTCGAGCAGTACATCCAGCGAACCGAGCAAAGCCAGGTCGGTCGCTCGAAGATGGGGCCATGTATCACGCATATGGATAGCTCGTATACCAACAATCGATTTCAAATATATCGATGCGCTTGTGAAAGTGCCTGCTCTCTGTGCGCAACGAGGTGTGTCATGGCCCCGCATGAACCCGAACGCCCCGCGCTGCGGGCCTTGGCCAGTGCCAATTTCGCGGTCGGCATCATGTCGTATGGCCTGGTTGGTGGCCTGCCGGTGCTGGCTGGTGCCTGGCAGATCACGCCGGGCCAGGCTGCGCTGTTGCTGACGGCCTTTTCCATCGCCTACGCCGTCGGTGCGCCGCTGGTGCAGATGCTGTTGGGCCATTTGCCGCGTCGTCGGCTGTTGCTGGTGGGCGTGGCTGCTCTGGCCGGCGCCACGCTGGTGGGGGCTGTCGTCACGAGTTTTGCCTGGTTGCTGGCCACGCGCGTGCTGGCAGGCCTGGCCGCTGGCGCGGTCGCGCCCGTGGCGCAGGCCATCGGTGTCGAGCTGACGCCATTGCAGCGCCGTGGCCGCGCGCTGGCGGTGGTGTTTGCGGGTGTCACGTTGTCATCAGTGATCGCCGCGCCGCTGATGGCCTTCGTCGCGCAGACCTGGGGCTGGCGCGCGATATTCATTGGCCTCGGCGCACTGACCGCGGTCAGCGGCATCTGGATGGCATGTGCCGTGCGAGACGACAGCCGCGGTGAACGCATCGCCCCGGCCCTTCTGCTGCGCCTGGCCCTGCGCCCGGGCACGGCAGCGGGCTTGGCGGTGACGGTATTGCAGACCGCTGCTTTCTTCGCGACCTACACCCTGGTCCTGCCGCTGGCGAGTGGACGTTTTGGTGCCAGTGCCGACCAGGGGGGCTTTGCACTGCTGGCCTACGGCGTGGTGGGCGTTGCGGGAAACCTGCTCGCCCAGCGCTTGTCCCTGCGCTATTCGGCCGATGGGCTGTTGCGCACGGTCATGCTGACCCTGCTGCCGTTGTTTGCGGTGCTGGCATTGCTGGGCTGGTTGCAGGGCGGCAATGGCCTGCGGCAGGTGCTGGCGTTGGGCCTGTTGTTGGCCTGGGCACTGTTGCAGGACCTGTTTTTCCCGTCGCAGCTGCGGCGCGTGGTCTCGCTGGAACCCGACTGGCGCGGCATGATCATCGCGCTCAATTCATCGTCGATCTTCATCGGCATTTCGCTGGGTTCCGCCTTGGGTGGCCATATGGCCGATCACCATGGCTTGCGGATGCTGGCCCCGCTATCGGCGCTGTTGACGTTGTTGGCGCTCGGCGCATTGGTCGCCTCGCAGCGGCTGCAGAAGCCCCTGCCGAGCTAGGCGACGATCAAGCCGAACGCCGCCAATGCTGCGGCCGCTTGCCGGTGCGATATCACCGCTTTTTTG
Organism: Stenotrophomonas sp. STEN056; assembly: GCF_056759635.1. Classification (NCBI taxonomy): domain Bacteria; kingdom Pseudomonadati; phylum Pseudomonadota; class Gammaproteobacteria; order Lysobacterales; family Lysobacteraceae; genus Stenotrophomonas; species Stenotrophomonas sp. STEN056. Next base: position 91,042 of record NZ_JBRRDL010000004.1, read on the forward strand.
AAGTGCTTGGCGTCCATCACGTTGAGCCCGGTGATGTCGGTGTCGCGCAGGTCCGCGCCTTCAAAACGGGTCAGCCGGGTTTGCGCATTGCGCAGGCTGCCGCCACTGAAGACAGCGTCGCGGAAGTCGCAACCGGATAAATCCGCTTCGGAGAAATCCATGCCCTCCAGCTGCGCTTTGCGGAACGACAAGCCGCGCAGGTCGGCGCTGACCAGCAGGCAATCACGGAACTCCAGCGCCCAGCCGGTGACTTCCTGCAGGTGGGCGCCGGTCAGCTTGCAGTCCTTGAACTGCACCGAGGACAAGGTGGCGCGCCGCCAGTAACTGTTGTTGAGGTCGCAGTGATCAAAGCGCGAATCGCTGAGTTGTGCCGAGCTGAAATCACAGTGGCCACCGCGACATTTGTTCCACTGGCTTTCTTCCAGTGACGCGGCCAGCCAGCGCGCACCGGCCAAGGAACACTGGTTGAACTGGAAGCCGTCCATGTCCAGTCGCGAAAAATCACCGCCGTCCAGGATGCAGGATTCAAACACCGCCGCACGCGGATGCGCGGCGACGATGGCCTGCATGCGCTCGCGGCTGATGGTTTCATCGCGGAACGTGGAAGTGCTCATGGTGCTGAAACCTGCGGCGGCTGACGCGTCATTCTGGGCGACATGCCCGCGATGATGCAGTCTTGTCGCGGCCGGCGTTGTGTGTACAACGCCGGCCGTGGCGCTATTCGAAGATGAAGAACGGCGGCGCAATGGCATCGCGCCAATACGACTCCTGCGCGAGATAGAACGCCTGCGCGTTGGCGCGCGCAAACCACGCGGCCGCTGCGTCCACATCCTTCTCCATGCCCTTGCCGCCCCGGCCCAGCATCAGGCCGCTGAAGTACTGGCCATAGACATTGCCTTGCTCGCCGGCACGCTGATACCAGCGCAATGCTTCGGCCTTGCTTTCAACCACGCCGATGCCGGCTTCATGCAGTGCGCCGAGGTCGACCTGCGCTTCGGCATCACCACGCGCGGCCTGGCGCTGGATGCGTGCAATGGTCGTGTTCGACGACAGCGCGAGCGCGACGGGGCTGCTTGTCTTCGTTGAACCACTGGCTGCCGTGCGCAATGCGTCCAGCTTGTACAGCTCGCGCCGGTACACCGCCCAGCGCAGGCGCCAGCGCAGTGCCCCGGCCAGGTCGCCGCGCTGCGCGTACCAGTTCTCCAGGTCACGCATCGCATAGGGCGAGCCGTGATACGCCGCGCTGTGATACCAGCGGAAGGCCTTGCGCGGGGAGGGTTTGAGCACCACGGCTTCGGGCTTCTGTGGCGCGTCGCTGCTGTCCAGACGGCCGCGTTCCAGGATTCTGCCGAGCTGTTCTTCGGCACTGGTGGTCTGGTGGTTGCGCGGCGTGGTGGCCGCGGCGCGGGCGTACCAGTCCAGCGCACGCGGGTCATTCCAGCCCTGGTACATCCTGGCCACGCGCATGGCCGAATCGAACTGACCATCCGTGGCAGCGGCCAGTGAATCGCGCTCGGTGTCGCTGATCGGCCGGGACGGTGTGGTCGCGCTGCAGGCCATCAACGTGAACAGGGACAGCGCGTGCAGCAGCACGCGGGGCGTGAGGGGGATCATCCATGAGGTCCGGGCGAGGGGCTGGCGATTATCCGGGAGCCAGACGGCCCGTCCGCTGAATCTGTTGCCAAAGCAACAGTTGCGCGGCCACGCAAACAGGGATACGGTCAGCGCCATGTCCTCGTTCCTGGCCACCGCCGTCAATAACAACAACCGCAATAATCTGCGCGCGAATAATCGTGCGCGGCCACTGCGGGACTGCGACCAGAGCTAGAACAGGCAACACGCTCAGGACACCAGAAAACCCGCATCGGTCGATGCGGGTTTTTTTTGTGGCCGGGCAGGAACACCAGACGGCTGCAGTGTCTTCGGGCCGTTGCTTCGAATGTTTGTCCCCACACAACCCAGGAGCTTTCCCCATGTGTTCCATCTTCGGCATTTTCGGCCTGCAACAAGGCGACGACCTGCAGGCTCTGCGTCGGCAGGCGCTTGATCAATCCCAGCGCCAGCGCCATCGCGGCCCGGACTGGAGCGGCGTGTATGTGGACGCGGGCGCGATCCTGGTGCATGAGCGCCTGGCCATCGTTGACCCGGCCGGTGGCTCGCAGCCGCTGCTGTCCGACGACGGCGAACTGGCGCTGGCCGTCAACGGCGAGATATACAACCACCAGGAGCTGAAGAAGGAACTCACCCAGCCGTATGCGTTCCAGACCGGCTCGGACTGTGAAGTGATCAACGCGCTGTACCGGGAGGACGAACCGTCGTCCTACCTCAACCGCCTCAACGGTATTTTTGCGTTTGCGCTGTGGGACAAAAGCAAGAGCCGCGTGATCATCGCCCGCGACCCGATTGGCGTGGTGCCGCTGTACTGGGGGCACGACAAGCAGGGCCGCCTGTGCGTGGCCTCTGAGATGAAATCGCTGTCGGACACCTGCGCCGATGTGGCGCAGTTCCCGCCGGGCCATTGGTACGACAGCAGCACCGACACGCTGACCAAATACTACGAACGCCCGTGGCGCGACTACGACGCGGTGGAAGGTGTGGATGTCTCGCTGACCGAGCTGCGCGAAGCCTTCGAGCGCGCGGTGCATCGCCAGTTGATGACCGACGTGCCGTACGGCGTGCTGCTTTCCGGCGGCCTGGATTCGTCGCTGGTGGCAGCAGTGGCCGCACGCTACGCACGTCATCGCATTGAGGACGGTGGCCAGAGTGAAGCCTGGTGGCCGCGCTTGCACAGCTTCGCGATCGGCCTGAAGGGCTCGCCGGATCTGGCCGCGGCCCAGGTGGCGGCGGAAATGCTGGGCACCGTGCATCATGGTTTTGAGTACACCTTCGAGGAAGGCCTGGACGCGCTGCCGGAAGTCATCCGCCATGTGGAGACCTACGACGTCACCACCATTCGCGCATCCACGCCGATGTTCCTGCTGGCGCGTCGCATCAAGGCGATGGGCGTGAAGATGGTGCTGTCCGGTGAAGGCAGTGACGAAATCTTCGGCGGCTACCTGTACTTCCACAAGGCACCGAACGCGCGTGAATTCCACGAGGAGCTGGTGCGCAAGCTCGATGCACTGAACAACTACGACTGCCTGCGCGCCAACAAATCGATGATGGCGTGGGGCGTGGAGCCGCGCGTGCCATTCCTGGATCGCGAGTTCATGGACGTGGCGATGAAGATGGATGCGCGCCACAAAATGGTGGACAAGGCCAGCGGTCGTATCGAGAAGGCGGTGCTGCGCGAGGCGTTTGAAGGCTATCTGCCGAAGGAAATCCTGTGGCGGCAGAAGGAACAGTTCAGCGATGGTGTTGGCTACGGTTGGATTGATGGCCTGAAGGCGCATGCCGAAGCGCAGGTCAGTGACCGTGTGCTGGCCGCCGCCGACAAGCGCTTCCCGTACAACCCGCCGCAGACCAAGGAGGCGTATTACTACCGCCACCTGTTCGAGCAGTTCTTCCCCAGCCGTGCCGCGTCGGAGACGGTGCCGGGTGGCAAATCGATTGCCTGTTCGTCACCTGCGGCGATTGCCTGGGACGCAAGCTTTGCCAACATGGCCGACCCGTCCGGCCGTGCCGTAGCCGGCGTGCATGAGCAGGCCCTGGCCAGCTGAGTGTCGAAGCATGGCCCGCAGTGATGCGGGCCATGTTGTCTGGACTTCATGCGCTGGCGGTTTCAATCCAATACAGAAGAGGGAACGCATGCGTTTTATTGGCCTGGTGCTTTCAAACCTGCTGTTCATCAGCTCCGCCCACGCCGCCGATGCCGCGTTGGAGCGGCATTCGCTGGGAAGCTGGGAGGCAGATATCGGCTACAGCGGTGTCGTGCGTGACGGCGATACGCTGCATGTTTCCGGCGTGGCCTGTTCGGGCGAGGACATGGCCGCTGCGGTGCAGTCGTGTTACCGCCAGTTGAGCGACATCCTGCAGCGCTTCGATGTGGACAGCAGTCATGTGGTGAAGGAGACCGTCTACACCACCGACATGGATGCCTTGATCAAGGCCATTCCGCAGCGTAGGACATTCTTTGCAGATGCCCGTTATCCCGCCGCCAGTTGGGTGCAGGTGAGCCGCCTGTTTGACCGCGCGCACCTGCTGGAAGTGGAGTGGACCGTGCGGCTGCGCTGATGTCTGGGCTGCTTCGCTGCCGAAGTGCCGGCGCCTGTGCGGCGCCGGCTGGGTGGCTTCAGCTGGCCGCTGCTTACAGTGTTGTCACCTTGGCCGCGCACGAACGGATGCCGGCCTGTTCGATGGTGCTGACCATGCCGACGGCCTTGAGCTCTGCCGCGGTGTCGTTCATGCAGCGCAGATAGAGGCCACGGTTGCCCTTGGCGGTAACCCGGCATAGCCGGTCCTGTGCCTGCACGTTGGCACCGGCAATCAAGCCGGGGTTCTTGAACAGCTTCACCCCCGTATCGCAGGTGCCGATACGGGCATTGCCGTTGTTCAATACCCAGCCCTCGTCGGCGAACACGGCCAGCGACAGATCAACGATGCGTGCCGAGTCGGTGTTGTCGCTGTTGGCCGGTTCCATCAGTGCATCGGGGATCAGCACGCTCTCAAAGTGCGAGAACGAGGAACCGCTGGCAACGGTGGCCGGTGCATACAGCAGGGCCCGCCCGGCGGCATCCGCGCCCGCCATCTGTCCGGGCACGTTGCCCAGCGACGCAGTGAGGGCGGTGCCCGCCTGCAGGGCAGTGGTGATGCGCTGTGCATCGGCCAGGTTCACGCTCACGGTGGGAATGGTGGCCTCGACGCTGGCGTCCTCCGCCATGCCCGGAGCGGTGCCTGGATCGCCGGAGGAAGCAACGTTGCCGATGATGGCAGCCACCGCGCCGGCGGCCTGCGCGTTGAAGGCCTTGATCTCGAACGCACAGGTACCGCGGTTGATGAAGGCGATTTTCCCGCTCAGGCTGCCGGCGGGCAGTGCCTCGCAGGCATCAGCGGTGTCGGTGCCGGTGGCATCGTTGGCAATGGCGACCGGGCCATTGAAGTTCGCCGGCGTAGCGGCAGGGCCGAACGAGGCGGTGCCAAAGAACTGGCTGGTCACGGCCGGCGTGGTGCCCGGGATCGAAAGCACGATTGCCGGATCCAGCCACAGGGCCGTCTGTGCCTTGGTGCTGGCACCGTCCCACGCAGGGCCGCCACGGGTGCGGATGGAGGCCGCGCGCATGGCATTGGTCATGCCCGGTGCGGTGAAACGCTTGCCGGTGAGGTTGTCGAACGCATTGTGTGTGTAGACGTCCGAATAACCGCGGTACTGGAGCTGGCCCGTGCGCTCGCCGAGCACGCCGGAGGTGTAGCCGACGAAACCCGAGAAGCCCAGGCCGTGGCCGATTTCATGCATCACCACGTCCAGGAAGTTGATCTGCCCGGCGGGTGTTTTGCCATCCAGGCCGTAATACCAGCCCGAGCCGGTCATGCACGGCGTGCCATTCGGGTTCCTGCCGCCGAGGTTGGCATTGAAGCGGCTGGTGATGTCGGTGGCCACAGTGTGTATGCGCTCGCCTTCCATGGCATTGGCCAGGGCGCCATGGGCGATCATCCCCAGTTCGGTTTCTGTCGGATCCTTTGCGCCAACCCAGGTGGCGCCCGCCGAGCCGAGCACGCCGCCGGTTGCGGTGCATTCAAGGTCCTGGAAGCTGGCGCCGACGCGCGTTTCCACCTCGCTTTGCAATACCGAGCCCCACAGGTCAGCGGCAAATTGATAGACCAGCCGACGCTGTTCCCCCACGGTCTTGCCGGGGTTGCCACCTTCGGGCGCGCGTGCGGTGGGGTCGTTGAGCCCCTTGTTGGCCGGATCCTGGTTGACCGGGGTGATGACCGCGGCATGGGCGGTTGCGGCGAGCAGGCTTGCGCCTACGACAGCACAGAGCAGGGAGGTCTTCATTTGGACACCTCCTGCCGGCCGTGGCCCAGCGGGGCACCGTTCTCCAGGATGGTGACCTGACCATCGACGCTGCGCTCGACGGTCAATGAGTTCATCGCGGACAGGGGCAACTCGGCCGAGCTCATGCCGTTTGCATGCCTGCGGAACGTCTTGGCGGCGTCTGCCTCGGTCTGCGGCATTTTTGCCCAGGCCGCGTTGGTGGTGCGGCTGGTGGCCATGTTGTTGGCCTGGCTGGACAAGGCACGGATTTCGGCATCGCTCAGCGTGCGCAGCTTGCCGGTAGCGGCGTCAATGCCGGCGACCACGCCGCTTTGCGTGGAAGCGGGGTTCTGTTGCGTGTCCGCTGGGACGTCGGAAGCATTTGCTGCAAGGCAAACACCCAGCGCGAGGGAAGACAGCAAAGCGGGTTTGGCCAATTTCATTTTCAAGCTCCATGGCAGGCTGAGAAAAAGCGAAAAGGCAAACGCCCGGCCGAGCACGAGAACGAGGAAACCTGTGCTCGGCAGCAACGAGGTTCGTGTCGGGCGGTGGCTGCCTCCCCCCCTGGAGGCAAGGTCGAGTCTGCTTGGGCAAATGCGGGGTTTCAACAGGGTTGAATGGCCCTCACAAAGTGAAATGGGGGTTGGGTGGTTACAGGGCACGGCGGGAATCTTCGGCCCGGATCTGTGCGGCACGTCGAAAAACGCAGCGGCGTACTGCACTACCAAGGTCTTGTATGGGGGTGCTGGGCGCTGTCATCGCGGCGCGCTACGCTAGTGCGATGTCTGAATTGATGGATCCCCCGCGCAATGCAGTACCCAGCCCCTGCATCGGCCTGTGTACCCTGGACAGTGAAGGTTACTGCCAGGGGTGTTGGCGTACGGGCAGTGAGATCGGGAGCTGGATGCGCATGAGCGAGCGCGAGCGCCGTCATCTGGTGGAACAGGTATTGCCTGTGCGCTCCGGCGATGCGACCGCGTTCGCAGCGCAACTGGCAGGCCGTGAGCGCCTGCAACAGGCGCTGCTGCCCCTGGCCAAGGCACCGGGCGGCGTTGGCTGGAACCGCGAAGAACTGGAAGACCTGCTGCCACCGGGGCCGCCGGTCGAGGCGGCGGTGTTGGCCGGGCTGGTGCCACGCGCCAACGGCACGCAGGTGTTGCTGACCCGGCGTACCGAAGCGCTGCGCAATCACGGTGGGCAGGTGGGTTTTCCGGGCGGGCGCATGGAGCGCAGCGATCGCAACCCACTGGCGGCTGCACTGCGCGAGAGCGACGAGGAAATCGCCTTGCCATCCAGCCAGGTGCGGGCCTTGGGTTATCTGGATCCGTTCATCACCATCAGTGGCTTCCGCGTCACGCCGGTGGTGGCGGTGATCGACCCAGCCTTTGTTGCGCGCCCGGAGCCGGGCGAGGTGGCCGAAGTGTTCGAGGTGCCGCTGGATTACCTGATGGACCCGGGCAACCTGCGCCTGGTGGAAATGGAACACCGTGGCCGCATCCGCCACGTCATGGAATATGCATGGCCGGGCCACCGCATCTGGGGGGCCACCGCCGCCATTCTCTACAACCTGCGCCGTCGCCTGGAGTTGGTCAAATGAATACAGCACTGCTGGGCTGGAGCACGCTCGTTGATGTGGCGGGCCTTGCCAAGGCATTGAATGAACAGCAGTTGCGCGTGGTTGATGCCCGCGCGGTTGCCAGCACTGCATTGCGCGTGGTCGATGCCCGTTTCTCGTTGGCCGACGTGCAGTCGGGCGCCGCTCAGTACGCGGCCGGGCATATTCCCGGGGCGGTGTATGCCGACCTGAATCGCGATCTGTCCAATCTGGATCGACAAGGACATGGCCGCCACCCCTTGCCGGACAGCGAGGCCTTCGCCGCGACGCTGGGGCGCTGGGGCATCACCCCGGACACGCAGGTGGTGGTTTACGACGCAGCCGATGGCAGCATGGCGGCCGCGCGCCTGTGGTGGCTGCTGCGCCTGATCGGGCACCGGAATGTTGCCGTGCTCGATGGCGGTTTGGCCGCGTGGCAAGCCGCCGGCCATGTGCTGGAAGCGGGTGAAGCCGCTGCGGTGGCGGTGCCGCCGTACCCCGGGCAGTTGGACCTCACCCAGGTGGTCAGCGCCGATGAAGTGCAGTCGCGCCTTGCGCAGGCACCTGGCTGGCTGCTGGATGCGCGTGCGGCCGAGCGCTATCGCGGTGAAGTGGAGCCGCTGGATCGCATTGCCGGGCATGTGCCGGGCGCACTGAACCGTCCGCTCGGCATGAACCTGCGTGACGGCCGTTTCCGCCCGGCGCAGGAGCTGCGCACGGAATTGGCGCCGTTGCTCGGGTCCCACCGGCCGGAGCAGGCGGTGGTGATGTGCGGATCGGGTGTGACGGCCTGCCATCTGCTGCTGGCCTTTGAACATGCCGGCCTGCACGGGGTGAAGGTGTTTGCCGATTCGTGGAGTGGCTGGTCCAGCGACGCACGGCGGCCGGTGGCAACGGGTTGACGCAACGCCGTACGCAGGGCGTGTGGGTTGATCAGGGGGAAACATGGATTTCAGGAAGTGGGCCGTTGGGATGTTGCTGTTGCTTGCGCTGATGGCTTGCAAGCAAGCGGGCAACCCCTTCGTGCTCGACTCACGGCAATACCACCGTGACGTGGAACAGTGGCGTGCACAGCGGATCGCGCAGTTGCGTGCCCCCGACGGCTGGTTGAGTTACATCGGTTCGGGTCGGCTCAAGGCCGGCAGTTACCGCGTGGGCAGTGGGGCGGCCAATGACATCGTGCTGCCGGCCGGGCCGGATCAACTGGGCGTGCTGGATATCGGTGCGGACGGTGCGGCGTTCATCCGTGGCCAGCTGGGTACCGGCGCGACCCTGGACGGCAGTCCGCTGCGCGATGCCAGCCTGCACCCGGCAGTGGCGGGCGCGCGCGATGCCAGCCGCATCCAGATGGGCAGCGGGGAGTTCTATCTTGTGCGCACCGGGGCGATGCTGGGCTGGCGCTACCGCGATTCGGATTCCGCACGGCGTCGGGATTTCAGGGGCATTGATCATTTCCCGGTGGAAACCCATTGGCGCGTGGAGGCGCAGTGGCATCCCTTTCCCGAACCGCGGCGCGCGGTGTTGTTGACATCCATTGGCACGCCGCTGCCGGCAACGGTGCCGGGCGAGGCCGTGTTCGAGATTGATGGCCATGTTTACCGGCTGCAGCCGGTGCTGGATGAAGAAGCGCCGGCTTCGCAGCGGTTCTTTTTCGCGTTCACCGACCGCACCAGCGGCCGTGAAACCTATGGTGGCGCGCGTTACCTGTATGCCGCCGTGCCGCACGGCGACAAGCTGGTGCTGGATTTCAACCGGGCCCAGAATCCACCGTGCGCGCTGACGCCGCATGTGGTCTGCCCGATTGCACCGGCCATCAACCGGCTGGAAGTAGCGGTGACGGCAGGCGAGAAATACCAAGCGCTGGTGCAGTAAGCCCAGCGTTTTCCGGCATCACAGCGGCAGCGGTTGCAGCGGAATGGCCTTGAGCACCTCCGCCCACGGGAACATCGGGCCAGGATCGAGCTTGCGTGGCACCTCAAGCGTGGCGTCGTCGCTGGCCGGCATGAGCGCGGTGTCCAGTTGTTCATGACCGGCGACCCAGCGCAGTGACGGCAGTGCGTCGGGCAGCCACTGCAGCAGCCGCACCAGTGCGGCGATCTGCGCGTCGGTATAGGGCTCTGTCATGTGCTGGTTGCGTGAGTCAAACCAATCCGGCCAACGGCCGCGGTTGACCAGCTCGATGCCGACCGAGCGCGGGTTGATGCCGCGCACATGGTGCGCCACCCGCTCCAGCGCGACGTACTGAAGGATGCTGCCATCGCGGTCGATGTAGTAGTGGCCGCTGTTGCCTGTGCCGGCGTCGTAAAGCACGCGTTCGCCGTATTCGCGGGCGGTGGCCAGGTCCGGCAGCTCGGTGCAGTGGATCACCACCAGATCGATATCGGACAGCGTTCGGCTGGCCAGTTGGCCCTCATAGGGCAGGGGAATGGCGGTGATGGGGGGCGGCAGTGGCATGGCCTGATGCTAGCATTCGCGCATGAGTCCTGATTACTGCGTGCGGTCATGAGCCGCGGACATTGCATTCTTTCCCATGGGTTTGAGAGCGGCCCGGAGGCGACCAAGGTCACGGCGCTGGCCGAGGTGGCACAGCGGCTGGGCTGGAGCCATGAGCGCCCGGATTACACCGACCTCGATGCCCGGCATGAAATCAGCTCAGTCGGCGATGTGCCGGCACGCCTGCAGCGGCTGATTGAACGCGCCACCGAGATGGCCGCGCGTGGCCCGCTGGTGCTGGCCGGTTCCAGCCTGGGCGCCTACATTTCGGCGATCACCTCGTTGCAGGTGCCGGTCAAGGGCTTGTTCCTGATGGTGCCACCGACCACCATGGGCCCGATGCCGGCGCTGGATGCCGCGCCGGTGCCGACCAGCGTGGTGCATGCCTGGGGCGATGAGCTGATCCCGGCGGCCGAGGTCATCCGCTGGGCCGGTGAGCGCTCGGCGCGGCTGCTGATGGTTGATGACGGGCACCGCCTGAGCAACCACGTCGAGGCCTCCGCGCAGGCCTTCGAGGCCCTGCTGCGCTCGCTCTGAAGCCGCTGGCCGGGGCTTTCCCGGCAGCTTGACCGGCAACTCCCTACAATGGCGCCCCTGGATGCTCCCGGGGCCGCTTGCCGTGCCAGCCGGCATCCCTTTCCTTTCCGACAGCTGATCCGATCCCGTGAAATTCTTTGTTTCCTGCGCCAAGGGCCTTGAGTACCTGCTCGCCGACGAACTGCTGGCGATGGGCCTGCCCAAGGCCACCGCCACCATTGCCGGCGTCAACGCCGAGGGTGAACTGCGCGATGCGCAGCGGGTGGTGCTGTGGTCGCGCCTGGCCAGCCGCGTGCTGTGGCCGCTGACCGAGTTTGACTGTCCGGACGAGGGCTCGCTGTACCAGGGCGTGGTGGCCATGCCGTGGGACCAGCACATCACGCCGGAACTGACTTTGTCGGTGGACGCGCATGTATCCGGCACCGCCATCACCCACGCGCGCTTTGCCGCGCAGCGGGTCAAGGATGGCGTGGTGGACAGCCTGCGCGCGCTGGGCATGGAGCGGCCATCGGTGAATGTCGAATTCCCGGATGTGCGCATCAACCTGTCGCTGCGCAAGGGCCGCGCCACCATCTCCATCGACCTGGGCGGTGGCCCGATGCACCGGCGCGGTTGGCGCATGGCGCAGAACGATGCACCGCTGAAGGAAAACCTTGCCGCCGCCGTGCTGTTGCGCGCCGACTGGCCGAAGATCCACGCGCAGGGCGGTGGCCTGCTGGACCCGATGTGCGGCAGCGGCACGCTGCTGATCGAAGGCGCCTTGATGGCCGCCGACGTGGCACCGGGCCTGCAGCGCCACGGCAGCCTGCCGCCGAGCCGCTGGCGCGGTTTCGACCAGGCGCAGTGGAAAGAACTGATGGCCGAGGCGCGTGAGCGTGAAACGGCCGGTCGTGCGGCACTGAAGCAGGTCATCCACGGCAGCGACATCGACCCGAAGGCGATCAGTGCGGCCAAGGAAAATGCGGCGGTTGCCGGCGTCAGCGAGGCCATCTGGTTTGGCGTGCGTGACGTGGCCGACGTGCAGGTGCCGCCGCAGGAAACCGGCTGTGTGGTCTGCAACCCGCCTTACGACGAGCGCCTTGCCGCCGACACGGTGCTGTACCGCAGGCTGGGCGATGCGCTCAAGCGCGCGGTGCCGCAATGGCGCGCAAGCCTGCTGTGCGGCAGCGCCGATCTGGCGTTTGCCACCGGCCTGCGTGCACGCAAGACCTACCAGTTGTTCAACGGTGCCATCGAGTGCGCGTTGATTGTCTGTGACCCCATCGCCGTGCCGGCGCGTGAAAACGACGGCCAGCCGCGCGAACTCAGCGAAGGCGCGCAGATGGTGGCCAACCGCCTGCGCAAGAACCTGAAGAAGTTCAAGAACTGGCTGTCACGCGAAGGCATCAGCTGCTTCCGTGCCTATGACGCGGACCTGCCCGAATACGCGGCGGCCATCGACGTCTACCGCGAGGACGGCGGCAAGGGCCGCACCTTCCTGCATGTGCAGGAATATGCAGCGCCGGCCACCATTCCCGATGCCGATGTGCGGCGCCGTCGCAATGAGCTGCTGTCGGCGGCGCGTGAGGTGTTCCAGGTACCGGCCGAGCAGGTCGCGCTGAAGTCGCGCGAGCGCGGCAAGGGCGGCAGCAAGTACGGCCGCTTCGAGCAGCGTGGCGAATTTATCCTGGTGCGCGAGAACGATGCGCTGCTGCGGGTGAATCTGTTCGATTACCTGGACACGGGCCTGTTCCTGGACCACCGCCCGCTGCGCCGGCACATGGCCGAACAGGCACGCGGCAAGCGCTTCCTCAACCTGTTCTGCTACACCGGCGTGGCCAGCGTGCAGGCAGCAGTGGCCGGTGCCAGTTCGACCACCAGCGTTGACCTGTCCGGCACCTACCTGCAGTGGTGCGCGGACAACCTCGCGCTCAATGGCAAGGGCGGCAGCCAGCACACCTTGGTGCAGGCCGATGCGATCACCTGGCTGGAAGCGGAGAAGAATCGCTACGAGGTGATCTTCTGCGACCCGCCGACATTCTCCAATTCGGCACGCGCGGAAGATTTTGATATCCAGCGCGAGCACGTGCGCCTGTTGAGCGCGGCGGTGGATCGTTTGAGCTCCGATGGCGTGCTGTATTTCTCCAACAACTTCCGTCGGTTCAAGTTGGATGAAGCGGCGATTGCCGCGTTCGCCGATTGCCGGGAGATTTCGGCGCAGACGATCGGCACGGATTTCGAGCGCAATGCCCGCATCCACCGTGCGTGGGAACTGCGGCGGCTTGGCTGAAACGCGGCAAAGGAGTCACATGCAGCCGTCTTCCATCGCATTTGAAGGCTTGTTGTTGCGGCCGTTCGAGGATGCCGATGCCGCTGTGTTTGTCGAGGCGGTGCGGGAATCGGCGCAGAGCATCCGCCGCTGGATGCCATGGGCGTCGCATGACTACAGCACGGTGCAGGCGCTGGAATGGTTCGCCGCCTGCCGCGCCCAGCGTGATGCTGGCACGGCGTTGGAGTTCGGGATTTTCTGCCAGGACACCGGCGTCTTTCTGGGCGGAGCGGGCTTGAACGAAATCCGCCGCGAGCAGCGCTTTTGCAACCTCGGCTATTGGGTGCGGCAGTCCAGGCAAGGGCAGGGCATCGCACCGCGCTGCGTACGCGCGCTTGCCGCGCATGGTTTCGCCAATGAAGCGTTGCTGCGCATTGAAGTGGTCGTGGCGGTGGGCAACACCGCCAGCGAAAGAGTGGCGCTCAAATCCGGTGCCCAGCGCGAGGGGATAGCGCGCAATCGGCTGCTGATCAATGGACAGGCGGTGCCGGCGCATATGTTTTCGTTGATTCCGGGGTAGGGCGGGGTTTTTCTTTCCCCCTCTCCGCAACTCCGGCTTTGCGCCCCCTCTCCCCAACCCCTCTCCCGCGAGGGGAGAGGGGCTTCACAGCTGCAGTTGCAGGGAATGTTTCAACTTGAAGTGATCCGAGTCCCTCTCCCCTCGCGGGAGAGGGGTTGGGGAGAGGGGGAACAGCGCGCAAGCCAGCCACACCTACACCCACATCACCCCTACAACAGCGCCGCAATCACCCCCATCACCGGCAGCGTCAACGCCAACGGCACAATCCAGCGCGGTCGGTACGGGTACAGGCCAAAGGCAATCAGCAAGCCAGCGGCGGTCAACGCACCCAGCCACAGTACCGGCCCCAGCGCCCAGCCGTGGTTCCAGACACACAGGCCGAACGCCAGCGCCAGCACCACCCAACCCAGCCAACGCCATACACGCATGCGCCCGGCACTGTGCTGCGCCTTGCCATGCAACTCCTGCTGATGCTTGTCCATGGCCAGCGACAGCGCGGTGAAGCCCGAATACGACAGGGCGAGTGATAGCAGCATCATGCCGATGCCTCCGCTGCCGCTTGTTGGCGGCGTTTCTTTTCCGCCGCACTCAGTGCGGGTTGCCAGCGCTGCATGCGCAGGCCGCAATACCAGAGCATCGCGCCGAAGGCGAGCATGCACAGGTCAAAACCTGCCAACACCCAATCGCCTTGCAGCAACGTCACGCCCAGGTGTGCGTGCGTGGTCATAGCGTTGAGCAACGGAATCAGGGCGAACATCGCCGCACCCGCGTACAACTGCCAGGCCCACATCATCCGCTTGGGCCAGATGAAGGCAGCCAACAGCGAGGCGGCCCACGCATAGAAAAACACGTTGATTTCGGCGGCGCTGCGGTCGCTCATCTGCAGCGGCAGCAAACGATTGCCCCAGAAATACGCGGCGAAAGCGATCGGCAGGCCGGCAACGGTGCCGATGTTCAAGGCATCGACCAAGCGCAGGCCGAAGCCGGTCTTGCCGGATTTGGCGTGCTTGGGCCGCTCCTTCACCGCCCACAGCACCACGCCGCTGGCGACCATCAGGCAGCCGATCAAGCCGGACAGGAAGAACAGGGCACGCAGCCCCCAATCAGCGAAACGCGCCAGATGCAGGCCGTACATCACGCCGCGGGTGACGGTGGCACCACCGGCAGCGGGGCTGGCCTCGATCAGTTCACCGCTTACCGCGTTGTAACGCAGCGATGGCGTATCCACCGACAAGCGTTTGCCGTCGCGCTGGTGGATGTCGATCACGGCATTGGCCGCACCCGGCCGGTACAGCGTGAAACCGGAAACCTCCGCGCCGTTCCACTGCCTGCGTGCGCTGTCCATCAACTGTTGGATCGGCTGTGCGACCGCGGTGCCTTGTCCCGGAGATTCGACGTCAGCCATGCGCGCGAATGCCTCGCTGAAGAACGCATCCTCGTCCTTCGGATAGGCGGCATTCACGCCCCACGGCAGGTACATGAACATCAACGTGACGATGCCGGTGTAGGTGATCATGGCGTGGTACGGCAGTGCCATCACCGCGCTGACGTTGTGGAAATCCAGCCACGAGCGCAGGCCCTTCTGCGGGCGGAAAGTGAAAAAGTCCTTGAAGATCTTCTTGTGGGTGATGACGCCGGTGATGATTGCCACCAGCATGAACATCGCGCAGAAACCCACCAGGTAACGTGCCCACACCACCGGGATGTAGTGCAGGTCAAAGTGCACGCGGTAGAAGAAGTCGCCGCCGCGGGTTTCACGCGCGGTGACTTCGGCGCCGGTGTTCGGGTCAACAGTCGCATCACCAAAACGGCCACCGCCACGGCGCCGGCGCTTCTCGCCCTCGGCCGGCGGTTTGACCATGGATTCGGGGTTGCGCCAGAACATGCGCATGGCCGGGTTGCGCGCATCGGGCAGGGTGACGTTCCAGCTCTCGGCCTGCGGCGCCTTGTGCTGCAGGAAGCTGATGGCGCGTGTGGCGGCAGCGTCGGCACTGACGGTGCTGCGCGGCAGTTCCGGGCGCATCCAGCGGCTGATCTCCTCGCGGTAATAGCTGGCCGTGCCGGCCATGAAGATCAACAGCAGCAGCCAGCCGACCAGCAGGCCGGTCCAGGTGTGCAGCCAGGCCATGGATTGGCGGAATCCGTTCTTCATGACAGTGCTCCTGCCCATTCAGTGCCCAGCCAGAACAGCGCCGTGGGCATCAGGATGCCTACCCACGCGCGCAATGCGGTGCGGGTGGCGAAGGCCCACAGCGCCGCGCATGCACACAGCACGATGGCGACCAGCATGCCGGTCAATACGGCCTGGCTGCGTGGGATGGGCAGGGCAACGGCGAAGAACATCGAACACGTGGCGGCCAGCGCGTAGCCACCGAAGATGGCGGCAAGCGAGCGCGACAACACGCCCAGCCACGGGCGTGCGAGGAAGGTGCCGAAACGGGCGTGCCAGGAGCTGGCGAAAGGCGTGCTGTCCATGGGAACCTGCATGGTTGGATCACTACGGACGCCACCGGCACTGCCGGTGGCGTGGAATAAAAACGGCCGTCCCTGGCCGCCACTGCGCATGGCAGTGGTCTCCCTGGAGGGGATTACAGCTTCCAGCGCAGGCTCAGGCGCACGTTGCGCGGTTCGCCCCAGTTCACGCCGTCATAGAAGCCAACGTTGCTGTAGTACTTCTTGTCGAGCAGGTTGTTGATGTTCAACTGCGCGGAGAAGTTGTCGTTGAACTGGTAGCCGGCAAAGGCGTTGACCAGCACCACCGCGTCCTGGGTGATACGCGATTTGTAGGTCTTGCCACTGGTCAGGAAATCGTCGGCCGGGCGGTTGCTCATGCGCCAGATTTCGCTCTGCCAGGTCACGCCGCCACCCAGCGACAACCGGCTCCATGCGCCACCCGGACGCCAGCCCGTGTTGAGGCGGAACGTGTTGACCGGCGTGGTGGTGTTCTGACGCACACCCTGCTGGTTGCGGATGACGGTATGCGCGTAGCCGGCGGACAGGTTCCAGTGCTCGCTGATGCTGCCCTGGGCTTCCACTTCCCAGCCCTTGACCTCGTTGCCCTTGCCGGTGGAACGGTAGGCGGTTGAGCCATCCGGCAACGAGCCTTCGGGTACCGAATCATCCACTTCGGCAACGTTGTCCTTCTCGCCCTTGAATACCGCAGCCGATGCATTCAGGCGGCCGTCGAACAGTTCGGCCTTGACGCCGGCTTCCCACATGTCGCCGACCACCGGCTCCAGGTAGCTGTTGTTCTTGTCGCGGTAATTCTGCGGCTGGAAGATGTCGGTGTAGCTGGCGTAGGCGCTGAAGGATTTGTTGAAGTCGTAGATCAGGCCGGCGTAGGGCGTCAGCGAATCCTCCGGCTTGTAGCCACCGCGCTCGGTGCCCAGCAGTTTGCCGGAGGCATCGCGCTCGTAGCTCCAGTCGCGGGTTTCCCAGCTGCCATAACGTGCGCCCAGCACCGCCATCAGCGGGTCGGCCAATTGCAGGCGTGCGGCAACGTAGGCAGCGCGCTGCTTGAGTTCATCCCGCGAGGACAGCCAGTTGTAACGGTTGATCTGCAGCGGCGGCACGTTGCCGGTCCAGTGGCGCCAGTCCGGTACCAGCTCGTAGCCATCGGCGTAGTCAAAGTCCGAGCCTGGCACTTCGCCCTTGCGCACGGACTGGCCGACGCCAACCACCAGCTCATGCTCGCGGCCGAACAGCTTGAACGGGCCGCCGGCATTCACGTCGAACACCTGCATGTCGCCGCGTTCACCGAATGCGCCGATGAAGGCTTTCACGCCGGTGCCGTCCGCGCGCGGGTAGCCCGATGCGCCGTACCAGACTTCACCTTCGGTCTCGCGCTTGGAGCGGGTGTAGCTGGCCTTGATTGCCCAGTCGTGGCCCAGGCTCTGCTCGATCCGTGCAAAGGCACTTTTCTCGACGATGGGCCACTGGCTCCAGCGCGCCGACAGGTTGGTCGAGCGCGGCAGGTTGGCCGGTTTGCCGTCGGCTCCCCAGTACGGCACCACGCCCCAGGTGACGCCGGAGGTTTCCGGCGACTGGTATTCGTAGCCCACCTCAAACAACGTGCTGTCGCTCAGGTCGGCCTGGACGATGCCGTAGAACACGTTCTTGTCGAGGCGGTACACATCACGGAAGGAATCACTCTGCTGCTTGGCGGCGACAAGGCGCGCACGCACGCGGCCGTCCAATGCGACCGGGCCGCCGATGTCCGCTTCCAGACGCTGGTTGCCCCAGCGGCCAAGCACCAGGTTGGCGCTCATTGCGAATTCGTCGGTGGGGCGCTTGCGCACGTAGTTGATGGTGCCCGACGGATCGCCGGCGCCGGTGGTCAGGCCGGTGGCGCCGCGGACGACTTCGATGCGGTCGTAGATGACGCTGTCGTTGTTGGTCTTGATGTAGCCGCCGAAGGTATTGAGCATGCCATCGACCTGGAAATTGCTGATGTTGTAGCCACGCGACACGAAGTTGATGCGCTCGCTGTCGGTGACGGACACATGCACACCCGTGACCTGGCCCATCACGTCCGACATGGCGTACAGGCCCATGTCATCCAGGCGCTGGCGGGTGAGCACGGTGACCGACTGCGGCGTGTGGCGCAGTGACATATCCAGCTTGGTTGCCGTGCGTGCCTGCTTGACGGTGTAGGAGGTGGGGACATCGCCATCGGCGATGACCTTGACCGTATCCAGCGTGGTGGCACTGTTGGCGGGTGCGGCTTCGGCATGCGCATTGCTGACAAGCGCAATGGTCAACGCAGTGGACAACAGCGTGAGTTTGAGCGCAGACGTGGTGCGGGGGCGATGCATGGGCGTTTCCTCAGGTGGCGAAATGAAACGGGCCAGCGCTGAGGAATGCCCACGGCTTCGCCGCACGCCAAACGTGCGCATTGCCGGGGTAGGGTTCCCGTGTACTGCCCGCATGCACGGCGCGACTGCTCTGGGCATCTTCGCGCTGCGCTGATATGTCGTCGGGGGTACACGGGGCTGTGCGGGGATGCAGGGCATCCATGCCGCGAGAGGCTGGGCGTACGGCCTAGTTCGTAACGATAACCATTCTTATTTGTGAGGGCAAGCTAAATTGTCATCGCGCTGTCTTGAACTTTTTGGAATGGGTGCGTCGGGGGCTGTGGTGTGTGTTGCTCATGATTGGCGGGAGCATTCTCCCCTCTCCCCAACCCCCGCTCCGCGCCCCGGCCCTTGCGCTGACGCAAGGGCGTTCAAAGGAGGTACGAACCAATGGTTCGTAAGCACCACCTTTTCACCCCGCAAGGGGAGAGGGGCTAGCGTCACTTCGAGTTGAAGCATTCCTGGCAACTGCAGCTGTGAAGCCCCTCTCCCCTTGCGGGAGAGGGGTTGGGGAGAGGGGGGATGCAAAGCACATGCACCAACCTCAACCTCAGAACTTCAGCCAACCCGTAATCGCATGCAGCAGCAGGCCAATCAGCCCGCCGACCAGGGTGCCGTTGAAGCGGATGTACTGCAGGTCGCGGCCGACGCTCAGCTCCAGTTGCTCGACCAGTTTTTCTTCGTCCCACGCCTTCACCGTCTGGGCGATGTGCGTCGTGACGCCGTTGCGCAGGCGGTTGGTGAGTTTTTCCGCCCCCGCCAGCATGTGCTGGTTGAGGGCGTCGCGCAGTGCCGGGTCGTTGCCGATGGCCGCCCCCAGCTTGCCGAAGCTGCGTTCAAGGTGGCCGGCAAGCACCGAGTTTTCGCTGGATAGATCAGCGCGCAGGTAGTCGTGCACGCGCTGCCACAGGCCTTGCACGTAATCCTGCACGGCGGGGTGATCGATGACCTGTTGCTTGAGCGCATCCACCCGCGCAGCCAAGGCCGGATCGCCGCGCAGGCGCTGCATGTAGTCGCCCAGCCAGCGTGCGTAGTCCTGTCGCAGCGGGTGTTCGGGTTCGGACAGCACCGCCTGCAGTTCTTCCAGGCCGGCGCGCGCCAGGCGATCGGCCAGGGTGTCGCCAATCTCATCAATCGGTTTGACCCAATCCACGGTGCTGGCCAGCTTGGGCCATTCCTTGCGGATGTAGCGCACGATCAATGCCGAGGCGTGTTGACGCACGCTCTCCTTGTCCAGCCAACCGGCAACACGTTTGAGCCCTTCGTCGAGCACGCGCTGATGGCGGTTGTCGGCAGTGAGCAGGCCCAGCAGGTCGCCCGCGGTGGCCGCTGCATTCCATTGCCGCAGTTGTTCGACCACAAACCCCTGGATGGCCCGGCGCACGGCGGCCTCGTCCAGCAGGTCCAGCGCCTGTACCGCCCAGCCGCGTGCCATGGTTGCCAGCATGTGTGCCTGCTGCGGCTTTGCCAGCCACTCACCCAGGCGTGCGGCCGGGTCGAACACCTTGAGCTTGGCCAGCAGTGCTTCCGGTTCCAGGAAGTGGTCGCGCACGAACACGGCCAGGCTGTCGGCAATGCGCGCCTTGTTGCGCGGGATGATGGCCGTATGCGGAATCGGCAGGTTGAGCGGGCGCCGGAACAGCGCCACCACGGCAAACCAGTCGGCCAGGGCGCCGACCGTTGCGGCCTCGCAGAACGCGCCCACCCAGGCCCAGATGCCGCGCTCGCCATTGAGGTGGCTGACGATGAAACCGGCCAGCATGGCCAGCAGCATTGCCAGCGCGTACAGCTTCAGGCGGCGCAGTTGCGCACGGCGGGGATCATCGTCCTGCATGGCAGCGGTTACTCGTTGTCCTTGGCGCTCACGCTGCGGCGGAAGCAATGGTTGCCCGCCGGATGGGCCCATTCGCTGGCCAGGCCGCGCGGTGTTTCGTGGGCGCTGCTGGTATCGAACTGCGCGCACAACTCGTAGTGCGTGGCATCAAGCGCGCGGTAGACATAGTCCGGGCCGCCGGAGGGATCCTTGTAGGTGAGCAACATGCCCGGTTGCGCGACAAGGGCCAGGAGGTTGGGCGGCAGGGCATCGTTCTCGCGCCAGTAATTGTTGGCGGCAATCTCCAGCGTCTGCAGGTGCGACAGGCGTGCGCCATCCAGGCGCTTGAGCCGCTGCTGCGAGGGAGAGTCGATGACCCAGATGCCGGCCGCAATCGCCGCAGCGGTAACCAGGCCGGTGACCCAGAGTACGCGGGTGCCCCAGGCAGTAGGGTTCATGCGTTGACCTCCTCTTTGCGCAGGTCCCACAGGTAGTAACCGAACACCGTGCCGGCAATGGCGCCGACCACCAGCACCTTGAGCACGAAGCGCAGGCTCAGGTCGCCGCCGAGCAGGTTGAAGACCAGTGCGGTGAGGTCGCCGATCAACACGGCCGCGGCGACGAACAGGGTCAGGTAGGTCAGCCAGCGGCGCACCGGGGACAGGCGTTTGATCGGATTGCGCTTTACTTCACCGTTGACATGGCCGGCAACAAAGGCAAACACCGGGAAGGCGATCACCAGTGCCGAAATCGCCCAGCGGATGCCGCTGCCCAGGCGTGTCAGGCGCCAATCCGGATCGGCCGGGTCCGGCAGGGCGTACTCGATCAGCTGGAACAGCAGGCTGCCCAGGTTCCAGGCGAAGAAATACAGCGTGCTGAACAGCACCAGATAAAGAAACGCTTCGCGCGCGGACAGCGAGGCACGCGGGCGCGGCACCGGCAGGGCGAAATCCACCTGCGCCCAGCCCTCCAGCACGCCGTGTATCTGCTGCTCGCTCCAGCCGGCGGCCAACAGCGCGGTGCTGACCTGTTGGCGGCTGTGTCCGCGCATCAATGCTTCGCGGACGAAGAGTTCCAGTTCCGGTGATGCTGAGGCCATCGCTCATTCCTTGCAGGGCGTGGCGGCAGGGTAGGGCGTGGGCGAAGGGGGATCAAGCGTCGGCGGTTTCGCTGAACTCGGCCGATTCAGCAGGCACCAGGCGTGCGCGCAGGGCATCCAGTTCCATGCGCAGGGCCTGGTTTTCGGCGGTGAGCGAGGCCACGCGCTGGCGCAGTGCCTGCACTTCGGCGCTGTCGCTGGTGCGATCGAGGCCGTCGGTTTCGGTCGCGCTCAGTGGCTGCGTTTCATCGTTGTCTTCGCGCGCGGGCCTGGGCTTGCGCTTGGCATCGCGCACGCGCTTGGCGGCCTGCTTCAGCTCGTCCTTGCCGCCGCGTGCCGCCGCACGCTGTTCTTCCTCGGGCAGGCTGGCGACCGTGGCGGCAGCACTGAGCGAGATCGCCCCCACGCGCATCGCTTCGATCACCTCGGCGGTGGCGTGCTCATGGATCTTCTCGATCATCGTCACCTGGCTGGGGCTGAGCTTGGCCTCGCGGGCCAGGTCGGCCTTGGACAGCTTCGGTGCTGGTTCCCACGGCGGGCTGTCGTTGTCGGCGTCAGCGCCGGGTGCGGCCTCGCCTTCGCTTTCGCGGCGCAGTTGCTCCTGCTCGCTGCGGCGGCGGGCTTCCAGAATGTCGCGCTTGCGCAGGGCCAGCACGCCGCGCTGGTAGTCGGACACGCTGCGCCGGCCCAGGTGCTGCTCGATCATCCACAGGTGAACGTCGTCCATCGACTGGAAGCGCGTGTTCTGCACCGTATTGAACGGGATGTTGTGCTTGCTGCAGATGCCGTAACGGTTGTGGCCGTCGATCAGCACGTTGCCCCACAGCACCAGCGCGTCGCGACAGCCCTCGGCCAGCAGACTGCGCTCCAGCGCGTCATGCTCGTCCTGCGTGAGCGGGTCGATGTAGGCCTTGAGTTCTTCGTTGACGATGATGTCCATGCGGCTGCCGGTTGAAACGTGGGCCGGCATTGTAGTGATGCAGGGCGCTGCTGGGCCAATCCATCCGGGCCAGGAGGCGGGCTGGATTCATACCGCGTGTGCACCTGCGGCGTCGTACCATGCGCGTCTGCGGCCCGTCCGCCTTGCCGCGCAACAGGATTTCGCCATGACCAGCCCCCATCTCCGCGAACAATGGCAGACGCTCGCTGCCGGCCTGACCCTGCGTACCCGCGCATTCATTGACGGTCGCCATGTGGATGCAGCCTCTGGCGCGAGCTTTGCCTGCATCAGCCCGATTGACGGCCGCGTGCTGGCGCAGGTGGCCGACTGCGGGCAACTGGACATCGACCACGCGGTGGCCGCGGCGCGGCGCAGCTTCCAGGCCGGCCATTGGGCGAACCTGAAGCCGGGCCGGCGCAAACAGGTATTGCTGCGTTTGGCGGCGTTGGTGGAAAAGCATGCCGACGAACTGGCGCTGCTGGAAACGCTGGACATGGGCAAGCCCGTGGGCGAAGCGCGCAAGGTCGATATCGCCGGGGTGATCCGCTGTATCCAGTGGACTGCCGAAGCCGTGGACAAGCTCTACGGCGAAGTCGCGCCCACCGGCAGCAACGAGCTGGGCCTGATCACCCGCGAGCCGCTGGGCGTGGTCGGTGCCATCGTGCCGTGGAATTTCCCGTTGTTGATGGCCGCATGGAAAATTGCACCGGCCCTGGCGGCGGGCAACTCGGTGGTGCTCAAGCCCTCGGAAAAATCGCCGCTGAGTGCCCTGCGCTTTGCCGAACTGGTGGCCGAGGCCGGCCTGCCCGACGGCGTATTCAACGTGGTGCCGGGCAGTGGCAAGGGCGCGGGCGAACCACTGGCCTTGCACATGGACGTGGACGGGCTGGTGTTCACCGGCTCCACTGCGGTGGGCAAGCGGCTGCTGCAATGCGCCGGCCTGTCCAACATGAAACGCGCCTACATGGAATGCGGCGGCAAGAGCCCAAACATCGTGTTTGCCGATGCGCCGGACCTGGACAAGGCGGCCGCGGCGGCGGCCAGCGGCATTTTCTACAACCAGGGCGAGGTCTGCACCGCCGCATCGCGGCTGCTGGTGGAGCGCTCGATCAAGGACGAATTTGTCGCGCGGGTTGTCGAACACGGCCGCCACATGCAGCCGCGGCATCCCTTCGAACCCGATGCGCCGATGGGCGCGCTGGTGGACGAAACCCAGGCCGCGCGCGTGCTGGGTTACATCGACGAAGGCATAGCCGAAGGGGCCAGGCTGCTGCTGGGCGGCAAGCGCGCCGAGGTGGTGGAAGGCGGCTGCTATATCGAGCCGACGGTGTTTGACGAGGTTTCGCCGCAGCACCGCATCGCGCGGGAGGAAATCTTCGGCCCGGTGTTGTCGGTGATCGCATTCGACGGCGAGCAGCAGGCGCTGCAACTGGCCAATGACAGCGAGTACGGATTGGCCGCCGGCGTGTGGACGCGTGACATCTCGCGTGCGCACCGCGTGGCACGCGGCCTGCGCGCCGGCAGTGTTTGGGTGAATTACTGGGATGGCGGCGACATGAGCGCACCGTTCGGCGGTTACAAACAGTCCGGCAACGGCCGCGACAAATCCCTGCATGCCTTTGACAAGTACACCGAGATGAAAGCGACCTGGATCAACCTAGCTGATTGATTGGAACGGTGGCTGTGTGGCGTAAGCCGCGACGAATGCACTGCTTGATCTCCCTTCTCCCGTTTGCGGGGTGAAGGCATGCGGCTTACGAGCCACCGGCTCGTGCATGACTGAACGCCTCGCACACTATGCGAGGCCGGGGCGCGGAGCGAGGTGCCCCGCAGGGGCGGATGAGGGGGCGCTGTTGATTTTCATCCAGGGAAGCCTGGCGCCTGCTTCGTAACTTGTCCGCAGCGTATTCCTTGCGGCGACTTTGATCTTCCCCTCTCCCCAACCCCTCTCCCACAGGGGGAGAGGGGCTTCGTACATCACAGCGCCTGGATCAATCCCGCTTCTCGGCAATCACGTTGCCGCGCATCGGGCCCAGCTTCACTTTCACCCTCCCCGCGCTTGGCCAGGATTATTCGTTGTGCACGCGTACTGAATGCAACGTCAGTAAAGCGTTCGGTACGTGTGCATCGGCCTCACTTCTGGTCGTTCTGGGCGAGCCAGTCGATCCGCTGCCAAACGCCCTGCAATGCCAGCCCGCGCGCTCCAACAAGGGCAATAGGAACGATGTCGGCTGTAACCAGGCGGTGGCAGGCAGGGGCCGCATGGCAGACTTGGCGGCAACGCTCCCCAAGCCCGGACCATGTCGACTGCTGCCATTCCCGCCCCCTTGAACTCCCCCCGCCGCGTGCTGGCTGCAAGTCTGGTCGGCACCACCATCGAGTTCTTCGATTTCTACATCTACGCCACCGCGGCGGTGCTGGTGTTCCCCACGCTGTTTTTCCCGGAAAGCAGTGCCAATGCCGCGCTGCTGCAGTCGCTGGCAACGTTCGCGGTGGCGTTCATCGCCCGGCCGGTGGGCTCGGCGTTGTTCGGCCATTACGGCGACCGCATTGGCCGCAAGGCCACCCTGGTCGCGGCACTGTTGACCATGGGCCTGTCCACGGTGGCCATCGGCCTGTTGCCGACCCATGCCGACATCGGCCTGTGGGCGCCGATCCTGCTGGCGCTGTGCCGGTTTGGGCAGGGCCTGGGTCTGGGCGGCGAGTGGGGCGGGGCGGTGTTGCTGGCGACCGAGAATGCGCCGCCGGGCAAGCGTGCGTGGTACGGCATGTTCCCGCAGTTGGGGGCGCCGCTGGGTTTTTTGCTGTCGGCGGGCACGTTCCTGCTGCTGGGCAAGGCGATGGACGATGCGAGCTTCCTGGCGTGGGGCTGGCGCGTGCCGTTCATCGCCAGCGCATTGCTGGTGGTTGTTGGGCTGTGGGTGCGGCTCAATATCCACGAGACGCCGGATTTCCAGAAGGCGCTGGACAGTGGCAAGCGCGTGCGCTTGCCGATGCGCGAGGTGCTGGTGAACCATGGTTTTGCGGTGGTGGTGGGCACGCTGGCGGCGTTTGCCACCTTCGTGTTGTTCTACCTGATGACGGTGTTCACGCTCGGCCATGGCACCTCGGTACTGCACTATGCGCGGGAAGATTTCCTGCTGCTGCAGATGATCGGCATCCTGTTCTTTGCCGCCGGCATCCCGCTGGCCGCGCTGTACGGCGACCGCCACGGCACGGTCAAGGCAATGCTGTGGGCTACCGTGGCGATCTTCATTTTCGGCTTGTTGTTCCAGCCGTTGTTCCAGGCCGGGCATCCGTTGCAGGTATTGCTGTTCCTGTCGCTGGGCCTGTTCCTGATGGGCCTGACCTACGGCCCGTGCGGCACCATGCTGGCCAGCCTGTACCCGGTGCAGGTGCGCTATACCGGGTCATCGTTGTCCTTCAACCTGGCCGGCATTCTTGGTGCGGCGCCCGCGCCGTATGCGGCGACATGGTTGGCCGGCAAGTTTGGCATTGCCGCGGTGGGCGGTTACCTGTGCGTTACCGCGCTGGTGACGGCCTGGGCGCTGTGGGCCATTGGCCGGCGCCAGAAACGCGAGGCTGGGGGAGCGCCGTAAGTCGCCTTGCCCTGCATCCCACACAAAGATGGAAGGCGGTGCCGGCTTGCGGCGCCCCCGCAGCAGCGGGGGGCAGGAATGGCGCGGCGGTGTGCTTTCCGGGGGAGGGGCAGCCGCGTCGTTCCCGCGCAGGGGGTCAGCGGAAAATCCGCTTCAGGGTGCGGCCCAGCCAGCTGCCTTCCTGGTGTTCGCGGGCAAACTGGTTGAGGTGGCGCTTGACCTGTTCGGCATAGGCCTTGTCGTCGCCGCGGATGTGGTTGAACAGCCAGCGCGAGAGCATGTTGCGCAGTTCGTCGGTGACATCTTCGCCGGCCTGGAAGCGCAGGCGGTATTCGGCCACGCGCTTGCCAAAGACTTCATGCACGCGCTTGTGGGCAGCGCAGAACGGGTAGCCGGCTTCTTCCATCAGCTCTTCTTCAAAGGCGAAGTGCGACATGGTGTAGTCCACCAGTTCGTCGATCACCTCGGCCACGGCCATGCGTTCCAGGCTCTTCTGGGCCACATGCAGGTGGTTGAGCATCTCCACGATGCGCATGTGCTGATGGTCGATGACCTCCACGCCCGTGTTGAGATCATCCTGCCAAACCAGTAGTGCCATCGTAGATCCTCCCTGTGAAGTGCTTGGATTGCACTTTAGGTGTGGGCCCGGTGGCGCGCGTTGATCTGGATCAAAGCAGGAAAGTGCTCAGTCTTGGCCTGCGCTGCACACGCGGTTGCGTCCACCGGCCTTGGCCAGATAGAGCTGGCGGTCGGCCTCGGTGATGAGCTGGTGCAGGTTGCCGCGGCGTGCGGGCATGCGGCAGACGCCGATGCTGACGGTCATGGTCAGGGTCTTGTCGCCCAGCTGCAGGCTCAGCGCTTCGACGGCATGCCGCAGTTGTTCAAAGTGGCGGGTGCTGGCGGTTTCATCCAGCCCGTTGACCAGCAGGCAGAACTCCTCGCCACCAAAGCGTGCGCTGATGTCGGACGGGCGCGTATGTGCCTGCAGGATGCTGGCCACCGCGCGGATGGCCTGGTCGCCGGCTTCATGGCCAAGGCTGTCGTTGATGTGCTTGAAGTGGTCGATATCCACCATGGCCACGGCCACCTCATTGCCACCGACTGCCTGGGCCAGCTGGCGCTGGCTGTTTTCCAGGAAGCTGCGGCGGTTGGGCAGGCCGGTGAGGAAGTCGCGGGTGGCCAGGTCCTGCAAGGTGCCGATCAACTCCAGCTGGTCCACGTTCTGTGAGACGCGGCAGAAGAACTCCTCGCGCGAGAACGGCTTGCGCAGGAAATCATTGGCACCGTTCTTGAGGAAGCGTGGAATCAGCGACGGATCGGAATTGCCCGAAATGCCGATCACCGCCACCTTGTCGCGGGCGCGCAGGGCACGCAGCCGGCGGGTGAGCTCCACGCCCTCCATGCCCGGCATTTCCTGGTCCACGATCACCAGGCGGATGGCCGGATCGGCCTCCAGTGCGCGCAAGGCCGCGGCACCATCGGCGGCCTCGCTGACGTGGTGGCCGTACATGCCCAGCAATGCAGCGGCGTAGGAGCGGGCCGAGGGGGAATCGTCCACCACCAATGCCGAAATACGGCGGTTGCGCTCCATCCGCTGCACCAGCCACACCAGGTAGTCGATGCTGCCGGGGGTGTTTTTCAGCACGTAGTCGATGATCTGCTGCTGCAGCACGCGCTTGCGCAGGTCTTCGTCGTAAACACCGCTGACCACGATGGTCGGCAGGCCACGGCCGACGAAATAGTCCACCACCTGGTCGCGGTCGCCATCGGCCAGCACCAGCCCGGTCAGTACCAGGAACCAGCCATCCTCACGATCCAGCAACTCTCCGGCCTCGGCCAGGCTGAAGGCCACGCTCACGGGCAATTCCAGGCGCTGCTCGATGGCCTCGCGCAGCATCGTGGTGAACGTGCGGGAGTTCTCCACCAGCAGGATGCGCTGCGGGAGCGGGGCGATCGACGGACCGTCGAAGCTCTGTGACGGTGCGGCCATGGGGGTAAGGCTGATGGTCATCTGCAACATGTAGCGACCGGCGGGCAAAAAACTTTAGCGGCAGAACCCACCGCGCAAACGCAGGCTGGGATGGAAGCCCCGCCTGCGATGCCGCGAATCCCCAATTCCCGCCTCATCCCAGCAGGTCGCGCAGCTTGTACCAGGACATGGCCGCCACCAGCAGCGGCATGCGCAGCGCCTTGCCGCCGGGGAATACGCCGTGCGGAATTTTCTCGAACACATCCAGCCTGGCCGATTGCCCGGCAATGGCCTCGGCAATCACTTCACCGGCCAGGCCGGCGCTGGCGACGCCATGGCCGGAAAAACCCTGCGCGAAATAGATTTGGGGCGTGAGCCTTCCCCAGTGCGGGGCGCGGTTGCGGGTGATGTCGATATAGCCACCCCACACATAGTCCAGCTCCACATCGGCCAGCTGCGGAAAGACGCGACGCATGCGCCGGGTCATGCTGGCGCGCAGGCCGGGCGGTGGCAGCGCGGAATAGTTGGCCTGGCCGCCAAACAGCAAGCGGTGGTCGCGGCTGAGGCGGAAGTAGTCCAGCGCCCAGTTCACATCGGCCACGGCCATGTCGTTGCGGATCAGCGCCCTGGCGCGCCCGGCGCCCAGCGGCTGGGTGGCGCCGATATAAGTGCCCACCGGCATCATCCGGGTTTCCAGCTCCGGGGCGATGCCCTGCAGCCAGGCGTTGCCGGCCAGCACCACGAAATCGGCATCCACGCGGCCCTGCGCGGTGATCAGCGCCGGTTGCGCGCCGCGCTGCATCCGCGTCACCGGGGAATGCTCGTGGAGGGTCACGCCCGCCGCTTCGGCCGCGCGCGCCAGCCCCTGTGCATAGGCCAGCGGATGCAGGTGACCACTGGCGGCGTCGTACATCGCACCGAGGTAGCGGTCGCTGGCCAGTTCCTGCTGCAGGCGGCTGCGGTCCCACCATTCCAGCGGATAGTCGTAACGCTGTGCCATGCGTTCAATGTCCGCACGCAGGGCGCGCTCCTGGCGCGGGTGGATCGGCACGCTGGCGTGGCCGTCGCGCCAATCGCAGTCAATGTGGTGCCGGGCGATGCGCTGCTTGAGCATCCGCATGCCGTCGCGCGAGAAATCAAACAGCAGGCGTGCATCGGCATCGCCGACCAGCTTTTCCAGCGTGTCCTGCTCGCAGCCATAGCCGACGATGGCCTGGCCGCCGTTGCGGCCGGACGCCCCCCAGCCCACGCGCTCGGCTTCCAGTACGGTGACTTTGTAGCCTTTCTCGGCCAGGGCCAGTGCAGCGGTCAGGCCGGTATAGCCGGCGCCGAGTACGGCGACATCGGCACGCGCCTGGCCACGCAGCGGCGCGCGCGCGGGCAGTTCCGGCTGGCTGCTGGCGTACCAGCTGGGTGGGTAGGCAGGCGGTGGGGTGGCCACGGACATCGGGTGGATGGGTTCGGCGGGGGGGCAAGTGTAACGGCCGGGCTGTGTGCGCCAAGCGCACACATTGGACCAGCGCAGCCATTGTGTCGTGTGACATTTGAATGGCAGATGCCGTGCGGTTGCCTAAATGCAGGGCCGGGGGTAGCGTGCCTGCACGTCTTCCGAGCTTGACGCATGACCACCCTGCCGCTGGTCGGCCTGCCTACCGACAGCAAACCGATTGGATCGCACCCGTTCCTCGTGGTCGGTGAAAAATATGTGCGGGCCGTGGTTGAGGCCGCCAACGCGACGCCATTGATACTGCCGCTGCTGCAGCCGCCGCTTCCGGCCGCGGCCTGGTTGCGACAACTGGATGGCCTACTGCTGACCGGCGCCACCAGCAATATCGAGCCGCACCATTACGCGGGCGGCGCCAGTTGGCCGGGCAATCCGCATGATCCGGCGCGCGATGCCAATGTGTTCGGGCTGCTGCCGCAGGCGCTGGCGATGGGCCTGCCGGTGCTGGCCATCTGCCGGGGCTTCCAGGAGGTCAACGTCGCTTTCGGTGGCAGCCTGCACCCGAAAGTGCACGAGGTCGCAGGGCTGGCCGATCATCGTGAAGACCCGGATTCACCGCTGGACGTGCAATATGGCCCGGCCCACGCACTGAAACTGGTGCCGGGTGGGCTGTTGGCCGGCATTGCCGGCGGCACCCGGGTGAGCGTCAACACCGTGCATGGGCAGGGCGTTGCGCGCCTGGGTGAGGGGCTGCAGGTTGAAGCCCGCGCCCCCGATGGGCTGATTGAGGCCTTCCGCGGCCCCGGCCCGGGTTTTCTGCTCGGAGTGCAGTTCCATCCAGAGTGGCGGGTGCGTGAAAACCCGTTTTACCTGGGCATTTTCCAAGCCTTCGGCGAGGCCTGTCGCCGTTACCAGATGCAAAAACAACAAAGCTGATCCGCCATGACTTCGCGCCCCCGTACCCGCAAGACCGTTGCCAACGTGCAGGAAGAAAGCTCGCTGCTGCGCTGGCTCAAAGAGCGGCACATCACCGAGGTGGAATGCCTGGTGCCGGATATCACCGGCAATGCCCGCGGCAAGATCATCCCGGCCGACAAGTTCCGCCACGATTACGGTACGCGCCTGCCCGAGGGCATTTTCGCCACCACCGTCACGGGTGATTTTCCGGACGACTACTACGAGCTGACCTCGCCGGCGGATGCGGACATGATCCTGCGCCCGGACCCGGACACCGTGCGCATGGTGCCGTGGGCAGCCGATCCCACCGCGCAGATCATCCACGACTGCTATACCAAGAACGGCGAGCCGCACGAACTCGCGCCGCGCAACGTGCTGCGGCGGGTGCTGGCCGGCTATGAAGCGCTGGGGCTCAAGCCGGTGGTGGCGCCGGAGGTGGAATTCTTCCTGGTGCAGAAGAACACCGACCCGGACTTCCCGTTGCTGCCGCCGGCCGGGCGCTCCGGCCGCCCGGAGACGGCCCGCCAGTCGTATTCGATTGACGCGGTCAACGAATTCGATCCCATCCTGGACCTGATGTACGACTACTGCGATGCGTTGAAGCTGGACGTGGATACGCTGATCCACGAATCCGGCGCCGCGCAGCTGGAAGTGAACTTCACCCACGACGACGCGATGTCGCTGGCCGACCAGGTGTTCCTGTTCAAGCGCACCATGCGCGAGGCGGCCATGCGCCACGGCGTGTACGCCACCTTCCTGGCCAAGCCGATGGAAACCGAGCCGGGCAGTGCCATGCATATCCACCAGAGCCTGGTGCGCATGTCCGACGGGGTCAACGTGTTTGCCGGTGTCAGCCCGGGCCAGTACAGCGAGACCTTCGACAACTACCTGGCCGGCCTGCAGAAGTACGTGCCGATGGCGATGGCGTTCTTTGCGCCCAACGTCAATTCCTACCGCCGCCTGGTGTTTGGCGAGGTATCGCCCAGCAATGTGGAGTGGGGCTTCGACAACCGCACCTGCGGCCTGCGCGTGCCCATCGACAGCCTGGAAAACAGTCGCGTGGAAAGCCGCTTTGCCGGCTCCGATGCCAACCCGTACCTGGCCATGGCCGCGACCCTGGCCTGCGGCCTGCTGGGCATCCGCGAGAAACTGCGGCCGACCCAGCCGATCACCGGCAATGCCAAGGAGCTGGGTTACGAATTGCCGCGCTCACTGGGCGAAGCACTGGACGGGCTGGAGGGCTGCGAGCCACTGCAGGAACTGCTGGGCAAGCGTTTCTGCCGCGCCTACATCTCGGTCAAGCGCAAGGAGTACGAGACCTTCTTCCGGGTGATCAGCTCGTGGGAGCGTGAGTTCCTGCTGCTCAACGTCTGAGCACTCGCCGCCGCGCCGAAATGTCCGGGATATCGGCAGGAGCGCCCTTGGGCGCGAAGCCGATGACCCCCGCCAGCGCCATACAGCCGGTACCACTGCTGGCCTCGCGCCCAAGGGCGCTCCTACAGACAGGTCAAACCCGTAGGAGCGCCTTCAGGCGCGAAGCCGGCAAACCATCCGCATGCCAGCTTCACCACGCCGCCCAATACGCTGGTTTCGCGCCTGAAGGCGCTCCTACGGGGCATCGATTGGCGCGATGCCTTCCGCAGATGGGACAATACGCCACCCGCCGGCCTCGCCGGTTCCCCCACATCGCTCCCGCATCCCACTGGAGAACCCATGAATCTGCGCATCCTGACCGCCGGCATCGCCATTTCCCTGCTTGCTGCCTGTGGCGGCAAGGACGAGGGTGGCAAGACGCCCGAAGGCGGCGAGGCCAAGGTCCTCAACGTCTACAACTACTCGGACTACATCGCCGAAGACACCATCCCGAACTTCGAGAAGGCGACCAGCATCAAGGTCACCTACGACGTGTTCGACAGCGATGAAATGGTCGAGACCAAGCTGCTGACCGGCAACAGTGGTTACGACATCGTGGTGCCGACGCTGAACTTCTTCGGCCGTCAGATCCAGGCCGGTGTGTTCCTGCCGCTGGACAAGAGCAAGATCCCGAACCTGGCCAACCTGGACCCGGCGGTGATGGCGCGTATTGCCGGGCAGGACCCGGAGAACAAGTACGGCGTGCCGTACATGATCGGCACCACCGGCATCGGCTACAACGTGGCCAAGCTCAAGGAGCGTTTTGGTGGCAGCACCGATATCGCCAACAGCTGGGACCTGGTGTTCAAGCCGGAAAACATCGCCAAGATGAAGGACTGCGGCGTGACCATTCTGGACACCCCGGCCGACATGATTCCGATTGCACTGCATTACCTGGGCGAAGACCCGCACAGCGGCGACCCGGCCGTGCTGCAGAAGGCCGCCGATCTGCTCAAGTCGATCCGCCCGTATGTGCAGAACTTCCACTCCTCGCAGTACGTGGGTTCGCTGGCCAATGGCAGCACCTGCCTGGTGGTGGGCTGGTCGGGTGACATCATCCAGGCCCGCGACCGCGCCGAGGAAGCCAAGAACGGCGTGGAAGTGGCCTATTCGATCCCGAAGGAAGGCGCCCCGCAGTGGTTTGACATGCTGGCCATTCCGAAGGATGCCAAGCACCCGGAGAACGCCTATGCGTTCATCAACTACCTGCTGGAGCCGCAGGTGGCCGCCAACAACACCAACGTGACCCACTACGCCAACCCGGTGACACCGGCGACCCCGCTGGTGGATGCGGCCATCCGTGACGACAAGACCATCTACCCGTCCGCTGAAACGTCGGCCAAGATGTTCACCTATGCGATCAACACCCCGGAGACGGACAAGCTGTACACCCGTCTGTGGACCGAGGTGAAGACGGGCCGTTGATGGGTTGCGGGGCTGTTGCTCAAAAGCAGCCCTCACCCCAACCCCTCTCCCGCTTCGCAGGAGAGGGGCTTCAGAGCAAAGCCATGCTCGACGACTCCCTTCTCCCGCTGGCGGGAGAAGGGCATTCAGAGCAAAGCCATGCTTGACAGCTCCCTTCTCCCGCGACGCGGGAGAAGGTGCGCGGAGGGCGGATGAGGGGAAGCCCTCAACGGTTCGCCTCCACCGCGCGTGGCGACGCGTTCTTCATCGTCACGGCTGGTGGACGTCTGAGGCGCCCCTCACCCCAACCCCTCTCCCGCTTCGCAGGAGAGGGGCTATGAGATCACCGCCATGCGCCGGGCCTCCTTGCTCAACAAGGGGGCTTTCTTGTTTCAGGCCTGGCAGGCAGGGACATCTGCCTTCACCCCGCGTCCCGCGCGCGGTGGTTACTGTCCCGGCATGGTCAACCGCCATATCCGGCGGTGTCGTCTGCAAAACTCGGGGGCTACACTACGCCAGTTTTCCTACCGCCTGCTCCCGGAGCCCTGCATGCCCGTTGAAGCCAAGCCAGACACCAGGACCGATGCCATCGCCCTGAACAGCGAGCCCGGCTATCTGTCCATCCGCGATCTGCGCAAGGAGTTCGATGGCTTCGTCGCCGTCGATGACGTCAACCTGGATGTACGCAAGGGCGAGATTTTTGCCCTGCTGGGTGGCTCGGGCAGCGGCAAATCCACCTTGCTGCGTTGCCTGGCCGGCTTCGAGACGCCCACCAAAGGGACGATCCTGCTCGACGGCCAGCCGATCACCGCGCTGCCGCCGTACGAGCGGCCGATCAACATGATGTTCCAGTCCTATGCGCTGTTCCCGCACATGACGGTGGAGCAGAACATCGCCTTCGGCCTGAAGCAGGACGGCATGGCGAAGGATGCGATCACCCGTCGCGTCGGCGAGATGCTGGAACTGGTGCAACTGCAGAAGCTGGGCAAGCGTAAACCGCATCAATTGTCCGGCGGCCAGCAGCAGCGTGTGGCGCTGGCGCGTTCGCTGGCCAAGGGGCCCAAGCTGCTGCTGCTGGATGAGCCGATGGGCGCGCTGGACAAGAAGCTGCGCTCGAAGATGCAGCTGGAGCTGGTCAACATCATCGAGCAGTTGGGCGTCACCTGCGTCATGGTCACCCATGACCAGGAAGAAGCCATGACCATGGCCACCCGCATCGCGGTGATGGACCAGGGCTGGATCCAGCAGATCGGCAAGCCCGACGACATCTACGAGCAGCCGGCCAACCGTTTCGTGGCCGGGTTCATCGGCTCGGTCAACCTGTTCGAGGGTGTGATCGACGAAGATCTGCCCGAATACGTCACCGTGCGCACTGCCGACTTTCCGGCGCCGATCTACGTCGGCCACGGCATCACCGGCTACGAAGGCCAGCCGGTGGCGTTCGCGCTGCGTCCGGAGAAGGTGCACATCGCCAAGGAAGAGCCGGAAGGCGACACCAACAAGGCCTTCGGCGTGGTCGAGGACATTGCCTACTTCGGCAGCCATTCGGTCTACCACGTGCGCCTGCCCAGCGGCGCCAAGATCCTCTCCAACTTCGCCAACATGAAGCGCTGGGATAGCGACGGCATCACCTGGAACGATGAAGTCTGGGTGTCCTGGGACGACAACGACGGCGTGGTGCTGACCTCATGAGCGCGACCGCCCCCAACACAGGCGGTTGGCGGCGCTGGCTGCCGGGGACCCGCGCCGGCGTGATCGGCGTGCCCTACCTGTGGCTGCTGCTGTTCTTCGCCATCCCGTTCCTGATCGTGCTGAAGATCTCGTTCTCGAAGATGGCCGTGGCGATGCCGCCGTATACGTCCATCGTCGCGTACGTGGACAACGCGTTTTCGGTGAACCTCAACCTGGGCAACTACGCGGCGCTGTTCACCGACAGCCAGTACGTGGTCGCCTACCTGAGCTCGATCAAGATCGCGGTCATCTCGACCTTGCTGACGCTGTTGATCGGCTACCCGATGGCCTATGTGATTTCGCGCATGTCGCCGTCGGCGCGGAACATCGCGATGATGCTGGTGGTGCTGCCGTCGTGGACCTCGTTCCTGATCCGCGTCTATGCGTGGATCGGCATCCTCGACAGCAATGGCCTGATCAACCGCACGCTGATGGACCTGGGGCTGATCGAGCAGCCGCTGCGCATGCTCTACACCCCGTTCGCGGCCTATGTCGGCATTGTCTACTGCTACCTGCCGTTCATGGTGCTGCCGCTGTACGCCAACCTGGTCAAACTCGACAACCGCCTGCTGGAAGCCGCTTACGACCTGGGCGCGCGGCCGTGGCAGGCCTTCCTCAAGATCACCTTGCCGCTGTCGCGCAGCGGCATCATTGCCGGCTGCATGCTGGTGATGATTCCGGCGGTGGGCGAGTTCGTGATCCCGGAAATGCTCGGCGGCCCGGACACCTTGATGATCGGCCGCGTGCTGTGGGGCGAGTTCTTCAACAACCGTGACTGGCCGCTGGCTTCGGCGGTGGCGATCGTGATGCTGCTGTTGCTGCTGGTGCCGATCATCATCTTCAACCGTTCCCAGCAGCGTGAGCTGGAAGGGAAGCTGGCATGAGCATGCCCCGGCGTAGTTCCTGGTTGGGTTGGGGCGTGCTGCTGCTCGGCTTCGCCTTCCTGTACCTGCCGATCCTGTTGCTGATGGTGTACTCGTTCAACTCCTCGCGGTTGGCGACAGTGTGGGCGGGCTTCTCCACGCAGTGGTACGGCGAACTGTTCCGCGACCGCCAGTTGCTGCAGGCGGCGTGGATCAGCATCAAGATCGCGTTCTGGACAGCCACTGCTGCGATGGTGATCGGCACCATGGCGGCGATGGCGATGACCCGCTTCAAGCGCTTCCCCAGCAAAACCCTTTTTGGTGCGCTGGTGACGGCGCCGCTGGTGATGCCGGAGGTGATCATCGGCCTGTCGATCCTGCTGATGCTGGTGTCGATGGGCGGCCTGTTCGGCCTGCCGTCCAAGGGCGTTGTGGCGATCTGGATCGCGCACGTCACCTTCACCATTTCCTTCGTGACGGTGGTGGTGTCCTCGCGCCTGCAGGAACTGGACCGCTCGCTGGAAGAGGCGGCCATGGACCTGGGTGCAAACCGGCTCAAGGTGTTCTTCCTGATCACCTTGCCGATCATCTTCCCGGCGCTGGTGTCCGGCTGGTTGCTGGCCTTCACCTTGTCGCTGGATGACGTGGTGATTGCCAGCTTCGTCGCCGGGCCCAGCTCGACCACCTTGCCGATGAAGATATTTGCCTCGGTGCGCATGGGCGTGAGCCCGAAGATCAACGCACTGGCAACGCTGATGGTGCTGGCGGTGTCGCTGGTGGCGGTGATCGGCTGGTGGATATCCGCGCGCTCGGAGAAGCGCCGGCAGCGCGACATGCAGCTGGCCCTGCAGGAGAACGGGTGAGCGCCGCTGGTGTGGCCGGTGCTCGCGGAAGATCGATTCGGTCGTGCCGAGCCATGCTCGGCAGGGCTTTCCCGGTAAGGCTCCAGCCGAGCATGGCTCGGCGCTACAGAAGCGTGTGGCGCGGTTTACCTGCGCGCAACATTCGCGGCGCTACCATTCCTGCATTCGTTGAATGCAGGTGATTCCATGGCGTCGTACCAGACAATCAATCCTTTCAATGGCCAGGCCGTGCGCACGGTCGAGCTGATGAGCGCGGCGGCTGTCGAGCAGCGCCTGGCCGCAGCCGAAGCCGCCTTCCCGGCATGGTCGGCCTTGTCACTGGAGCAGCGCGGCAATCATCTGCGCAAGATGGCGGCGGGCCTGCGCGAACGGCGCGATGACATCCAGCGGACCATGACCGCCGAGATGGGCAAGCTGCGGCGTGAAGCCCTGGCTGAGATCGAAAAGAGTGCCGCTGCCTGCGAGTACTACGCCGAGCACGCCGCCGGCTACCTCAAGCCGCAGCTGATCGCCACCGAGGCGCAGCGCAGTTACGTGGTCTACCAGCCCATTGGCTGCGTGTTGGCGGTGATGCCGTGGAATTTCCCACTCTGGCAGGTGATTCGTTTCCTCGCGCCGGGGCTGATGGCGGGCAATGTGGCACTGCTCAAGCACGCCAGTAACGTCCCCGGTTGTGCTGATTTGCTGCGTGAAGTGGCGGCGGCTGCAGGTATTCCGGACGGCGTGTTCGACGTGCTGCATATCGACAACGACCAGGCCGCCGAGGTGCTGCGTGACCGCAGGGTCAAAGCGGTCACCCTGACCGGCAGCGAGCGGGCAGGGCGTTCCATCGCCGCCAATGCCGGCGACCAGTTGAAGAAGTGCGTGATGGAACTGGGCGGCAGCGATGCCTTCGTGGTGCTGGAGGATGCCGATCTTGAGCTGGCCGTTGCCGCAGCGGTGAAATCACGCTTCGACAATGCCGGCCAGACCTGCATCGCCGCCAAGCGCTTTGTGCTGGTGGAGTCCATTGCCGATGCCTTCGTGCAGCGCTTTGTCGAGGCGGCCAAGGCGCGCGTGTACGGCGATCCGCAGGACGATGCCAGCACGCTGGCGCCGATGGCGCGCGCTGACCTGCGCGATGAACTGCATCGACAGGTACAGGACAGCATCACCAAGGGCGCCAGGGTGTTGCTGGGTTGCGAACCGATTGTCGGGAGCAATGCCGGTTATCCGGCCTCCATTCTCGATCACGTCATGCCGGGCATGCCGGCTTACGAGCAGGAATTGTTCGGGCCGGTGGCGGCGATTCTGCGGGTGAAAGACGAAGCCGAAGCCGTACGCGTGGCCAACGACACCAGTTTCGGCCTCGGCGGCA
Source organism: Stenotrophomonas sp. STEN056 (assembly GCF_056759635.1). Classification (NCBI taxonomy): domain Bacteria; kingdom Pseudomonadati; phylum Pseudomonadota; class Gammaproteobacteria; order Lysobacterales; family Lysobacteraceae; genus Stenotrophomonas; species Stenotrophomonas sp. STEN056. The sequence goes on from NZ_JBRRDL010000004.1 coordinate 128,713, forward strand.
GTGTGTGGAGCCGCGTTGCCGAACGTGGTGAGCGCGTTGCCGCCCAGCTGCAATGTGGCGCGGCCTTCGTCAACGCGGTGGTCAAGAGCGACGCGCGTCTGCCCTTCGGCGGCACCAAGCGTTCCGGCTTCGGCCGCGAACTGGCCGAGCACGGCATCCATGAGTTCATGAACATCAAGACCATCTACGTGGCCTGACGCTGGAAGGGTTTCTGCGCCCTCCCTTTCGCCGCAGGCGAAGGGGAGGGTTGAGGAGGGGTTGGTTTTACCATCGCCGCCAGCCCATCAGCTTCGCGGCTGAAGCCGCTCCTACAACCAGCCGGGCATTTGCAGCCGTAGGAGCGACCTTGGTCGCGAAGCCGGCGTCGTTGCCGGCAACGGAACACCTGCAATTGCAGATTGCAGGCGGCCACGCCGAAACATTCCCAGCTTCGCGGCTGAAGCCGCTCCTGCAACCAGCCGGGCATTTGCAGCGGTAGGAGCGACCTTGGTCGCGAAGCTAAGGCTGTTGCCGGCAACTGAACACCTGCAATTGCAGATTGCAGGCGGCCACGCCGAAACATTCCCAGCTTCGCGGCTGAAGCCGCTCCTACAGCCAGCCTGAGCGCTTGAACAGGCGGTACAGCACCACGCATACCGCGCCGACGCCAAGCATCAACAGCGGATACGCAAAGCGGCCGGCCAGTTCGGGCATGTGCGCGAAGTTCATGCCGTACCAGCTGGTGACCAAGGTCGGCGCGGCCAACAATGCGGCCCATGCGCCGAGCTGTTTGACCGTCTCGCCCTGCGCCAGCGTTACCAGCGACAGGTTCACGCTCAGTGCGGTGCCCAGCATTTCGCGCAGGGTGTCGATGGCGTCGTTGACGCGTGCGGCGTGGTCCTGCACGTCGCGCAGGTACAGCCGCACTTCCTCGCTGATCAACTGCGCCTGGCTGCGCTGCAGTTGTGCCAGTGCATCCTGCAACGGTGCCACCGCCAGCCGCATCTTGTTGAGCTCGCGCTTGAGCTCGTACAGGCGGATGACCGTGCGGCGCTTGTAGGTGTCGGCAAAGATGTCTTTTTCCAGCGTGTCCAGCGTGTCGCGGAAGCTGTCGGTGATGGGCGAGTAGTTGTCCACCACCGAATCAAGGATGGAGTACAGGCAGAACGACGGGCCCATGGCCAGCAACTCCGGCTCCTGCTCCAGCCGGGCACGCACCGGCGCGTAGGACAGCGACGCGCCATGGCGCACGGTCAGCAGAAAGCGTGGGCCGAGGAAGGCATGGGTTTCGCCGTAGCGGATGCGCTCGTCCACTACCTGTGCGGTATGCACGACCACGAACAACGAGTTGCCGTAGGTTTCGATCTTGGGCCGCTGGTGTGCCTTGCGTGTGTCCTCGATCGCCAGCGGATGCAGATCAAATTCTTCCTGCACCTTGTCCAGGACGTCGTCGCCTGGCTCGTACAGGCCGACCCAGGCGAAACCCTTGGCACCGCTCTGCAGCATGTCGCTGATGCTGTCCAGGTCCAGTGCGCGGGGCTTGCCGTCTTCGTCGTACCAGGTGCAGCTGATGACACAGGCGGGGTTGCGGGGCAGGGATGACGTAGTGGATTCCATGCCCGGCATCGTGCCTCAGCGCGGCCGGGCCGCCAAGCTACGCTTTGCCAATACCACCGCCAATGCCAGATGGATGGGCAGCAGCAACACGATCCACTGCGTATTGAACTGTGCCTGCAGCGACAGCCAGTGCACCGGCAGGGAGACTGCTGCCAGGACGGTCACCAGCCACAGCACGGCGTTGAACCAGCGCCGTGGCGAACGCCCGCGCAGCAAGGTCCAGGCGCCGGGAATGAGCAGCAGCGCCAGTGGGTTGAGCAGCAGCAGGTTGCGGTTGGCCCAGGCGGCGTGGTGCTCGCTGAAGCCCCACAGATAGGCGAGCAAGGCCCCGGCGACGCCGCAGAACAGCCAGAACGGCAATGCGAACGCGGCGATCAGCCGTGGACGACGGCGCGCGGCGATGAGCGCAGCGGCAACCGCCAGGCCGACCAGCAGCCAGGGCCACCAGCGGCGCAGCTGTTCCCTGGGTTCCGGCGCCAACCGCTGCGGCAGCATCACCTGTTCGGCCTGTACCAGCGGCCGACCTTCGCTGTTGCGTGCTTCACGCAGGCTGTCGGCCAGGCGCATCGGCACGAAGGCTTCTTCCCAGCGCGACAGCGGCTGGTCGGCATTGGGGCCAAGGCCAAGGTCAAAACCCAGCCACATCCACGGCGAGGGGGAGGCCAGGCGCACCGATTCACTGCGGTAGGTATTGCCGCGTGAGCGGCCGGCCAGTTGTGACTGCAGGCCGCCGCCCATGGCCTGGTCCAGCGCGTCGCGCACCATCGTGGCGCAGTTGGCGGTGAAGTAGTCGTAGCGGTAACGCGCGTTCTCCGGCTTGGCCCGCTCGGCCAGGCCGTCGGCCAGCGCACGCGCCTGTGCTTGCGGCAGGTCCAGCCACTGGATGCTGGCACCACGGCCGGCGTCGCTGTACTGGGCCAGGTCCTGCTCCAGTGGCAGCGCCACCAGGTAGTACATCATCCGCCCGCGCACGAAGTTGCCGATGAAATCCGGCTCGGACGGATCAAAGAAGCCAAAGTTGTAGGAGGTGGCCTGGCCCGTCAGCGGGTCGGCCACCACCAGCGCATCGTGGCCGAAGCGCTCGAAGAACACCTCGCCCGGTTGCATCGTCACCACGCCGATGCGCGGCGCGGGGGCCTGCGCATCGGCGGGGAGGGATTGTGCGGCCGCCATGCCGGCGTTCAGCAGCAGAAACAGCAATGCGAACGCGGGCAGCAGCCACCGCGGCAACCGGAAGGTGATCAAGCGTCGTCCTGGCTTTCAGGGGGGAGCACGGTGACGTGGAAGGCCTGCACGCGGCGCGCGTCGGCACGTGCCACGCGGAACACGAAGCGGTCCAGCGTCAGCTCGTCGCCGTTTTCCGGCAGGTGGCCAATGGCCTCGGTGACCAGACCGCCGATGGTGTCGTAGTCGTCATCGGAGAAATCAGCGCCAAAACGCTCGTTGAAATCGCCGATGGTGGTCAGTGCGTCCACCACGTAGCGGCCATCGGCCAGGATGGCGATCTGCGCGGTGTGGTCCTCGGTCTCGTCGTGCTCGTCGTCGATGTCGCCGACGATCTGCTCCAGTACGTCCTCGATGGTGACCACGCCGGCAACGCCGCCGTATTCGTCCACCACAATGGCCATGTGGTTGCGCGAGAGCCGGAACTCCTTGAGCAGCACGTTGAGCTTCTTGGACTCGGGGATCAGCACCGCCGGACGCAACAGCTCGCGGATGGTGGCATGGGTGTTGTCGGCCACCACGCCGCGCAGCAGGTCCTTGGCCAGCAGGATGCCGAGCACGTCATCCTTGTTCTCGCCATGCACCGGGAAGCGCGAATGGCCGGATTCGACCACCTGCTTCATCAGTTCCAGGAAGGGGGATTCCACCTGCAGCGACACCATGTGCGAGCGCGGCACCATCACGTCGCCGACGGTCAACTCGGCCACCGAAATGGCGCCTTCCATCATGCGCAGGGTGTCGGCGGCGATGAGGCCATCCTGCTGTGCGGTCTGCAGGATCGTCACCAGCTCGTCGCGGGTGTGGGGTTCGCTGGAGAACGCCGAACTCAGGCGCTCCAGCCAGCTGCGTTTCTTCTCGCCGTTTTCCGGCGAGGTACTACTGTCGTCTTCAGACATCTCTTGGTTTGACGGCACCCGGCGAGCCGGGCGGTGCCGTGAAGTCTAGCAGGATGTTTGCCGCCATCCGTTCAACCGGCCGGCGTGTCGTCGCTGGTCGTGGGGCCCCCGGCGGGCTCCTGCGCCGGGGCGGTGGCCGGGTTGGGCGGGGCTTCGCCTTCGGCCGGCTGGTCTAGGCTGTAGGTGCAGCCGGCCAGGGTCTTGCCCGGGTGTGATTTGACGTTGGACACGCTCAGGATCACCGACTCGATCAGCGCCTCGCCGGTTCTGGCATCAATGACATCGCGGCTGACCAGCTCGCGCCCGGCCATGAACTTTTCCGGTGCGTCGTAGCCGACTTCCAGTTCCAGCTCCTTGGCCAGCGGCCGTGGGTCGGGCATGTCGAACAGGGCAACGATGGTGCCGCCGGCCATGGCGATGTGCTCGGCGCGGCGTCCGAACACGGTGACCGGCGTGTTCAGCATGTACTCGTTCATGAACAGGTTGCCCTGTGGCAGTGGCCGCCAGCCCAGGGAAACGGCCTTGAGCGGGTCTGCGGCAATCGGCGCCAGCGCGGCGAACTCGCTGACGCTCTGCCGGCACTCCATCAGTGCGGCCAGGTCGATGTCCTGGGCCTGGGCGGTGCCACCGAGGGCGAACAACAGGGGCAGGAGAGAAGTCGGGCGCACAGGCAATCAGCGTGGGTGGGATGTGGCCGCCAATGATAACGGCCAGTGTCAGGCTCAGCGCGGGGAGTGCGGATTCTGCCGCGTGCTGAAGCAGCGTTGCAGCAGTTGGCTCAGGCCGGACAGGAACGCCAGTACAACCACGGCCGCCAAACCCCAGTGCACCAGTGCCAGCAAGCTCTCCAGCCAACGCAGGGAAGGGTGTTCGATCCAGGGCTGCATGGCTTCGTGCAGCCGGGGTGCGAGCAGCAGGAACGCCAGGCTGAGTACGATCAGCAGGCGCATGGCGCTGGACGAGGTGTGGAAGAAACCAAGCGAGGAAACCGGACGCGAGAGCAACCGGAATGCAAGCCAGCGCCAGGCGATGGGGCCGGTGAGCAGCATGGCGAACCCTGAGCCCATGAGCACGGCCATATGCGTGCCCGTCGTTGCCGGGCGATGCAGTTGTGCAGCGTGCGAAGCCAGCAGCCACCACACCGTGACGCAGGTAGCCAGGGCAATGAGGAACACCACGGTTGCAGTGATGCAGACGACCTCGCCGCGCGGCGTGTCGAGCCGCTTTTTCAGTGCGTCGCGGACCGGGGGCATCAGCGCGACTGCCAGCACTGCGATGCCGCCCAGGGCGATTGCAGCGCCCAGGGTGAAACCGGGCGGAGCAGGGGAAAGAAGGCCGGCGCTCACCAGTGCGAGCAGGACGAATGCCAGAAGGTACAGCGTCCGCTTTGGAAAGGCGTTTGACTGCATGGTCTGTTCCTGTCCTTGCTGGCGGACGACTCTAGCAGGCTTTGGCCGTGCTCCCGTTATGCAGCGCGCCGGCAGCATGTTGCCGGCAAAAACAGAGTGGAACTCAACGCTCGCCCGCGTAAGGGTCGGCGATGCCCAGCTCAGCCAGGATTTCGCGTTCCAGCTGCTCCATCGCCTCGGCTTCCTTGTCGTCCTCGTGGTCCCAGCCCAGCAGGTGCAGCACGCCATGCACGGTGAGGTGGGCGTAATGGGCGTTGAGCGTCTTGGCCTGTTCTTCGGCCTCGCGTTCAACCACTGGCGCGCAGATCACCAGGTCGCCCAGCAGCGGGAACTTCACGCCCTTGGGCAGGCCTTCGGGCAGTTCGGCCGGAAAGCTGAGCACATTGGTGGCGTAGTCCTTGCCGCGGTAATGGCGGTTGAGCGACTGGCCCTCCTTGGCATCGACCACGCGGATGGCCAAGTCGGCCTCGCGGATGCGCCCCTTGAGCGCGGCGGCCACCCATTTGCGGAAGCTCACCGCCGCCGGCAGGCCGGCACGGGGAAGGGCGTAGCTCACGGCTACATCAAGACGGGTGGGGCCCTTGGTCATGGCAGGTTCCAGCAGTTCAGGCATACAGAAGGGCACAGTATCGCGCGCAAGGCGCTTTACCGCGACTTCCATTCGTCGGCGCTGTAGCTGATTTCGACAACGTCGGCCGTTGTACGCCATTGCGCGATGCCGGCCTGCTCAGCCGATGCATGGCAGTTCTGGTTCTGGTGCTGCCGGCTTTGCCGGACCAGCTCCACCGCAGCCTGCTTGGGTGTGTCGCCCACGTTCAGATGGAGGGTGGCGTCAGCGCATTCACCCACGTTGGCCACCTGCAGGGCGGGGATCAAAGTGCGCGCGGCAAGGTCGGTCAGACGGTCAAACGCTTCCTGATCGATGCGCTCCTGTGCGGCGGAGGCGCGCAGCTTGAAGTAGTAAAGCTGCTTGTAGAAAAGATAGCCGCTGGAATACATGGGCCAGTCGCGGGGTTGCAGATTGAAGCGCATCTGCAGCTTGTACCCGTCGATCCGCTCGGCATCGGCAATGGCCTTCAGCACGGCGGCATCGGTGTCGTTGGCCGGGACGCTGTCGTTGGATGCTGCGGCAGACAACGGGAACGGACTGTCGTGCAGTTCCTGCAGCTGCGTGTAGATGTTATGTTCGACGGCCTGGCTGATGTCGTAACGGAAGCCCTTCATGCCGTCGGCCACGGCAGATGCCGGATCCAGGCGTCCGGCAGGGTAGACGTAGACATCGAAGCGGATTTCCTGGTGCCCTTGAGCGCATAGCGAAAGCCCGCGCCGGAGTACTTCTGGTTGGCGTCGTAGTTGGCGGCCTCCAGCTCGAAATCGCCCACCTGTTTCGGTGCGATCAGGTAGCTGGTTTCGATGTACGGGCGTGCTTCCGCAGCCGGGGCTTTCTTCGCGGCGACGGCAGGAACGCTCGTCGCCAGCACCAATGCGGCAAGAGACAGCGGCAGATATGGCCGGAGCATGGCACCTCCTGTGCGGGCGGGTGCCGGGAGTGTAAGCCTTACTCGGCGCCGGGTTTGACCTGCTGCAGGTCGCGCCGGTCGTAGGCGTTGACGATGCGCGCCACCAGCGGGTGGCGGACCACGTCGCGGGCTTCGAAGAAGGTGAAGCTCACGCCGTCGACATCACGCAGCACCTCGATGGCGTCGCGCAGGCCGGATTTGACGTGCTTGGGCAGGTCGGTCTGGGTCAGGTCGCCGGTCACCACGGCCGTGGAGCCGAAGCCCAGGCGGGTCAGGAACATCTTCATCTGTTCGATGGTGGTGTTCTGTGCCTCGTCCAGGATCACGAAGGCATCGTTGAGCGTGCGCCCGCGCATGTAGGCCAGTGGCGCGATTTCGATGACGTTCTTTTCCAGCAGCTTGGCGACCTTTTCCACGCCCATCATTTCGTACAGGGCGTCGTACAGCGGGCGCAGGTAGGGGTCGACCTTCTGGGTCAGGTCGCCGGGCAGGAAGCCGAGCTTCTCGCCGGCCTCCACCGCCGGGCGCACCAGAATCAGGCGCTGCACGCGGGATTCGTTCAAGGCTTCCACTGCCATCGCCACGGCCAGGAAGGTCTTGCCGGTACCGGCCGGGCCGATGCCGAAATTGATGTCATGGGTGGCAATCTGGTGCAGGTACTTGGCCTGGTTGGCGCCACGGCCACGCACCGTGCCGCGCTTGACCTTGATCGCGATTTCCTGGGCTTCGTAGGCGTGATCGACCACCTGCTCGACATTGGCCTGGCTCAGCCGCAGGTGGATGCCGTGGTTATCGAACACGGCGTCGGCAGCTTCCGAATACAGCGCCTTCAGCAGCTTTTCGGCCTCGGCGGCGGTCCTGCCCGGTCCGCTGACCCGGAACACATGCCCGCGGTTGGCGATCTCCACGCCCAGCTTGAGCTCGATCTGGCGCAGGTGTTCGTCAAACGGCCCGGCCAGGTTGGCCAGGCGTTCGTTGTCGATGGGGTCGAGGGTGAAATCGCGGTGAGTGATTGCAGTCATGCCCCTGAACATGGTGGCGATGGCCGGGACATCAAGGCCGCCGCGCATCGCTGGGACGGCCGCTTGCCCGGACGACGGGTGGCGGCCAGGCACTGCGTCGGCGGCAGTGCATTTGATGGCGCTTGAAATTTAATTAACTGTTGAATTAAATGACACCATGAAGCGAATTCCTCCAACGGGCCCGGGTGGTACGGGCGCACCGAAGGCGCCGTCAGCTGAAACGGCGCCGGCCACCCGCAAGCCGCGCAAGCGGACGCCCGGGCGGCGATCCACGCGCGACGCGGCCGATCTGCGCGCCCAGTTGCTCGATGCGGCGCTGGCCTGTTTTGTCGCCCAGGGCATCGCGGGCACATCGCTGCGTGACATCGCGCGTCGCGCCGGGGTGACACCGGCGCTGGTCCACTACTACTTCGGCGACAAACTCCGGCTGCAGCAGGCGGTGGTCGAGGAACGCCTGTGGCCGGTGATGGTGCAGGTGCATGCCGGGGTGTTGAATGCGGGGGATGACATCGGGGTGCTGATCACAGCTTTCACCGAGGGCTTGGTGCAGGCCGTGGCGGCGCATCCGTGGCTGCCGACACTGTGGGTGCGGGAAATCCTCAGCGAGGGCGGCGCGCTGCGTACGCTGATGATTGAGCGGGTCGGCCCGGTGCTGCCGCGGGTGCTGGCCGAGCGCTTCACTGCCGCACAACAGCGTGGGCAGTTGAATCCGCAGCTCGATCCACGATTGATGGTGGTGTCGCTGGTGGGCCTGACGATGTTTCCGTTGGCCAGTGCGCCGATCTGGCAGCAGTTGTTTGGTGCCGGCGAGCTGGGCGGTGATGAGATTCGGCGGCATGCGCTGGCACTGTTGACGCACGGATTGGAGCTGAAGTCATGAATGATCGACGCATTCCTCTTGTGGCTTTGCTGGTGCTGTCGCTGGCGGCCTGCTCGCGTGAAGCGCCGCAGGCGCTGGGCACGCTGGAATGGGACCGGGTCACGCTGCCGGCCCCGGCGTCGGAAAAAATCGTGCAGATCGACGTACGCGAAGGGCAGCAGGTCGCTGCGGGTGCAACGTTGATGCAACTGGAACAGGCCTATGGCCGTTCGCAGCTGGACGCCCTGCAGGCGCAGGCGGCGCAAAGCGGCGCGGCGCTGACCGAACTGCATAACGGGCCGCGCAGCGAAGACATCGCCCAGGCCCGCGCCGCACTGGCGGCAGCGCAGGCGCAGGCGCGCGAATCACAGGCGTACTACGCGCGATTGCAGCCCCTGGGCACCCGGCAACTGGTTGCGGCATCGGAGTTGGACCGCGCCCGCGCGGCTGCGCAGAGCGCACAGGCCGACGTTCGCCGCAGCGAGGCGGCTCTGGCTGAACTCTTGCACGGCAGCCGTGTGGAACAGGTGGCACAAGGCGAAGCCGCATTGGCGTCTGCACAGGCCAACGTGAGCACCCAGACGGTTCTGCTGGACAAGCTGACGCTGACCGCGCCGCGCGCCGGCCGGGTGGACAGCCTTCCCTACAAGCTGGGCGACCAGCCCGCAGTCGGGGCGCCGTTGGTGGTGCTGCTGGTGGGCGAGGCGCCGTACGCGCGCGTTTACCTGCCGCAGGCGCTGCGCAATCGCCTGAAAGTCGGCGATGCCCTGCAGGTGCAACTGGAAGGGCAGCCTGCCGCACAGGTCTATCAGGGGCAGGTGCGGATGATCCGCAGCGAGCCGGTGTTCACACCGTACTTCGCGTTGACCGGGCAGGACGCCGAGCGCCTGAGCTATCTGGCCGAGATCCGCCTGGGCAAGGACGCTGCCGGGTTGCCGGTGGGGGCGCCGTTGAAGGTGCTGGCCGATGCCGGGCAGTGAGCGCACAACTGTGGCGAGCCGCGCAGACGACCTGGCGATCCGCGCCCGTGGCGTGAGCCGGCAATTCGGTGCGCTGAAGGCGGTGGACCATCTCGACCTGGACGTGCCGCGCCGGCAGGTCTATGGCTTCCTCGGCCCGAACGGCTCGGGCAAGTCCACCACCATCCGCATGCTGTGTGGCCTGCTCACCCCGACAGCCGGCGAGATTGAAGTGCTGGGCCTGCGGATTCCACAACAGGCCGAGGCACTGCGCAGCCGCATCGGCTACATGACGCAGAAGTTCTCCCTGTTTGAAGACCTGAGCGTGCGCGAGAACCTCGAATTCCTGGCGTCGGTTTACGACATGCCGCGCGCTCGTGCACGCCAGCGCATTGATGAGCTGGTCGAGCAATACCACTTCCAGGATCGCCAGAAGCAACTGGCCGGCACCATGAGCGGCGGGCAGAAGCAGCGGTTGGCGCTGGCGGCAGCGGTCATCCACCAGCCGGAGCTGCTGTTCCTGGACGAACCGACCAGCGCGGTGGATCCGGAGTCGCGCCGTGATTTCTGGGAGAAATTGTTCGAGCTGGCCGATGCCGGCACCACCTTGCTGGTATCCACGCATTACATGGACGAGGCCGAGCGCTGCCACCGCATCGCCATTCTGGATCATGGCGTGCTGGTGGCCGATGGCACGCCGGCCGAGCTGACCGGCAAGCTGGCCGGGCGCACGCTGGTGGTGGAGGCGGCGCAGCCGCGCCAGGCCGCGCGCGCGTTGTCGGCGTGCAGCGGCGTGATCAGCGTGGCGCAGATCGGCAACAGCCTGCGCGTGCTGCTGGACGACGTTGATGGGGGCAGTGCGCTGACCGATGCGCTGCGCAGTGCGGGCATCCCGGCGCAGGTCCATTCGCAGCCCGCCAGCCTGGAGGATGTATTCGTCGCCGCCACCCGCAACCGGCCGGCGGAGGAGGGCGCATGAAGCTGCGGCGCTTGTTGGGTGTAATGGTCAAGGAGCTGCGGCAGATGCGGCGCGACCGCATCACGCTGGCGATGATCATCGGCATCCCGGTGATGCAGCTGCTGCTGTTCGGCTACGCCATCAACACCAATCTACGCGACCTGTCGGCCGGTTTCGCTGATCAGGCGCGCACCTCGGCCTCGCGCACGCTGGCGCGTGACATTGTCGCCAGCGGCGTGGTCGCGCCGGTGCTGGAAGCAGAAACGCCGCAACAACTGGTCGAGGCGATGCGTCGCGGGCAGATCAGCATCGGCATCGTCATTCCACCGGATTACGAGCAGCGCCGTGTCGAAGGCCGCGAGGCCCTGCAGATTCTGGTCGATGGCAGCGACAACGCGGTGCAGAGCGCAGCGGCGCAGCTGGCGCGGATGCCGCTCGACGGTGCCGGCTTCAGTCCGCTGGCAAGCGGCGCGATCAGCGTGGTGGCCTTCTACAACCCGCAGCGCAGCTCGGCGGTCAACATCGTGCCAGGGCTCGTCGGGGTCATTCTGACCATGACCATGGTGTTGTTCACGGCAGTGGCCATCGTGCGCGAACGCGAGCGCGGCAACATGGAGCTGCTGATTGCCACGCCGGTCACCAGCGCCGAGCTGATGGTCGGCAAGGTCATCCCGTATGTGGTCATCGGGCTGGTGCAGACCAGCATGGTGCTGGCCCTGGGCACCTGGTTGTTCCATGTGCCGGTGGGCGGCGCACTGCTGGATGTGTTCATCGCCGCCGGCTTGTTGATTGTCGCCAACCTGGCGCTGGGCCTGCTGATATCGACCGGCGCGCGTTCGCAGTTCCAGGCCATGCAGATGACCTTCTTCATCTTCCTGCCGTCGATCCTGCTGTCAGGTTTCATGTTTCCGTTCGCCGGCATGCCGCGCGCGGTGCAATGGCTGGCCGAGGTGCTGCCGCTGACCCATTTCCTGCGCCTGATCCGCGGGGTGATGCTGCGCGGGGCCAGCCTGTGGGAACTGTGGCCGGATGCCCTGGCGCTGCTGGCCTTCAGCGCGGTGATGATGAGCGGGGCGATCCTGCGCTTCCGCAAGCGGCTGGACTGAGCGATATCTGCGGCGAAGTTCTCCACAACCGATGTGGATGCGAACGCGACGAAGCTGTGGATATCCTGCGACAACCCTTGTGCCGCAAGGCCTCCGACGCTTTGGTCAAAAAACTGCCATGGTCTCGCTGGTTGTCCACATCCGGTGTGGATCGAATCTGCATGAAGGTGTGGATAACCGCGCGCAGCCCAGTGCTGGCAAGGCTTTCGTCAGTGTGGTGAAAATATGACCGGCCGCATCCCGTAGGAGCGCCCTCGGGCGCGAAACTGCCCATGCCGCCGGCGCGGAAGGAAGCCGCGCCCACCTCAAAACACCTTCATGTCGCCAGCTTCGCGCCCGAGGGCGCTCCTATGTGGCGATGCGTTCGTGCACGCCGGGACGCAATCCCCGTGTGCACGAACGCCATGTGTTTCCCGGGGAAGCATCGCGCCCCGGTTTCTGGAGGCCTCAGTCGGGGGTGACGACCCGGCCCCGCAGCGAGTTGCTCAGCGCTTCGGTGATGAGCACGTCCACGAACTGGCCAACCAGGCGCGGATTACCCGCAAAGTTCACCGAGCGCATGTTCTCGGTCTTGCCAGTCAGCTCGTTCGGGTCCTTGCGCGAGGGGCCCTCGACCAGCACCGACTGCACGCTGCCCACCATCGACTGCGAGATGCCGGCGGCGTGCGTGTTGATGTGCGCCTGCAGGCGCGACAGGCGCGCATGCTTCTCGGCGTCGCTGATGGTGTCTTCCAGGTCGGCGGCCGGTGTGCCCGGGCGGCGCGAGTAGATGAAGGAGAAGCTCTGGTCGAAACCGACGTCCTCGATCAGCTTCATGGTCTTCTCGAAATCGGCATCGGTTTCGCCGGGGAAGCCGACGATGAAGTCCGAGCTGATCGAGATGTCCGGGCGCACCGCGCGCAGCTTGCGGATCTTGGCCTTGAACTCCAGCGCGGTGTAGCCGCGCTTCATCGCGCTGAGGATGCGGTCGCTGCCGGCCTGCACCGGCAGGTGCAGGTAGTTGGCCAGCTGTGGCACGTCGCGGTAGGCGTCGATCAGCGAGTCGCTGAACTCCAGCGGGTGCGAGGTGGTGAAGCGGATGCGGCCGATGCCGTCGATCTCGGCCAGGGTGCGGATCAGCAGGCCCAGGTCGGCAATCTCACCATCGCCGTAGGGGCCTCGGTAGGCGTTGACGTTCTGGCCAAGCAGGTTGATCTCGCGCACGCCCTGCGCGGCCAGCTGCGCGCATTCCACCACCACGTCCTCGAACGGGCGGCTGACCTCGGTGCCACGGGTGTAGGGCACCACGCAGAACGAGCAGTATTTGGAGCAGCCTTCCATGATCGACACGAAGGCCGACGGGCCCTCGGCACGCGGCTCGGGCAGGCGGTCGAACTTCTCGATCTCCGGGAAGCTGATGTCCACCTGCGGCTTGTTCTGCTCGCGGCGGGCGCGGATCAGCTCCGGCAGGCGGTGCAGGGTCTGCGGGCCGAACACCAGGTCCACGTAGGGCGCACGCTTGACGATGGCTTCGCCTTCCTGCGAGGCCACGCAGCCACCGACACCGATGATGACGTCGCGGCCACCGGCCTTGAGTGCCTTCCAGCGGCCGAGCTGGCTGAACACCTTCTCCTGCGCCTTCTCGCGGATGGAGCAGGTGTTGACCAGCACCACATCGGCTTCTTCGGGGTTGTCGGTCAGCTCCAGGCCTTCGGAAGCAGCCAGCACGTCGGCCATCTTGGCCGAGTCGTACTCGTTCATCTGGCAACCGTGAGTCTTGATGTAGAGCTTGCCGCGCACGCCGCCGGCAACCGTCGGCCGCTGGCCGGGCAGGGGAATCAATTCAGAAGTGGTCATTTCAACGGGCGGCGCGGCAGAGCCGGCCGTGATCGGCAAGGGAGAGGCTGGCGTCCCGGGCATGGTGCTTATTCCAGACGGGTGGGCGGGCAGGCGGCCTGGGGCCGCGATGAAGCGGGCTATTGTATCGGCCGGGGACGGTCAGCGGCGAAACGGCTGCGTCAAATACTTGGCAAGCCCCGGGGAAGCTGGGAGACTCCCGCCCATGAAGGGGATTTTGGGGATCACCGGCATTCTTGCTGCTGCATTGGTCGCTCTGCCGGCCAGTGCCGGCACGCTGTACAAGTGCATTGGCAGCGACGGGATTCCGAATTACGTCAACAAGCGCGTCAGTGGCGCCAGCTGCAGCGTGGTCAGCAGCTATCGGCCTTCCCGCGAGGCGCCGCGTCGCGCACCGGCAGCGCCGACGCCGGTGCCTGCGGTCACCCCGGTCGCTTCCGAGGCCAACCGCACTGCCGTCGCAGCCGCAAGCACGTCGCCTGCACTTGCACCGACTCCGGCACCGGCAGCCCCGGTTGGCCGCGCGCAGCGGGTGGTCAGCGGGCAGGTCTACTCTTATATGAAGGACGGCGTGCGTCACTACACCAGCGCCCGCCCAGCCCAGGTGGCCAGCATCGGTCACGTCCGCACCATCAACTACAGCTACATCGAGCGCTGCTTTGCCTGCGGCGTGCAATCGAACGTGAACTTCGGCACGGTGCGCCTGAACATGCAGGCCTACAACAGCGAGATCGCCGCTGCCGCGCGCGAGTTCGGGGTCGAGGAGGCCGTGGTGCGCGCCATCATCCATGCCGAATCCGCGTTCAATCCCACCGCACTCAGCCGGGCCGGGGCGCAGGGGTTGATGCAGTTGATGCCAGCCACCGCGCGCCGCTTCGGTGTGACCGATTCCTACGATGCCGGCCAGAACATCCGCGGTGGCGTGCAGTACCTGTCCTGGTTGCTGCGGCGCTTCAACGGTGACCTGACCCTGGCTGCGGCCGGTTACAACGCAGGCGAGGGCGCGGTGGACCGCCATGGCGGCGTGCCTCCCTACAGGGAGACCCAGTACTACGTCAGGCGGGTGGCGCAGTTGGCCGACCGCTACCGCGGTGAGCTGGCCTCACGGCAGTGATTGGTGCATTCCTGTTGCAACAGGCCGTGACAAATCGCACGGACTGGTGTTTGATCGCGTTGTGCGGCCGTTAAGCGGTCCGCTACACTCGCGAACGATTCGTTTCAGAGCGGGCTGGCCCCCACCAGACTGCTGGCAGCCTCAAGCTACCTAATCAATATCGGAGTGCCGGATGGCAAACGATGGGGTAAACGATCCAGTCAATACCGGACGTAGGCGGTTTTTGACGGCGACCACGGCCGTGGTCGGAGCAGTTGGCGTTGGCTTTGCTGCTGTACCTTTCATCAAATCGTGGAATCCCAGCGCACGGGCCAAACTGGCCGGTGCCCCGGTGACCGCCGACATCAGTGCCCTGCAGGAAGGCCAACGGCTGATCCTGGAGTGGCGTGGCCAGCCCATCTGGATCGTCAAACGTTCCAAGGCCATCCTCGATGCGCTGCCCACCCTGGACGGCCGCTTGAAGGACCCGAAGTCCGGCAACACCGACCAGCAGCCGGAATACGTGCTCAAGGCCAACCCCGAGTACCGCTCGATCAAGCCGGACATCTCGGTACTGGTCGGCCTGTGTACGCACCTGGGCTGCTCGCCGGAAATGGTTGCCGAAATCCGCCCCGAGCCTTACGACGCGCAGTGGAAAGGCGGCTATTTCTGCCCCTGCCACAAGTCGCGTTTCGACATGTCCGGGCGCGTGTTCCAGGACGTTCCGGCGCCAATCAACCTGCTGGTGCCACCGCACCATTACACGGATGACAACACCATCGTCATCGGCGTCGATCCGCAGGGGGCTGCCTGAGCATGGCCAACATTCTCGTTCGTACCGCCACCGGCGTCGCCAACTGGGTCAATGAGCGTGCCCCCGGCCTGATGCCGGTGTACCGCAAGCATGTCAGCGAGTACTACGCGCCGAAGAATTTCAACTTCTGGTACTACTTCGGCTCGCTGGCGATGGTGATTCTGGTCAACCAGATCCTCACCGGCATCTTCCTGACGATGCACTTCAAGCCCAGCGCCGCCGAGGCCTTCGCCTCGGTCGAGTACATCATGCGCGACGTGGAGTGGGGCTGGCTGATCCGCTACATGCACAGCACGGGCGCCTCGCTGTTCTTCATCGTGGTGTATCTGCACATGTTCCGGGGGCTGCTGTACGGCAGCTACAAAAAGCCGCGTGAGCTGGTGTGGATACTCGGCATGCTGATCTACCTGGTGCTGATGGCCGAAGCCTTCATGGGCTATGTGCTGCCGTGGGGCCAGATGTCGTTCTGGGGTGCCAAGGTCATCATCTCGCTGTTCGGCGCCATTCCGGTGATCGGCAATGGCCTGACCGAGTGGATCATGGGTGACTACCTGCCCGGCGACGCCACGCTCAACCGCTTCTTCGCCCTGCATGTCATCGCCCTGCCGCTGGTGCTGTTGCTGCTGGTGGTGCTGCACCTGGGGGCGCTGCACGAGGTGGGCTCCAACAACCCCGATGGAGTGGAAATTAAGAAGGGGCCAAAGGGTAACCGCTGGTCGTCGAATGCACCGGCCGATGGCATCCCGTTCCACCCGTATTACACGGTCAAGGATCTGGTCGGCGTCGGCTTCCTGCTCACGCTTGCCGCGTTCATCATTTTCTTTGCGCCGGGCTTCGGTGGCCTGTTCCTGGAACACGACAATTTCACCGAGGCCAATCGCCTGGTGACGCCGGAGCACATCAAGCCGGTCTGGTATTACACGCCGTACTACGCAATGTTGCGCGTGGTGCCCAACAAGCTGGGAGGCGTGCTGGTGATGTTCTCGGCCATCGCCATCCTGTTCCTGGTGCCGTGGCTGGACAAGGCCAAGGTCAAGTCGGTCCGCTACCGTGGCCCGATCACCAAGGTGATGCTGGGCGTGCTGGTGGTGTGCTTCGTGTGGCTGGGTGTTATTGGCTCCGGCCCGGGTACGGCGATCTGGGAAACCTGGGTGGGCCGCGTGCTGACCTTCCTGTACTTCGCCTTCTTCATCACCATGCCGCTATGGACCAAACTCGACCGCAGCAAGCCGGTACCGGAACGGGTGACGACGCATGACTGACAAATGGATTGTGCGGTTGGTGATGGCCACCGCGATGTTGTTCTGCGCGTCGGTTTCCGCCGCAGAGGGCGCCAAGCTGCAGCAGGCAGGCAATGATCTGGGCGACCAGGCATCGCTGCAGCGCGGTGCACAGGCCTACATGAGCTATTGCTCGGCCTGCCATTCGCTCAAGTACCTGCGCTATTCGCGCATGGCGGAGGACCTGGGCCTGACCGAAGAGCAGGTGATGGGCAACCTCAACTTCACCGGCGCGGCCTTCGGCGAGCAGATCCAGGTGGCGATGCCGCACGACGAGGCAACCAAATGGTTCGGCAAGATGCCGCCGGACCTGAGCTTGATTGCCCGTGTGCGTGGCACCGATTGGGTCTACAGCTACCTCAAGTCGTTCTATATCGACGAGTCCCGGCCGCTGGGCTGGAACAACGCGGTGTTCCCCAATGCCTCCATGCCCAACCCACTCTGGGAGCTGCAGGGCATTCAGCACGCCATCCATGGCAAGCCGGAGCAGGAAGGCCTGGAGCCGCCGGTAGTGGGCTTCAAGATGGGACAGCCCGGCAATGTGGATCCGCGCGAGTACGACCGGACGGTGCGCGACATCACCAACTTCCTGGCCTATGCCGGCGAACCTGCGGCGCTGAAGCGACAGAGCCTGGGTGTATGGGTGGTGCTGTTCCTTGCGCTGCTGACCTTCCTGGCGTATCTGGTCAAGGCCGAATACTGGAAAGACGTCCATTGAGCGGGTTCCGGGGCTGGCTGGGCGGGGGTCTTGGCAACCATGCCTGCGGATTGGCACACTCGGTGAACCGAGGTAGCCACGGGCACTGGGCCGGTGGTGCCGCAAGGCTGGCGGATTCCGGCCGTTGGAGAGCCTTTAATGGCGGCGAGTGTGCGTATGCGTAATACCCTGACTTTGTTCTCTGCCAACGACGATGTGCTCTGCCATCGCGTGCGGCTGGTGCTGGCGGCCAAGGGCGTGAACTACGACCTGGTGCCGGTTGATGCGCAGAATCCGCCGGAAGATCTGATCGACCTCAATCCCTATCACTCGGTGCCGACCCTGGTTGAGCGCGAGCTGGTGCTGTACGCGGCGTCGGTGGTGAGTGAGTACCTTGATGAGCGGTACCCGCACCCGCCGCTGATGCCGGTTGACCCGTTGTCGCGTGCGCGGTTGCGTCTGGCGATGCTGCGCATCGAGCACGACTGGGTGCCGCAGGTGCAGGCCATCCAGTTGGGCAACAAGACACAGGCCGAGGCCGGCCGTAAACGCTTGAAGGAACTGGTGGCCCAGTCGGTGCCGCTGTTCAAGGCCAGCAAGTTCTTCCTCAATCCGGAAATGAGCCTGGCTGACTGCGCCATTGCGCCCATCATCTGGCGCCTGGAGTCGCTGGGCATCCCGTTGCCAAAGGACGGCAAGCCGATTGACGACTATGCCAACCGCCTTTTCCGCCATCCGGGCTTCGTCCGCAGCCTGACCGAGCAGGAGAAGAAGCTGCGGGAACTGCCTGTCTGATGGCGTATTGCGGTCGGTTGAGCCGCAGCCGGCAGCGCTTTCAGCATGGATGCCGGCTGTATGTGGGGCCGGCGGGCGCCGCCTTGGGGCGGCGTTCGTGCATCAATGCCAAGTACACTTGGCGCATGACTGAAGAAACTTTCCGTATGAGCAGCCATCGCCCGTATCTGTTGCGGGCCTTGGTGGAGTGGATCAACGACAACGGCATGACCCCGCATCTGATGGTGGATGCGGGCGTGCCGGGTGTGCAGGTGCCGTCCACTGCGATCAAGGAAGAGCGCGTCGTGCTCAATATTGCCGAGCGGGCGGTGATGCGCCTGCATATCGACAATGAAGCGGTGAGCTTTACCGCGCGTTTTTCCGGCACCAGCTTCCCCGTACATGTGCCGATAGAAGCGGTGCTGGCGGTGTACGCACGGGAGACGGGCCAGGGCATGGCGCTGCCAGATGACATCCCCGGTGCCGAGCCGACCTCCGATGACGATCTGCCGCCGGATACCTCGCCCCCCGATGCACCGCCGCCGCCTCCGGCCGGCAAGCGCCCGCATCTGCGCGTGGTCAAGTAATCTGCTCACTACCGCCACCGAAAGGTGGCGGTTTTCTTTGGGTAAGTGGTGCAAGCCGCGGTGCCGGGGCAATGCGCCCATGCAGTGTTGGTGGCTGCAATGCGCCTGCTTTTGGTCTTTGCAGCGTCGGTTGCATTGCTGGTTTCCCGCCTTAAGTCACTCTTGCCGGGATGGTGAGCTACTACGGGAGCCACTTCAGCGGTGCAGCCGAAGTTCTGTGCGCCCGCGACGCATGCCCAGTTGCTGTACGTGACATCTCACGTCTTTGCAGCGTTGCTGGCATGGCCGGTTTCGCGACTGAAGTCGCTCCTGCCGGATGGCCGGCGACTGCGGGGCGCTTCAACCGTGAAGCGGGTGGCGCTTGCGTGTTGCCGTTGGCTCAGCGATTGCGGCGTGCCCGATCACGGGCCTTCGCAGCATCGTCGGTGTGACTGGCCTTGTGGCCGAATCCATTCCTGCGGTGACGCCGAAATCAAACGTCTTCGGCTTCTTCGGTGCTCTGGCGGAGGCGGCCGATCTGGGCGGCGGATGGGCCGGTAAAGGAGACCAGTTTTCCTCCGTGCAGCACCAGACGGCCGGTATGGCGGTCAACACCATCGTAGGAATAGTCGAAGCGGAAACTGCGCTCCAGGCCGAGCCAGCCATTGGGCAGGCGGCGCAGGCGAAGGCCGGTGGCGTGCACGCTCTGATCCAGCCATTGCACGTCAGCGGCGCGGCAGGCATTGCGGCCAAGTTCAGTGGCGCGGTCAGCAGCGGCGCGGGAGCGATCCCAGATCGCGAAACCAATCGCGCCGACGATCATCAAAATGAGCAAAGTAGGCATGGCGCCACTTTAGGGCATCCGGTGATGCTGCGCGTAGAACGATGTCGGCCGCCAAAGCAGCGGATGTTGCGACATTGGCCCGTCGCAAACCCTGGCCCGGTAACGGGGGATGTCAGCGCGTGGGAGGGATGGGCTCGTCGGGCGGCGGAGGCAATGGTGCCGTTGATTGAAATATGGTGGAGGGCGCCGGGGCTGGGGCAACAACGGTCAGTTTCAGCAGGGCTGCCCAGTCCTGGCGGTTGAGGTTGCACTCTTCTTCCTGGCCCGGCGAGCAGCCCAGTTCAATGGCCGATGCCATGGGCTGTGCATTGGTTGCTTTGGGCAGCTCAAGCATGCCCGTACGGTCCAGTGTGAGCTTGCGCATCGCTACCGTGTTGGCGACGTTGCCGCCGACCAGATACAGCGTGCGGTCGCCACCGACATTGGCGCCGATCACCACCTCGCAATGGGTTTTCCAGTTGCCGGCACGGCCGCTGGCCAATGCTTCGATCAGGCCGGTGTAGTTGAGCGTGGTGCTGCGATTGCGCAGGAAGCACAGCATGTCGCCGGGGGCGGGCTTTTCGGCGCCCGGGTCGGCCAAACGATACGGCGAGCCGTTGCCGCCACCTTGATACGCAGCGCGGATGTAATCGATATGGCGCGGCGAGCGGTTGAAGCCGGGCACGCTGGCGCGGTTCATCACCCAGGAGATGAACGCGGCTGACCACGGGTTGTCGATCAGGAACGCGCGGCAGTCGGTATCGGTATAGCGGTTGCCGGCAGGCTGCATGCAACTGCTGGCGCCGGGGATGGCGCCCATCGCCGATAGCGTGCCGCTTTCACGCCAGTAGCCTGCGACGCGCTGCCAGGCGATCAGGCCATTGTCGGCCAGGTGTTCGGTCTCGGCCTCGGTCACGCCGAGGCTGGCGATGCGGCCATCGCGGTCGATGAAGGGCCGGTACCACAGCCGATGCTCGTCGCAGGCGGTACGGACGATGGCCTTGGCGGCCTCACTCACACCGAAGCGTGCGGGAATATCGCAGGCCTCGACGGCGGCGACGGAAAAGGCCGGGGCGAACAGGGCAACGCCACTCAACAGATATCGGTACGCCACGTCGGACTCCGCGGGGATGCAGGGGGAGTGTTGCAGTTGGGCTTGTGTGGAAGTTGTGAGTGCTGGCGGCGTGAGCCGGGGCCCTGCGACGATGGCCGCTGAAGACTCAGCCCGGGGGCGGGCCGAGCTTCAGCGACAGATCGATGGCCTGCACGTGCTTGGTCAGGCCGCCGATGGAGATGCAGTCCACGCCGTCTTCGGCAATCGCGCGCAGGCCGACCAGGTCAACGCTGCCCGACACCTCCAGCGGAATGCGGCCAGCGGCGATACGCACGGCATCGCGACGCATCGCTGGGCTGAAGTCGTCGATCAGGATGCGCTCGCAGCCGGCCGCCAGGGCCTCTTCAAGCTGCTGCAGGTCTTCCACTTCCACCACCAGCGGCAACTGCGGTTGCTGCGCGCGCGCAGCGTGCACGGCGGCGCTCAGCGAGCCTGCGGCGCGGATGTGGTTTTCCTTGAGCATTACCGTGTCGAACAGGCCGATGCGGTGGTTGTCGCCGCCGCCGCAGCGCACCGCGTATTTCTGCGCCAGGCGCAGGCCGGGCAGGGTTTTGCGGGTGTCCAGGATGCGTGCGCGGGTGCCGGCGACCGCAGCCACGTGGCGCGCGGTGAGGGTGGCGGTGCCGGACAGCGTCTGCAGGAAGTTCAACGAGGTGCGCTCGGCGCTGACCAGGCTGCGGCTGCGGCCCTGCAGGGTGGCCAGCACGGTGCCGGCCTTGACGTGGTCACCTTCAAGCACCTGCCAGTGAATTCGCACGTCGGGGTCGAGCGCGCGATGGGTGGCGTCGAACCACGGCCGGCCGGCGATCACTGCATCCTGTTTGCACAGCAGGTAGGCGCTGTCGGCGCTGTCGGGCAGCAGGGCCGCGGTGACATCACCGCTGCCGATGTCCTCGGCCAGGGCGCGGGCGACATCGGCGTCAATCTGCTCCTGCGGCGGAGCAAGTGGCGGGTGCGGCAGCATTATTTGCCCGGGAAGTCGGTGATCTGCGCCGTGTCGATGGCTTCATCGGCCAGCAGCACCGGGATGCCGTCCTCGACGCGGAACACCTGTTTGCGGTCACGGGTGACCAGCGCTTCGCGCAGGGCGTCGGACTGGGAGCTGCCGTCGGCGCGGTTGATGCCGCCGGTGGCGATGGCCCGGTTCAGGGCTTCCAGGCCGGCGCTTTCCAGTTGGGCCAGCGGCTGGCGGGTGTCCGGGGAAACAAGCAGGTCGAGCAGTTTGCGGTCCATCAGGTCGTGGTCTGGCGGGGAAGACGGCTAGAATACGTCTTTGCAGCAGGTGACGGCCAATGACCCCCAACCCCTCCGTGCCGCTTGTCGGCATCGTCATGGGTTCCCGTTCCGATTGGGAAACCATGCAGCACGCCGCCCAGAAGCTTGATGCGCTGGGTGTTCCCTATGAAGTGAAGGTGGTTTCAGCACACCGTACGCCGGATGTGTTGTTCACCTACGCCGAGCAGGCAGGCCCACGTGGCCTGCGCGCGATCATTGCCGGTGCCGGTGGTGCCGCGCATCTGCCGGGCATGCTGGCCGCCAAGACCGCGGTGCCGGTGCTGGGTGTGCCAGTACAGTCCAAGGCGCTGAACGGCATGGATTCGCTGTTGTCGATCGTGCAGATGCCGGCCGGTATTCCGGTGGCCACGTTCGCCATCGGCAATGCCGGTGCCTCCAATGCCGCGCTGTTTGCCGCCGCGCTGCTGGCGCCGGAACAGCCCGCCATCGGCCAGGCGCTGGACGCGTTCCGTACGCGCCAGACCGACGATGTGATGGCTGCGGACGACCCGCGCCAATGACCACCGTAGGAATTCTGGGCGGCGGCCAACTGGCCCGCATGATGGTGTTGGCCGGCGCCCCGCTGGGCCTGCGTTTTGTCGTGTTCGACCCCGCGGCCGATGCCTGCGCCGGGCAGGTTGCACCGCTGCAGGTGGGGGAATTTGACGACACCGAAGCCCTGGCTGCGTTTGCGGCCAAGGTGGATGTGGTCACCTTCGATTTCGAGAACGTACCGGCAGCCAGCGCGCGTTGGTTGGCCGAGCGCAAGCCGGTGTTCCCGAACCCGGCCGCATTGGCTGTGGCGCAGGATCGCCTGAGCGAGAAAACCCTGTTCCAGGAGCTGGGAATTGCGCTGCCGCCGTTTGCCGATATCCGCAGCCGCGAGGAACTGGCTGCCAAGGTGGCTGAGTTCGGCACACCATGCATTCTCAAGACACGGCGCCTTGGCTATGACGGCAAGGGCCAGTTCCGCATCCGCAGCACCGCCGATATCGACGCGGCTTGGCAGGGCTTGGGGGCGCAGGTCGAAAAGACCGGCCTGATCCTGGAAGGTTTTGTGGCGTTCGACCGCGAAATCAGTGTCGTTGCCGTGCGCGGCCGCGATGGTGAATTCCGCGCTTGGCCGCTGACCGGCAACTGGCACGTGGACGGCGTGTTGTCGGCCAGTCTGGCCCCGGCAACGGCTTCATCGGCACAGCAGCAGACGGCCATCGACTACGCACGCCGCGTGGCCGAGCGCCTGGATTACGTTGGCGTGTTCGCGCTCGAATTGTTCTGCCGTGGTGACGAGCTGCTGGCCAACGAGATGGCGCCGCGCGTGCACAACTCCGGCCATTGGACCAGTGATGGCGCCGAAACCTCGCAGTTTGAAAATCACCTGCGGGCGGTGCTTGGCTTGCCGCTGGGTGACACGCGGGTGCTGGGCCATGCCTGCATGCTGAACTGGATCGGGCAGATGCCCGAGGCCGGCCCGGTGCTGGCGGAGCCGGGCGGTCATTGGCATGACTACGGCAAGCAGCCACGCGAAGGTCGCAAGGTTGGCCATGCCAATGTGCGTGAAGACTCGGCGTCGGCGTTGGCCGATGCGCTGGAGCGCGTGGGTGCAGCGCTTGGGGTTCCGGCGCAGGTGGCGCCGGTGCTGGAAACGCTGCGCCGCTGAGGCGCAGTCGTTACATCACCATAAGGTTCTCGGGCGTAACGTCTCCGGCACTTCAACCGGAGACGCGCCATGTTGGACTGGAATGAATACCGCCGTGAACTGAAAGGCCGCATTGGCGAGTTGGGGAAGTTGTCGCCCGATACGCTCAAGGGCTATCTCACGCTCAGTGGCGCCGGCGCGCAGACCGCACATTTGGACGGCAAGACCCGTGAGTTGATTGCGCTGGCCGTGGCAGTGACCACGCGCTGCGATGGCTGCATCACCACGCACGTCGATGCAGCGCTGAAACAGGGCGCCAGCCGCGAAGAAATCGCGGAGGCGCTCGGCGTTGCGGTCGCACTGAATGCCGGAGCGGCGATGGTGTACTCCGCGCGCGTGCTGGACGCGGTGGCCGCGCATGACTGAGCGGGGCCGGGCGTGCGCGACAAGGCTCATGCCGAGTGTGGCTCGGCATGGGGGCGCTCAGCGCAACTGCGCGCTGGCGAAATCCCAGTTGACCAGTTTCCAGAACGCCTGCAGATAGCGGGCGCGGTCATTCTGGTAGTCGGTGTAATACGCGTGCTCCCACACATCGCAGACCAGCAGCGGCGTGCTGTCGCTGGTCAATGGCGTATTGGCATTGCGGGTGGTGGTGATGGCCAGCTTGCCGTCCGGGTGCTGCACCAGCCAGGCCCAACCCGAGCCGAACACCGACAGCGCCGCGCGGTTGAATTCATCGCGGAGCTTCTGCACGTCGCCAAACTGCTGGTTGATGCGTTCGGCCAGCGCGCCATGCGGGTCGCCCCCGGCGCGCGGGTGCAGGCACTGCCAGAAGAAGGCGTGGTTCCATGCCTGTGCGGCAGCTTCAAACAAACTGCCTTGGCTGTTGCGGACGATGTCCTCCAGCGGCATGTCTTCCATCTCCGTGCCGGCAATGCGTGCATTGACCGCATCGACGTAGGCGCGATGATGGCGGCCGTGGTGGAGGTCCAGCGTTTCGGCCGAAATGTGCGGTTGCAGCGCGGTGCGGGAGTAGGGCAGTTCGGGCAGTTCTACGGGCATGGTGCATTCTTTTCGAGGGGAGGGCGCCGGGAGTGGGCTGGCTCGGCTTACAATTGGCGGCCACGGAAAGTCTATCCGACCAGGACAGGCCGTTCTTTCGCAGCAGCAGGGAGAATTTGAATGCCGGTGATGGAGCAAATCCAGGCGGAGGTGGAGCAGCATCCCCTCGTGCTTTTCATGAAGGGTACGCCGCAGTACCCGATGTGCGGTTATTCCAGCCGCGCGGTGCAGGCCCTGTTGGCCGCCGGTGCAATCAACCTGCGTACGGTCAATGTGCTGGAATTCCCCGAGGTGCGCGCCAATCTGCCGCGTTTCTCGAACCTGCCGTCGTTTCCCCAGTTCTACATGCATGGGGAGTTGATTGGCGGCTGCGACATCATTCTGGAGCTGTTGGAGTCCGGTGAGCTCAAGCGCATCGTCGCCGAGGCCGGGCAAGCGTGAGTGCGCAGCCACGAAGTGCCGGGATGCCGGAGCTGGGTGGCAGAGTCGTTTTGGTGGCAGGTGCAGCTGGCGGGCTGGGGGCGGCGGCGGTCGCTGCCTGCGCGGCCGCCGGGGCCACGGTGGTCCTGCTGGGGCGCAAGGTCGCCAAGCTCAACCGGGTTTACGACAGCGCCGCCCGGCTCGGACCGGAGCCCTTGTTGTATCCGCTGGATCTGGAAGGGGCCGGTCCGGATGACTATGCGGCGCTGGCCGAGCGGCTGGAGTCGGAGCTGGGGCGGTTGGATGGCCTGCTGCATTGCGCGGCCAACTTTGCGGGGCTTACCCCGTTCGCGCTCGGGGATCCGGCTGCATTCGCGCGTGCCATCCATGTGAATCTGACCGCCCGCGCCTGGCTCACCCAAGCCTGCCTGCCGCTGTTGCGGCAGCGCGACGACGCGGCCGTGGTGTTTGCGCTGGACGACCCGCAACGGGTCGGCCAAGCCTACTGGGGCGGCTACGGCGTGGCCCAATACGGGCTGCGTGGGCTGCTGGACACCCTGCATCACGAGCTTGCCAATGGCCCGGTCCGGGTCAGCGGCATTCAGCCTGGGCCGATGCGTACCGGGTTGCGCGCGCGTGCATTCACCCATGAAGAGGACACCGCGGCAGTCGACCCGGTGAACTACGCCCAGGCTTGTGTGCAATTGCTGGCGGTCGACGGGGCGCCCTGGCGCGGGAAGGTGCTGGAACTGCCGGCGTGACCGTCCTGTCGGCAGCCTTGATGCTGTTCCTGATCCTGGATCCGCTGGGCAACATCCCGGTATTCCTGAGCCTGCTCAAGCCGTTGACACCCCGGCGGCAACGGGTGGTGCTGGTCCGGGAGCTGCTGATCGCCCTGTTCGTGTTGATGGCCTTTCTGTGGGTGGGCCGCTACGCGCTGGAGTTGATGCATCTGCGGCAGGAGTCGGTAGCCATTGCCGGCGGCATCGTCCTGTTCCTGATCGGCATCCGCATGATCTTTCCCCGCCCCGAAGGCCTGATGGGCGCGGTGCCGGACGGTGAACCCTTCATCGTGCCGATGGCCATCCCGCTGGTGGCAGGCCCCTCGGGCATGGCAGCGGTCATGCTGATGGGCAGCAACGAGCCGCATCGGCTGGGGGACTGGAGCTTGGCGTTGCTGCTGGCCTGGGGAGCCACGGCGGCCATCCTGATGTCGGCGCCTTTGCTTTACCGGCTGCTGGGCTCGCGTGCGCTGATTGCGCTGGAGCGGCTGATGGGCATGTTGCTTGTCGCTATTTCCGTGCAGATGCTGCTGGATGGCGTCGCTACCTACCTCGCATCGATACGTTAACCGATTGATTTGACGCGTCTTGTCTTGTTGCGATGCCGCATGACTGTCTTATTCCAGTCATAAACAGTCATTACCGTGTTAACCTTATCTTAACCGTTGCGGCTGCAACCGCTTCGGAAGGGACCCCCAGATTCAAGCCGATCAGGCGCCCGGTTGACCCCGGGGCTGATGGATCGCGTTTTTTTCAATCGCCAACTCGTTTCGAGGCTACCCACCCATGAATCACCCACGCATCAGGATGTCCAAGCTTGCTCTTGGCCTGGTTGTCGCCCTTACGGCTGCGCCTGCCTTTGCTCAGAGCACCTCTGCTGGCGTCGGCGGCCAGGTCATCAACAACGGCGGTCAGCCGGTTGCCGGCGCCGAAGTCACCATCACCCACGTCGAGTCGGGCACGGTCAGCCGTGCGACCACCGATGCTTCGGGTCGCTACAACGCGCGCGGTCTGCGCGTCGGTGGCCCGTACACCATCACCATCAACAAGTCCGGTGAAGGCACCAAGACCGAAGAGGGTGTCTACCTGAACCTGAACCAGGTCAACACGGTCAATGCCTCGCTGGCTGGCGACCTGGCCGCGACCAACCTGGAGGCCGTGCAGGTCCTGGCTGTTGGTGGTGGTTCGGAAATCTTCAGCGCCAACAAGATGGGCACCGGCACCAACGTGACCCGCGAAACGCTGGAAGCGCTGCCGTCGGCCAACCGCAACATCCAGGACTACATCCGTCTGGATCCGCGCATCTCGCAGGTCAGCAAGGCTGACGGTGCGATTTCTGCCGGTGGCCAGAACACCCGTTTCAACGCCATCCGCATCGACGGCATCGGCGCTGGCGACCCGTTCGGCCTGGAGTCGAACAACCTGCCGACCGAGCGTCAGCCGGTGTCCATGGACGCCATCCAGGAAATCAACATCGACCTGGCCAACTACGACACCACCATCTACGGTGGTACCGGCGCGGTGATCAACGCCGTGACCAAGTCGGGTACCAATGAGTTCCATGGCACCGTCTATGGCTCGTACCGCGACAAGGACATGGTTCGCACCCGTCTGGAAGGCGACAAGGGCGACTTCAACGGCTTCGAGGACGAGAAGACCTACGGCATGACCTTCGGCGGCCCGATCGTCAAGGACAAGCTGTTCTTCTTCGCCAACTACGAAAAGTACGAGCGTTCTGCACCGGGCGTTGCACTGAGCGACGGTCCGTACGGCAAGGGCACAATCACCGATGCCGACATCGCGCGCGTTCAGGACTTCATGTCGGCCAAGGGCTATGACGTGGGCGGCCTGTCTGCGCCGGACAACAAGACCGAGATCGAAGAGTACGCGGTCAAGTTGGACTGGAACATCAACGAAAACCATCGTGCAGCCCTGCGCTACAACAAGATGGAACAGAACGTGATGCGTTTCCCGGGCCTGGGCAACAGCACTGTCTCGTTGAGCAACTACTGGTACGGTCAGCCCAAGACCTATGAAACCTGGATGGGTGAGCTGTTCTCCGACTGGAGCGAGAACTTCTCCACCGAGTTCAAGGTGTCGCACAAGGACTACAGCGCCAATCGTGAAGCGCTGGTCGACTTGCCGTCGATCCGCATCAACGGTTTCGGCACGAAGAATGATGCGCTGCTGCTGGGCACCGAGCAGAACACGCACGTGAACCTGGTCGAGAGCAAGGAACTGAGCGCCTTCGGTGCCGCCACCTGGTACGTGGGTGATCACACTGTCAAGTTCGGCTTTGATTACTCCGACAACGACCTGATGAACTTCTACGGCCGCAATTTGAACGGCGTGTATGAGTTCTCCGACTTGAACTCGTTCCTTGCCGGCACCCCGAGCCGCTACCAGCTGCGCGCTCCGCGCGAGGGTGGTAGCCGTGCCGATATCCCGGCTGCGTTCACGCTGAAGAACACCGGCCTGTTCGTGCAGGACACCTGGGCGATCAACTACAACCTGAGCCTGATGTTCGGTGTCCGCGTGGACCTGCCGGACTTCAGCGATCAGCGCCTGTACAACCCGCGTATCCAGGAACTGTACGGCTACAACAACACCGAGTTGGTTGACGACAAGCTGGTGCAGCCGCGCGTTGGCTTCAACTACACCTTCGACAGCGAGCGTCCGACCCAGCTGCGTGGTGGTATCGGCCTGTTTGGCGGCGCTGCTCCGAACGTCTGGTTGGCAGGTGCCTACCAGAACACCGGCCTGAACTACGTCGAATACGACCTGAAGGGTGGTGATGCCCCAGCGTTCGATCCGACCGTTCCGCCGTCCACCGCTGGCCTGACCCCAGGCGCTGCGCGTGCCAACGTTGACATCATTGCGCCGGGCACCAAGTTGCCGTCGGTGTGGAAGACCAACCTGGCCTTTGATCATGAATTGCCGTGGTATGGCATCGTGGCTTCTGCCGAGTTGCTGTACACCAAGGTCAACGATGCCCTGTATTTCGAGCGCCTGGACCTGATGGACCCGACCTTCACGGGCACCATGGACGGCCGTGACAACTACTGGAATGAGGCAGGTCGCAACCCGGCCAATGCTGGCAACTTCGGTATTGAAGCGGGCAAGATCAATGGCAAGAACTGCACCCCGGCACAGACGGCTGCAGGCATGTGCCCGGACGTGAAGGGCAACCGCCCGAGCGATATCGGCGATGTGATGCTGCTGCGCAATACCGACAAGGGCAGCAGCATGCAGGCCACCTTCGCGCTGAGCAAGCCGATGAGCGACAACTGGGGTTGGTCGCTGGGCTACACCTACACCAAGGCCAAGGAAGTCAGCTCGCTGACCAGTTCGCAGAACACCTCGAACTGGAACAACACGCTGAACTTCAATTCCAACGACAACATTGCCTACGACTCGCGCTATGCGATCAAGGACCGTGTGACCGGCACGGTGGAATGGAAGCACGCCTTCTTCGGTGACTACTCCACCCGCGTGGGCCTGTTCTACGAAGGCCGTTCGGGCCGTCCGTACAGCTACATCTTCTACAACGACGTCAATGGCGACGGCGCCAATACCAATGACCTGTTCTACGTGCCGGCTGGTTATGGCGACGTGCTGTGGACGGGTGGTGCGGCGATGGAGAAGGACTTCTTCGACTGGCTGGACAACAACGGTGAGCTGGCTGGCTACAAGGGTCAGGTCGTTCCGGCCAACTCGCACCGTGCCAAGTGGGTCAATACGTTCGACGTGCGCATCAGCCAGGAATTGCCGGGCTTCTTCAAGGGCCACAAGACCGAAGTGGCACTGGATATCATGAACGTCGGCAACCTGCTCAACAAGAAGTGGGGCCTGATTGATGACTACGGCTTCTACTCCACGCGTCGTATCGCCAACTACGCGGGTATTGATCCGGCCACCGGCAAGTACATCTACAACTTCACCGGCTCTACGGACAACGAGCAGATCCAGGAAAACAACAACGACAAGGGCAACACGGCTGTGTCGCGCTGGTCGATGATGCTGAGCCTGAAGTACAAGTTCTGATCGTTTGATTGATCGGATGTAAACCGAAAACGGCCGGGGCGACCCGGCCGTTTTCCTTTTCATGGGGGCAGCGCTAAAGTCGATCGCCAATGAGAAGGAGTGGAAGTGGAAATGACCAAGAATGAAGGGGCAGCGAGGGCGCTGCCGGTGCAGGATGCACGTATCTACCCGCGTGGCGGGCTGGACGTACTTTCGCGGACGGAAGTGGCGCGCCTGCGTGACGCCTCCGGTGGCGGCATGCACGAACTGCTGCGCCGCTGTGCGCTGGCGGTGTTGACCAGCGGCAGCGCTTCGGATGACCCGCGGGCCGCGCGCGATCTATACCCGGATTTCGACGTGCAGGTGACCCAGCAGGACCGGGGTGTCCGCATTGACCTGAGCAACGCGCCGGCGGCGGCGTTCGTCGATGGCGAAATCATCCGCGGTATCGCCGAGCTGTTGTTCTCGGTGGTGCGCGACCTGGCCTACATGGCCATCGAACTGGGGCCGGAATACGCTTCGGACCTGGAGACTTCCGACGGCATCACCAATGCGGTATTTGGCGTGCTGCGCAATGCGCGCATCCTGCAGCCGAGCGAGCCGAACCTGGTGGTGTGCTGGGGCGGCCATTCGATCTCGCGTGATGAGTACCTGTACACCAAGCAGGTGGGTTACGAGCTGGGGCTGCGCGGCCTGGATATCTGCACCGGCTGTGGCCCGGGTGCGATGAAGGGACCGATGAAGGGCGCCACCATCGCCCATGCCAAGCAGCGCAAGCACAACACGCGCTATATCGGCATCACCGAGCCGGGCATCATCGCCGCCGAGTCGCCCAACCCGATCGTCAACCACCTGGTGATCATGCCGGACATCGAAAAGCGCCTGGAGGCGTTTGTCCGCCTCGGTCACGGCATCATCGTGTTCCCGGGCGGTGTTGGTACGGCTGAGGAAATCCTGTACCTGCTCGGCATCCTGCTGCGCGAGGAAAACAAGGATCTGCCGTTCCCGCTGATCCTCAGTGGCCCGGCCATCGCAGCGCCGTACTTCGAGCAGATTGACCGCTTCATCCGCTTGACCCTGGGTGACCAGGCAGCCGAGCGCTACGAGATCATCGTCGGTGATCCGGTAGCCGTGGCGCGCAAGATGGCGCAGGGGATCAAGCGTGTGCGTGAGTTCCGCCTGGCGCATCGTGACTCGTTCTTCTACAACTGGCAGGTGGAGATTCCGTTGGAATACCAGCAGCCGTTCGTACCCACGCACGAGGCGATGGCGGGGCTGAATCTGCACAGGGGGCGCCCGGCGCCGGACCTGGCGGCCGACCTGCGTCGTGCGTTCTCCGGCATTGTTGCCGGTAACGTCAAGGAAGAGAGCATGCGCCGCATCGAGGAGTTCGGCCCGTTCAAGATCCATGGCGACACCGAGATGATGCAGGCGTTGGACGCGCTGCTGCGCGCCTTCGTCGAGCAGCGCCGCATGAAGATTTCCGGCGAGTACCACCCCTGCTACAAAGTGGTGGCGTGATCTTGCGGATGTGAGTCGGTTTGGCATCCCCCTTCGTGCAATGCGAAGGGGGGGGGGATATGCGGGTGCGGCGGTGGTGCGCATCGCGAAGTGATCAGATTGTCGCCGCAACGGCACGCTGCCGGGTTCGTCCGGCGATGCCGGGGCTCCCTTCCGGCCAACGGTGCGCATGCCGGCCGGTTTTCGCAGCCCCGGCATGGCCGGCAGGCTTCAGGCGGGCAGGGTGATCGTGGCGATGTAGCGTCCGTTCTCGATGCCGGTGGTGACGTCGCCTTCGCCGCTGGTCATGGCCTGGATGCGGGCTTTGGTCGATTCCAGCCCGACCTTGTGGCTTGCACGCATTGGACGGGTGCCCGCGGCAGGCAGGTCGTTCTCGACCGTGATGACGATCTGCTGCCGGTTCTGCACTACTGAGACGTGGATGTCGCCGCCGTCGGCGGACGGCTCAATGCCGTGGTGGATTGCGTTCTCGACCAGCGGCTGGATTGACAGCGTGGGAACGCGTAGCTGCGGCAATGGCGCGGGCAATTGCCAATGGACGCGCATGCGTGCGCCGAAGCGCAGTGCTTCGATCTCCAGATAACGCCTGGAGAGTGCGATTTCCTCGGCCAGTGGAATTTCCTGTGGCCCGGCCAGCGCCGCCCGGAACAGGTCGGCCAGGTCCAGCAGCAGGCGTTCGGCATCTTCCGGGCGCTGGTGCACCCGCGCGGCGCCAGTGTTGAGGGTGTTGAACAGGAAGTGGGGGCGGATCCGGGCCTGCAAGGCTTCCAGCTCGGCCTGCTTTGCGCGAACGGCAAGCTGGCGCGCGCGCCAGTGGTTCTGGAAGGCGGCCAGGCCCAGCAGGCCGAAGGTGAGGATGATCCCGGTGAAGCGCAGCAAGGTGGGGAGCCAGTTTTCCGACGAGATCGGCAGCAGGTTCTTCAGTACCCACCAGCTTGCGGTGCAGACCAGCAGGTTGCAGACCACCAGAACCAGCAGGGTGATATTGGCGATCCAGGTGGGCGGCAGGCGCGACAGTGGCTTGCGCAGCAGGTAGAGCGCGCCCAGGGCCGAAAGCGAAATCCATTGCACCATCAGCGACAGCGCGCCGAACAGGACCCAGCGGTTGCCGATATGCTCAGGTGCCAGCGCAAGAATGATGGCCAGGCCCTCGCCGGCCAGGATGGTCCAGATGATCGCCGGCGCTTTCCACAGGGTATCCAGCGGCGTTGGGGTGGACGGTTCGAACATGTGCGGAGTTCGCCTTGCCATTGGTCTTGCGCGAAGTGCCGCCCATCGGCCGGGGTAGTGACGGGCGGGCGGGGCTGGCTTAGCGTGTCAGCTTAGTCAATCTGGGGAGCTTGCGCATGGTCGGGAACATGCCGACGCGAGGCGTAAGGGTGCTGGGGAAGCACCAGGGCAAGGGCTTTACGCTGGTCGAACTTATGGTGACGGTGGCGGTGCTGGGCATTGTCGCGGCCATTGCGGCGCCCAGCTTCGGCAGGATGATCAGCCACAATCGGCTGGTGGCCAGCAGCAACGAGATGATTGCGGCTTTGCAGGTGGCGCGTACCGAGGCGGTTTCGCGCCGGGCGACGACCACGTTCTGCCCCAGCAGCGACGGCGCCAGTTGTTCGGGCGCGGCGGGCAACGAGTGGATCGTCTTTGCGACCAAGAATGGCGCCAACGTGCAGCTGCGCTCGGTGGCGGCCAACCCCGGGGTCAGCTTGAAGACCAGCGCCAACATCACCGGCGCCAACACGCGCATCACCTTCACGCCATCGGGCTTCGTCCAGGTGGGGGCACGAAACAGCGGCACCATTTCGTTGTGCGCGGCCAATCTGACCGGGCAGAACGCGGTGGACATTTCCGCAGTGGTGGGGCGCATCACCAGTGCCCGCCGCGAGGCCGGCACGGATTGCAGTGCTCCGGGAGACATCTGATGGAAATGAAACAGACAGCCCGCCGCAGGCAGCAGGGCGTGGGCATGATCGAAGTGATGGTGGCGGTGCTGATCCTGGCCATTGGCCTGCTTGGTATCGCGGCGTTGCAGGCGATCACGCTGAAGAACACGGGAAGCTCGGCGAGCCGCACGCAGGCCGCCATACAGGTGTATTCGATGATGGACATCATCCGCGCGGACCGCGACAACCTGGGCACCTACAACACCAATATCTACACCGATGGTGAAGACGGCGCACAGGCCGGCACCATGGAGGGCTGGCTGTGGGGCCTGAAGGCAACCGTAGCGCCCGATGCCCAGGGGCTGGTGCGCTGCAATGCCGATTCGATGACCTGCACCGTAGGTGTGAAGTGGAATGACGAGCGTGGTACCGGCGGCAATGATGTCGGTGGTCAGGTCGAGGAGACCAGTCAGCTATGAAGATGAAATCAGGCGCTCGCCAGCAGGGTTTCACCCTGATCGAACTGATGGTGGCATTGCTGCTTGGGCTGCTGGTTGTTGCCGCAGCGGGAAGTATTTTCCTGTCCAATCGCCGCGTGTATGGCAACACCGAGGCGATAAACCGCATCCAGGAAAATCAACGCGCCGCATTTGAACTGCTGGCACGTGACATCCGCGAGGCCGGTGGCAATCCGTGCACCCGCTTCAGCGATCACCCGGTCAGCCTGCGCTCGGGCGCATCCGGCGCTGCCTACTGGGCGCGTTTCAACGGGGGTATCCACGGCGAAAACGGTGACACCGATGCCATCACCGTTTACCGGGCCAATGACATGCAGCGGCAGATCGTCCAGCACAAGGCTCCCGGGGATCCGCTTGAGCTCAATTCCGCAGTTGGCCTGGTGGCGGGGCAGGACCTGATTGCATGCAACAACGATGCAGCCATTGTCTTTTCGGTGACGGGAATTTCCGGCAACGAGATATCGCATGACGTCAGCGCCAACTGTGGCGAGGGCATGACGCGTGAACCCGATGCGAGCAAGTGCAGTGAGCCGCTCGCCGGGCCTGCGTATTGTTTCTGGGGGGATCCAACCGTGCCGCCCACGGCCCTGGAGGCGTCCAAGTGCCAGCCGGGTGCAGGGCGTTCACCGGCGTTTGTGGTGCAGCCTGCGGCGGTGCGCTGGAACGTGGAGGGCAACGGCCGTGGTGGCAGTTCGCTGTACCGCACGTCGCCGGGAGGCAGGGACGAGATCGCCGAGGGCGTCACGGGGTTGAGCATCACTTACAAAGTGGGCGAAGCGGCCAGTTACGTGGATGCCGGTGCGGTCGATGCAGGCAATACGTGGGGCCTGGTGACGGCGGTGCACCTTGCCATGACCTTTGAGGCAGTGCAGGGCAGCATGGCCCGTGGCGACGTGGAAGACACCGAGGGCAACACGCTGACCCGTTCGGTGGAGGACGTCATCGTGCTCAGGAACCACCAGGGGAACATCCTATGAAGCTGCAGCGTAGCGCGCGTCCACAAGAGTCAGGTGCGGCGTTGGTGGTTGTCCTGATGCTGCTCATCGTCATTACCCTGCTGGGGCTGGCATCAATGCGGGGCGCCATCATGCAGGAGCGTATGGCTGCCAACACCATCGCACGCGGCAAGGCGTTCCAGGCAGCCGAAGCGGGCCTGCGCCAGGCCGAAATCATCGCGCGTGACGGTGCGCCTTCTTTCCCACCGTCCGGTTGTGCCGATGGTCTGTGCGCCATGCCGAAGCCGAACGTCGACCCACCGTGGGCAGCGGCCGACTTCTGGTCGAAGGGTGCTTTCAGGGTAGGCAAGACCGTGGGTTCGGGTGACGGTGCGATCACCCCACGTTTCGTGATTGAGGATTTTGGTGCGACGGTCAATGGCGGTGGCGCAGGCGAAGGCATTGACATGTCCAAGCCGCCACCGGAAACCACCGAGCAGAGTGTTTTCCGAATCACCTCGCAGGCCATGACCCCCAACGGGGTGGAAGTGGTCGTCCAATCGCTGTACCGCCGTTGAGCCGGGGCAAGACATGAATAGAACTTCTTTCCGGGGAACGCCCCTCACTTCGCGCCTGCAGATCGCGATTGCGACCATGCTGGTTTCCATGGCGTCGGCGCAGGCGGCGACCACTTCCTTCCCGCAGTACCCGTTGTTGACGGGCAGCAACGCAATTCCGCCAAACGTGATGCTGATCCTCGACGATTCGGGGTCGATGGCATGGTTGAGCATGCCGGACAATTACGACAGCCTCTCGGACAATCCCGCCAGGCGTTCGTACGTCAACAACACGCTTTACTACAACCCGGAGCGGGACTACAGGCCCTGGCGCACGGCCAGCACGGATCTGAATGACCGTCTGGGCAATGCGGATTTCACAGCGGCGTCCAGCAGCACCACGAGCCTGGACGGCAGCCGGGATCTGCGGGATTCCTCGGAATCCTATTTCTATGTCCCGAAAGCCGGGGTTTCAGATCCCGGCACGAATTCGTCCAATTATGTGAAGTACCGCATTGCACGCTCCAGCTCGTCCAACAGTGTTGACGGTGGCGTGGTTCAGCGCCAGGCACGGTCAACCCGGGTGTTGAGCCAGGGGACGGTTGCGTCCATCAGCAGCGGCAGTTGGTCGCAGTGCTTCCGGGTTGACCTGGGAGCGGCCGAGTCGGTGACGGTGACGACGTCCGGCGGCAAGGGCAACGGCGATCTGTATGTCTATGCGAACGGCAGCTGCTCATCGACCTGGGAAGACAGAACCAGCACCAACAGCAACAACAGTGAATCGGTGAAGGTGAATTCGCCCAATTCAACCATCAGCTTCCGCATCAATGCCCCTCAGGGTTGGTGGGGTTCAACCAACAACGTTTCCAACATCAGCTATGAAGCCAAGGCTGATTACGAGTGGGAGGACGCTACTCCCACGGGCCGTGGCCAAAAGGAAGAGCTTCAGAATTTCGCGAACTGGTACCAATACCATCGCACCCGCAACAAGATGGCCAAGGCCGGTGCATCGGAGGCATTCGGGCGCCTGGGCAAGAACTATCGCGTGGGGTTCGACACCATCTGGAACCGTGGCGGGAAACAGTCCCTCTCCGGTAGCACGCCGAGTTTTCCGATCCAGTGGAATACGGAAGAAGGGCTGTTCACCGGCAGCAACCGCGAGACCTTCTACAGCCGCCTGCAATCTGCCGGTGCCAACGGCGGTACGCCGCTGCACGGCGCATTGCAGCGTGCAGGCAGGTATTTTGGTACTTCCGACCCCTACAAGGATGGCAGCGGCAACATGCTCAGCTGCCGCCAGAACTACGCGTTGTTGACCACGGACGGTTTCTGGAACAGCAAGAGCGATGGCTTCGAGGCCAGCCAGATCAAAAAGTATTCAAACGGAAAAGCGGCGGGCGACGGCGACGGCAACGTGGACTACAAGGCGGGCTATCCCTACCAGGACAGCGCTACCCAGGATGGCTACAGCACGACGCTGGCCGACGTTGCTTACTACTATTGGCAGAACGATCTGCGCACCGACCTGGTCAACAACGTTCGTACCAGCTCCGCCGATTCGGCCGACTGGCAACATATGACCACCTTCGGTATCTCCATTGGCCTGAAGGGTACCCTGACCCCGATCAAGGGGCAGGAGCCGCGGACCTGGCCCAATCCCAATGCGAGCGAGAACGCAACCCGTATCGATGACCTTTGGCATGCCTCGGTCAACGGCCGCGGCAGTTTCGTGGTGGCCTCGGATACGGACAAGTTTGCTTCGGCATTGACCGAAGCCCTGAGAACCATCGACGGGCGCACCGCGTCAGGCTCCAACATCGCTTCCAGCTCGACCAAGACCGACTCGGAAACGCTTACTTTCAGTGCAAGCTATACCTCGGTGAGCTGGCTGGGTGAGTTGAAGGCCAGCCCCTTCAATGATGCGATGACAGGCGTGGCGAAAGAGCCCAAGTGGGCCATGTCCAAGACCTTCGAAGCTGGCGGCGTGAATGCCGGCACACGCTTTACCTCGCGCCCCGTGCTGACCAGTTTTGGTGGGTTCGCGCAGTCCTTTGACCGCAGCGCGCTGGCATCAGCCGGTGTGTTTGGCATCACCTCGGACGTGCATACGGTATCGGTGGGAGACAACATCGATTACCTGCGCGGGGACCGCAGCAAGGAAGCCGATCAGGCGAATGGCACGTTGCGCAAGCGGGCCTATCCCTTTGGTGACATCGTGGATTCCGCACCGGCCTATATCGCAGATACCAAGACGGTATACGTGGGTGCCAACGACGGCATGATGCATGGCATCGACTCTGAAACCGGGAAGGTGCTGTTCTCCTATGTGCCTGGCGGTCTCGACTTTGCTGAGCTTGCCAAGCTGAGCTCCCCCGAATACGAACACCGCTATTTTGTCGACGGCAATATCGACGTGATCAACCAGGTCAGCCAGGGCAATGGCAAGAATATTCTTGTCGGAGCGTTGGGCCGGGGCGGGCGCGGTGTTTATGCGCTGGACGTGACGCAGCCCGGTTCCATGAAGGCGGCCAACGTGCTCTGGGACAACACCACCCAGGACAGCACGACCGAGAAGGACATGGGGTATGTGCTGGGTGCGGTACGCATCCGCGCGGGCAACAACGGCAAGGCCTATGCGTTTGTCCCCAATGGCATCGACAGCCCGAACGGTACGGCCACGCTCTTTGCCTACGAGCTGGATGCCAACGGTGGGATCAGCAAGACCTACAAGCTGATTGCGGACCCGGGCAGTGGCAATGGCCTGATGTCGCTGGGCATGGCCGACCTGAACCAGGATGGCAAGGTCGACGTGGTCTACGGCGGTGACCTCAAGGGCAACGTCTGGCGCTGGGACTTCACCGGCACTG
The DNA here is from genome assembly GCF_056759635.1 of Stenotrophomonas sp. STEN056. Classification (NCBI taxonomy): domain Bacteria; kingdom Pseudomonadati; phylum Pseudomonadota; class Gammaproteobacteria; order Lysobacterales; family Lysobacteraceae; genus Stenotrophomonas; species Stenotrophomonas sp. STEN056. The sequence goes on from NZ_JBRRDL010000004.1 coordinate 166,741, forward strand.
CGCCCAAGGCGGCGGTTCGCCTGTTCCAGGCCAAGGACTCGGCGGGCAATGCGCAACCCATCACCGGCGGGCTGGGCGTTGGACGCAATAGTTCCGGCACGGTGATGGTGGGCTTCGGCACCGGCCGTTTCATCTCCAACACCGATGTGCCGGGCAAGGGCGTCACGGCGCAGACCCAGAGCCTGTACGGGATCATTGACACCAATACCACCGTCAATGGCCGGACCGAGCTGCAGGCGCGCACGATCCCCTACTGGGGCAAGGACGAGGACAACAATGACGCGCGCGGGTTTGAGAAATACTCGGCATTGCCGGCCGACAAGAAGGGCTGGTATGTGGACCTGCCAACGCCGGAGCGCGTGATCGGTTCGCCGACCATTTCGGGGACGGGCATGTTCCTGACCTCGGTAATTCCTGCCGATGGGGCGGACTGCTCTGGCGCCACCGGCAGTGGTTACTTCAATACGATCAACCTGTTCACCGGCACCGCGCCCAAGTCCGGCAGTTATTTTGCCGACTCCAGCGCGCTGCCCGATGGCAAGGGGGATCACGGCGTGGTCGGTTCGAAGAAAGTGGAGGGAGGCATGCCCACCGATGGCAACCTGACCACAGGCCTTGCAACCATTGGCCGGGGTGACGGCGATACCCCCCAGAGCTTCAAGGTGCCGCCGCCCAATGGCGGGATGCCCAGCCGTATCAGCTGGCGTGAACTCATAGCGCAGTAAGGAAGGGACCGAACATGTCGAATGAAAAGGGCTTCACCCTGATCGAGCTGATGATCGTCGTTGCGATCATCGGCATCCTGGCGGGCATTGCCTATCCGAGCTATATCGACCACATCGTCAAGGGCCGGCGGGTGGCAGCAGCAGGTTGCATGCTGGAGAAAGCGCAGTTCATGGAGCGCTACTACGCGGGCAAGCTCAGCTACGAGAAAGGGGTTCCGCCGGACAACACCGCCTGCGACACTGAATTGAGCGGCCACTACGATGTGAAGCTCGACGCTGCGGCCAAGGCAACGAGCTTCACGATCGTCGCAATACCAGAGGGATCGCAGGCTAGCAGGGACAAGTGCGGCACATTGAGCATTGACCAGGCCGGCAAGCGCAGCGCCAGTGGGGCCACCGGGGCGGATGTGGCGAAGTGCTTCTGAGGAGTTGTTGACGGGCTTGCGCCGGTCTGCAATGGCATGAATGAACATGGGCCGCCGGCGATGCCGTTGCGGCCCATGTTGTGTCTGGCGTCTTGGAATCTGTCCTTGGCCGCGGTGACCTGCCGGGCAGGCGGACGTGCGCGGTGTGGAGCTGCGTGGTTTCCCGCTCCGGCGGTTCATGCAGCCGGCCAGGGGGCCTGCAAGGAAACGCCAGGCCGGCGTTCCCTGCAGGCGTCAGTGGATCAGCCCAGTTTGAAATCCACCGGAATCAAGCCGTAAGCCTGCACCGGCCGGCCGCCATCGACGGCGGGGTGGAACTTCCAGCGGCGCAGCACCTGGTTGCGGGCGGCGGTGTCCAGGCTGCGGTTGCCGCTGCTGCGTTCGATGCTGACCTCCAGTGGTGAGCCGTCTTCACCGACCAGCACGCGCAGGGTCACGGTGCCCTGTGCGCCAGCGATCAGCGCGTCGCGTGGGTAGACTGGCGCCGGTGCGTGCTGGTAACGCAGCTGCACGCCTTCCAGCGGCGATGACGGGGCGATTGTTGAATCGACGGCGGGTGCGAGGGTTTCGGTGGGGGCCACATCAACCGGCGCGGTGATTACCGCTTCGGTGGCGAAGATCGGCATGGGGGCGTTGTCGCCCGGCGCGGGCAGGGCGGGTTTGCGCGGTGGTGCCGGCGCGCGGGTCATAGGGATGGGATCCGGGCGGGGCGGTGTCGGTGCAATCGGCTTGACGTCCGGCACCTGCCAACGGGATTCGCGCTCGGTGGCGTTGCGGATGGGGGCCTGGGCCAGTGGTATCAGCAGCATCCCCAGTGCCAGGGCGTGCAGGGCGATGGCCGTGCTGTAGGCGAAGATGCGGGATGGCGCGAAATGCAGCGACGGGGTACGGGGTTGCGTGCGGACCATGTTCGACCTCCATGCGTGGGCGTGTGACAGAAGACAACGCGCGATGACACAGGACGGGGTTGCAGGTTCCGGCCTGCGTGAGTCCAGTGCGCCAGTGAATCGGGCTGCCGGCAAGTGGGGTGCGGGAGATGGGTTAACTGCTGGACAGTTTTGCGGGTTTGGGGGCGCCGGTGTTTGAAGCCAGAACTAAAGGCAACGGCAAAGGCACCCGTCCCCAGCCCTCCCCTTCGCCATGCGAAAGGGAGGGAGCCGGCCATGCATGGCCGCCAGCGTCATTGCGGCGCTTTGTTTCCTCCTTTTTGTGCAACGAAGAGGGCATTGCGCACCCAATGCAACTCCGCAAACGACAACGGCGCCCTTGGGCGCCGTTGTCGTCTCACATGGAGCGCTTGAATCAGCGGCCCAGTTCGAACACCACGTCCAGGTTGACCGAGACGGTGGTTTCACCGGGGGACACGGCGGTGTCCATTTCCGCCTTGGCCGAACGGCCGGCAGCCATGGCCATCATCGGCATGGGGCGGAAGCCGCCCTGGTTGCCTTCGGAGATGCTGACGATGCGGCGCACGCGCAGGCCCAGCGATTTGGCATAGGTCTCGGCGCGGGCCTGGGCCTTCTTCAGCGCGGCCAGGCGGGCTTCGTCATAGACCGGCTCGGGCTGGTCGATCTCGAAGCTGGGGCCGTTGATCTGGTTGGCGCCCTGGGCGGCGAGGCTGTCCAGTACCTTGCCCAGCTTGGTGATGTCGCGGATCTTCAGGCTGACGGTGTTGTTGGCCTGGTAGCCGGTGATCTTCGGCGGCTCGTTTTCGGCGTAGCGGTACTGCGGGCTGAGGTTGATGCCGCTGGTCTGGATGTCACGTTCGGCGATGCCGGCGGCCTTGATCGCCGCCATCACCTTGTCCATCTGCACGGCGTTCTCGCGCATGGCGGTGTTGCCGTCCACGGCCTGGGTGACCACGCCGGCCGACAAGGTGGCGATGTCCGGCACGCGGCGCGCTTCGGCCTGGGCGGAGATGTTCAGCAAGGTGGCATCGCTGGCGACGACGGTGGGGACGGTTTGGGCGTGGGCGGACATCGTGGCTCCCAGGGCAAGTGACAGGGACAGCAGCAGCGGGGCAAAGGGATGACGGCGGCGCATGGAGATCCTCCTTGGATTGGATCGTTGAAGTGTGGAGTTCAGAGCGATGAACGTGTGGTGAGCCGGCACGGGGTTGCTGTCACATTCACAGCGCAGCGGATCATTCAGGTAGCTGGCGCGGGTTATGCTTCCGCGATGCTTTATCTTGCCTCCCGCTCCCCCCGTCGAAATGAACTCCTGACCCGCCTTGGCGTGCCCTTCCGTGCCCTGGATACGGACGTGCCGGAGGTGCGTGCCACAGGCGAACCCGCTGAAGCCTACGTGTGCCGGGTGGCATTGGACAAGGCACAGGCCGGGCTGGCGTTGGTGGCTGACGACCCCGAGGCGGTCGTGCTCGGCTCCGATACCGAGGTGGTGCTGGGCGACCGGGTCTACGGCAAACCCGTCGATGCGGCCGATGCCGCGGCGATGCTGGCCTCGCTGGCCGGCCGCACGCACCGGGTGATCACCGTGGTGGCGCTGGCCGCGCACGGGCGCCACGTGCTGGAAACGGTGGCCTCCGAGGTGACATTCGGGCCGATGAGCGAGGAACAGATCGCCGCCTACGTCGCCACGGGCGAGCCGATGGGCAAGGCCGGTGGCTATGCGATCCAGGGCGGGGCGGAGCGTTTCATCAGCCATCTGGCAGGCAGTTATTCGGGGGTGATGGGGTTGCCGTTGCAGCAGACCGACGCATTGTTGTCGGCTTTTACTGCCGGGGCGGCAGGCGGTTCCATGGACAAGGGGGAGTGAAGGACATGTCCGAAGAGATTCTGGTGAATGTCACCCCGCGCGAAACCCGCGTGGCGGTGATCGAAAACGGCATGCTGCAGGAGCTGCACATCGAGCGCGGCTGGCGCCGTGGCGTGGTTGGCAACATCTACAAGGGCAAGGTGCAGCGGGTGATGCCGGGCATGCAGGCGGCGTTCGTCGAGGTGGGGCTGGAGCGCGCGGCGTTCCTGCATGCCAACGACGTGGTGCGGCCGGCGCCGTTGGCCGCCGATACCGATGAAACCGCACCGAGCCTGCCCTTGCCTTCGTCGGTGCCGATCGTGGAATTGCTGCGCGACGGGCAGGACGTGGTGGTGCAGGTGGTCAAGGACCCGATCAGCACCAAGGGTGCGCGCCTGACCACGCAGATCAGCATTCCCTCGCGTTACCTGGTGCTGCTGCCGCAATCCAAGATGGTCGGCGTTTCGGCCCGTATCGAGGACGAGGCCGAACGTGCCCGCCTCAAATCCCTGGTCACGGAAATCTCGGCCCAGCACGGCGGCTACGGCTACATCGTGCGCACCAATGCCGAAGGCCAGCCGGCCGAAGCATTGGCCGAGGACATCTCGTACCTGTCGCGGGTGTGGAATGTGGTCGAGCGGCGGGGCCGCGAGGCGCCGCCGTGCAGCGTGATCTACGAAGACCTGAGCCTGCCGCTGCGTTCGGTGCGCGACCTGATCCGCAAGGACGTGGACAAGGTGAAGGTGGACTCCAAGGAAACCTTCGTCCAGCTCAAGGCCTTTGTCGCCAAGTACATGCCGGTGCTGGACGAAAAGCTGGAGCTGTACACCGGCGACCGTCCGATCTTCGACATGTTTGGGGTGGAAGATGAAATCGTCCGTGCCTTGAACAAACAGGTGCCGCTCAAGTCCGGCGGTTACCTGGTCATCGACCAGACCGAGGCGATGACCACCATCGACGTGAACACCGGCTCGTTCGTGGGCCAGCGCAACCTGGAAGAAACCGTGTTCCGCACCAACCTGGAGGCGGCACAAACGGTGGCGCGCCAGCTGCGGCTGCGCAACTTGGGCGGCATCATCATCATCGACTTCATCGACATGGATGACGCCGAACACCGCCGCCAGGTGCTGCGCACGCTGGAGAAGGCGCTGGCACGCGACCACGCCAAGACCACGGTCTACGATTTCTCGCCGCTGGGGCTGGTGGAAATGACCCGCAAGCGCACGGTGGAAAGCCTGGAGCGGCAGCTGTCGGAAACCTGCCCGCAATGCAGCGGGCGCGGCAGCATCAAGACCACCGAGACGGTGACCTACGAAATCTTCCGCGAGATCACCCGCGCTGTGCGCCAGTTCGAGGCGGCGCGGCTGCTGGTGATCGCCTCGTCCAAGGTCGTGGCACGCATCACTGATGAAGAGTCGGCGGCGGTGGCCGAGCTGGAGGAATTCCTCGGCAAGAGCATCCGTTTCCAGGCCGATGACCAATACCTGCAGGAGCAGTTCGATGTTGTGCTGCTCTGACCGAGGCCCCGCTTCCGTGGTGGAGGGCGGCGTTGGCGAATGACCACCCTGTGGCACCACCGTTTGCGGCATCTTCGACGTCATGTGCTGTTTGCACTGGCGCTCGTGCTGGTGGGCGTTGCCTTGTTGGTCGGCACGCTCAGCCAGCTGTTGCCGGTGGTGGAGTCGCACCCGGACAAGGTCGCGGCCTGGCTGAGTGAACGTGCAGGGCAGCCGGTGGCCTTTGATCGGCTGGGCACGCGCTGGACCCGTCGCGGCCCGCTGCTGCAGCTTGATGGCCTGCGTATCGGCAGCGGCGGTGGCGTACGAGTGGGCCAGGCGGAAGTGCTGGTGGCCATGTATTCCGGCCTGCTGCCGGGCGCGCCGTTGACCGAGCTGCGGCTGCGTGGCCTGAGCCTGACCCTGCAGCGCGCCGATGACGGGCGTTGGTCGGTGCGCGGCCTGCCCAGCGCCGACAGCGGCGGCGATCCGCTCGACGCGCTGCGGCGGCTGGGCGAGTTGCAGGTCATCGGCGGGCAGTTGCAGATAGCAGCGCCATCCATCGGCGTGCAGGCCCGCATCCCGCGCGTGGATCTGCGCCTGCGCGTGGACGGCCAGCGCCTGCGGGTCGGGGCCAAAGGCTGGATCGACACCGGCGCACCGCCGTTGACCGCAGTGCTGGATTTCCAGCGGGAACGTGGCGAAGGGCAGGCTTGGCTGTCGGCCAAACCGGCCGACCTCGCCGCATGGTCGCCGTTGCTGCGCTTTGCCGGTGTGCAGGTGCGGCAGGGCAAGGGTGAATTGAATGGCTGGGTACGCTTGCAGGACCACCGCGTGGTCGCCGTCACCGCCGAAGGTGAGCTTGAGGACGTGCAGTTGTCCGGTGCGCCCTTGCAGGCCGCGACGCAGGCCCCCACGGCGGGCTTCAGCAACCTGCGGCTGCGGGCACGCTGGCAAGCCATCGATGGCGGCTGGCGCCTGGATGCCCCCTTGCTGCGCATCACGGAGAACGGCGATCCCCAGCAGGTGCTGGACGGCCTGCTGCTGGCCGGAGGCAAGCACTTTGCCTTGCAGGGCAAACAGCTCGATGCCGGGCCGCTGCTGCGGGTGGCAGCACTGAGCGAGCGGTTGGCCCCTGACCTGCGGCACTGGCTGCACCAGTCGCGGCCGCGGCTGCGCTTTGCCGACGTCAACATTGCCGGTGACGCCGATGGCCCACTGCGTGCCGATGGTCAATTGCTCGATGCCAGTTTCACCGCGGTGGGCAAAAGCCCTGGCCTGAGCGGTCTGCGTGGTCGCTTCGAGGGGGATGCCCAGGCGGTGTCGCTGGCCTTGCAGCCTGACCACGAAGTGCGTTTTGACTGGCCCACGGGATTTGGCGTGCCACACGAACTGCGCCTGTCGGGCGAACTGATCGGCTGGCGCGAGGGTGCCGGCTGGCAGGTGGGGACCCCGGCCTTGCGCGTGCAAGGCACGGACTATGCCGCCGATGTGCGCGGCAGCATGTGGTTCCAGGGCGATGGCACGCGGCCATGGATGAGCCTGGCGGCCAACATCGACGACGTACCGTTGACCGCAGCCAAGCGCTTCTGGGTGCGCTCGAGCATGAGCCAGGCCGCCGTGGACTGGCTGGACGCCGCGCTGGTGGACGGCACCCTGCGCGGCGCTACCGGCCTGTCGGTCGGTGACCTGGACGACTGGCCCTTCGACAACCACGATGGCCGCTTCGAGGCCGGTGGGCATATCGAGCGCGGCAGCATCCGCTTCCACGAGGATTGGCCGGTGATGCGGCAGGTGGATGCGGACATCAACTTCATCGCCAATGGCTTCGAGCTGCAGGGCAGGGGCGAACTGGCCGGTGTGAAGATCGACCGGATGCAGGCAGGTATTGCTGATTTCCACGAGTCGCTGCTGCACGTGGGGGCCAACACGGTGGACGATGGCAGTCATCTGCTGGCGATGTTGAAGCAGAGTCCGTTGCAGGCCACCTATGGCGAGACCCTGGACAACCTGGCTGTGTCCGGGGCCGCCGGTGTGACTTTCGACCTGCAGCTGCCGTTGCACCGAGGCGGCGGCGCCAGCCGCCTGCAGGGCGAGGTTGATCTGCGCGGTGCGCGGCTGGCCGACAAACGCTGGGATCTGCAGTTCGACAACGTGCGCGGCAAGGTGCAGTACGGCGGCAATGGCTTTGATGCCCCGGCCTTGCAGGTGCGTCATCAGGAGCGCGATGGCGTGTTGGCGTTGCGCGCCGGTGATCCGGTCAGGAATCCGGCCCATGCCTTCGAGGCCGAACTCACTGCGGCATTGGATGCTGGCAATCTGCTGGATCGTGCGCCCGAGCTGGGCTGGCTCAAGCCATATGTGCACGGCACCTCCAGTTGGACCGTGGGGGTCACTTTGCCCAAGGTGGCCACGGGTAGCCGGGTTGCGCCGCCAACGCTGCTGACCCTGCATTCGGACCTGCAGGGCACGCGTCTGCAGTTGCCAGCGCCATTGGACAAGCCGGCCGGTGACGCATTGCCGACCACCGTGCAGGCGGCCTTGCCGATGGGCAGCGGCCGCATCGACGTGGCGTTCGGCAAGTTGATGGCCCTGGCCGCACGCAGCCAGAACGGCAAGACCGGCGTGCAGGTCACGATGGGCAGCGACCGCGTGGATCACGAACCGCCGGCCGATGGCCTGGTGGTCAACGGCCGCACCCCCTCGCTGGACGCGCTGGAGTGGATCAGCCTGGCGCGTGGTGGCGACAGCACGCAGGACAAGGACGGCCTGGCGCTGAAACAGGTGGATGTGCTGGCCGACCAGCTGTTGTTGATCGGTGGGCGCTTCCCGCAGACGCGCCTGCAACTGCGTCCCGGCGCCGATGCGGTGGCAGTGCAGCTCGATGGCCCGGCGCTGGCCGGCAAGCTGCATATTCCGCAGGCCGACGGCGCCACCGTCAGCGGCCAGCTTGAGCGCGTGCACTGGCAAGCAGCCAAGGCCGCAGCGGTTGAAGCCGCCGATACGCCGATGGCGCCGGTCAATCCGGCCAGGATCCCGCCGCTGGCCTTGGATGTTGAAGACCTGGAGTTCGGCGCGGTGAAGCTGGGCCAGACCCGTCTGCGGACCCAGCCGCTGGCTGATGGCCTGCGCGTGCAGGAACTGCAGATCCGCGCCCCCAAGCAGACCATCGATGTGCAGGGCCAGTGGCGCGGCATGGGCGCGCAGGCCCGTACCGAGGCCACGGCCAATGTGCAGACCGAAGACCTGGGCGACCTGATGCAACGGCTGGGTTATGCCGGGCAGGTGCGTGGCGGGCAGGGCCAGATTCAGCTGCAGGCTGGCTGGAACGCCGCGCCGATGGCATTCAGCCTGGCCCAGCTTGAGGGCGGCCTGAGCATGAACGTGCGCAACGGCCAGCTGTTGGAAGTGGAACCCGGCGCGGGCCGCGTATTGGGCCTGCTCAGCGTGGCGCAGTTGCCGCGGCGGCTGATGCTGGATTTCCGCGATCTGTTCTCCAAGGGCCTGGCCTTCAACCATGTCGAAGGCGCGGTGCGGTTTGACGGCGGCATGGCCAGCACCGACAAGATCGCCATCGAGGCGCCGGCGGCCAACATCACCATCCGCGGCCAGACCGACCTGCGCAGCCAGCAGTTCGACCAGACCATCGACGTCAACCCGCGCTCGGGCAACCTGCTGACCGTGGTCGGTGCCGTGGCCGGTGGGCCAGTCGGCGCGGCCGTGGGTGCCGCCGCCAATGCCGTGTTGGGCAAGCCGCTGGGTGAAATCGGCTCCAAGACCTACAAGGTCACCGGGCCCTGGAAAGACCCCAAGGTGGAAGTGATCGACCGCGACACGCCGCGCACGCCGCCGGTAATCACGCCATCTGCCGCCGGTCCCTGACACGCTGTGCCCACACCTCATCGTTGGAGCCGCTGAGCACCCCGCGCTTGCGCTGCGCGCCCTGTATTTCCGGGGCGTGCAGCGCCCTCCGATTGCCCCGCCAGCTTGCGAAGCGCAGGCCCGGCCCCCATCTGGAATGACATGACCGACAACGCCCTCACGCTCGCCGAAACCCGCCTGCTGCTGCCCGCCGGGCTGGACGCCAACCGCCTGGAACGTACCTTCGGCACCCTGCTGGGGCCGGGTATCGATTTTGGCGACCTGTACTTCCAGCATTCGCGCCGCGAGAGCTGGAGCGTGGAGGACGGCATCGTCAAGGACGGTGCCCATTCCATCGAACAGGGCGTTGGCGTGCGTGCCATCTCCGGCGAGAAAACCGGCTTCGCCTATTCCGACGACATCCAGCCGGCTGCACTGCTGGCCGCTGCACAGTCGGCCCGCGCCATCTCCCGCGATGGCGGTGCGCAGGACGTGCGCGCGCTGGTGCGTGGAGCGGGGCGCGCGCTGTATCCGGCATTGGACCCGGTGGACAGCATCGGCAATGAAGCCAAAGTCGAGGTGCTCAAGCGCCTGGACCGCTACCTGCGCGCAGCGGACCCGCGCGTGCAGCAGGTGATGGTGAGCCTGTCCGGCGGCGTGGATACGGTGCTGATCGCGCGCAGTGACGGCGTGCTGGCCGCCGACGTGCGGCCGCTGGTGCGGCTGAACGTGCAGGTGATCGTTGAGCAGAACGGGCGCCGCGAATCCGGTTATTCCGGTGGCGGCGGTCGTTACAGCTACGACGAACTGTTTGCCGGCGACCGTCCCGAAGGCTTCGCCCGCGAAGCGTTGCGGCAGGCGCTGGTCAACCTGGAAGCAGTCCCGGCCCCGGCCGGGGTGATGCCGGTGGTGCTCGGCCCGGGCTGGCCCGGTGTGCTGTTGCACGAAGCGGTCGGCCATGGTCTGGAAGGTGACTTCAACCGCAAGGGCACCAGCGTCTACGCAGGGCGCGTCGGCGAGCGCGTGGCCTCCCCGGGCGTGACCATTGTCGATGACGGCACCCTGGACGGCCGCCGTGGCTCGCTCAACATCGACGACGAAGGCACGCCCACCCAATGCACCACGCTGATCGAGGACGGCATCCTGGTCGGCTACATGCAGGACACGCTCAACGCCCGCCTGATGGGGGTGGAGCCCACCGGCAACGGCCGTCGTGAATCATTCGCGCACATGACCATGCCGCGCATGACCAACACCTACATGCGCGCCGGCAACCACGACCCGCAGGAGATGATCCGTTCGGTGAAGAAGGGCTTGTACGCGGTGAACTTCGGCGGCGGCCAGGTGGACATCACCAGCGGCAAGTACGTGTTCTCCGCAACCGAGGCCTACCTGATCGAAGACGGCAGGATCACTGCGCCGGTGAAGGGCGCCACGCTGATCGGCAACGGCCCGGAGACAATGCAGAAGGTGCGCATGATCGGCAACGATCTGGCGCTGGACGAAGGCGTGGGCATCTGCGGCAAGGACGGCCAGAGCGTGCCGGTCGGTGTCGGCCAGCCGTCGTTGTTGATCGATGGGCTGACGGTGGGTGGTACGCAGGCTTGAGGGTGCTTTGAGGCGGCCCTCATCCGCCCTGCGGGCACCTTCTCCCGCAGGCGGGAGAAGGGACTGGATCACAGCTGTTTGAGCGAAATCCGGGCTAGCCCCAAAGGCCAGCACTCCCTTCTCCCGCGAGCGGGAGAAGGTGCCCCGAAGGGGCGGATGAGGGGGAGCTTTTCGCTACAGAACCAAACCCGCAGCAAAGCCCCTCAACCCAGATCAATCCTGCTCGTCGCCTTCCACATCATCAGCAGCATCGTCATCATCATCGCCGCCAAGCTCTGCAGCCGCGCTCAGTACTGGCGCAAGCATCAACCCGCGCAATACCTGGTAGATCTCGCGGTAGGCGCGCGGCGGCTTGTTCTTGGCCTTTTCGGCCAGCGCGTTGCGCACCAGCGTGCGCAGTTCCTGGCGGTCGGCTTCGGGGTGTTCGTCCAGCAGCTCGGCCAGGGCGACATCGCCTTCGGCCAGCAGGCGCTCACGCCAGCGTTCCATGCGGTGCATGATGGCCACTTCGCGGCGTGAGGTTTCACTGTTGGCATCCAATGCATCACGGATGGCTTCCAGCGTCTCGTCTTCCTCGCGGCGCATCTGCTTGGCCAGGAAGGCCAGCTGGCGCTTACGGGCACCGTGCGAGGTGATGCGCTTGGTGTATTCGATGTGTTCCAGCAGGCCTTCGGGAATCGGCAGGCGGGCCAGCTGGGCCGGCGTCAGTTCCACCAGTTTTTCGCCCAGCGCCAGCACTTCCAGCGCATCGCGCCGGTTCTGGCTGCGGCTTTCGCCCAAATATTCGCCGGTTTCTTGGTCGCGTCCGCGCATCGTACTGCTACCCACTAAACTTCAGTTGTTGAGAGATCCGGTCACGAATGGCCGGGGTTGCGCGAGAAATTCGCATCTTCGGGTGCCGGCCAGATCTGACCGGAACCGTGCGAAGCGCTCGCATCACATTCTTGAGCCCGGCCATGCTGGCCGGCTCTTCGCAAAGGATCCGCACCCCGCCCGGGCAGGCTACGCCGGGTTGTGTGAAGGGATTCGGCCAACAAGGATAAAGCATTGAACGCCATTACCACCCACGACACCACGGCCGATGACAGCCTGCCGCGCCTGGAACAACTGGCCGGCATCTCGCAACGGCTGCTGGAGAAGGCCCGCGCGCTGGGCGCCACGCAGGCCGAGGTCAGCTGCAGCGAGGAGCGCGGGCTGGATGTGAACGTGCGTCTGGGCGAAGTGGAAACCGTGGAATCCACCCACGACCGTGGCATCGCCGTGACCGTGTATTTCGGCCAGCGCAAGGGCAGTGCCAGCACGGCGGATCTGCAGGAGTCCAGCCTGGACGCCACCGTGGCCCAGGCCTGCGCCATTGCCCGCCATACCGAAGATGACCCGGCCGCTGGCCTGGCCGATGCCGAATTGATGGCCACGCAGTTCCCGGACCTGGACGGCTGGCACCCGTGGGCGCTCAGTGCCGACCAGGCTTTGGACCTGGCGCTGGCCTGTGAGGCTGCGGGGCGTTCGGCCGACAGCCGCATCAGCAACTCCGATGGTGCCTCGGCGGCCACCGCGCAGAGCCTGTCCGTGTACGCCAACTCGCACGGGTTCATCGGCCGTGAACGCAGCAGCCACCATTCCATCGGCTGCGCGCTGATCGCCGGCCAGGGCGATGGCATGCAGCGCGATGGCTGGTACACCAGCGCGCTGGCGCGGGAAGACCTGCAGGACGCGGCCCTGGTCGGCCGGCTGGCGGCCGAGCGGACGGTGTCGCGTCTGCAGCCGCGCTCGCTGCCGACCGGCGAGGTGCAGGTGCTGTTTGCCGCGGAAACCGCGCGCTCGCTGGTGGGGCACCTGCTTGGGGCGGTCTCCGGCGGCGCCCTGTACCGCCGCGCCAGCTTCCTGCTCGACAGCATCGGCACCCGCCTTTTCCCGGACTGGTTTGCCATCAATGAAATGCCGCTGCTGGCGCGCGGCCTGCGGTCGAGCAGCTTCGATGGCGAAGGCGTGGCCACGCGCAATTCGGCGCTGATCACCGACGGCGTGCTGCAGCGCTACATCCTGGGCAGCTACTCGGCGCGCCGTTTGGGCCTGAAGACCACCGCAAATGCCGGCGGCGTGCACAACCTGCAGGTGGCGGCCAATGCCGGAGACCGTGCGTCGCTGCTGTCCGGCATGGGTACCGGCCTGCTGGTGACCGAGCTGATGGGGCAGGGTGTGAACGGCATCACGGGTGACTATTCGCGCGGTGCGGCCGGCTTCTGGGTGGAGAACGGCCAGATCGCCTACCCGGTGGATGGCATCACCATCGCCGGCAACCTCAAGCAGATGTTTGCGGCCATTGAGGCGGTGGGTACGGACGTCGATCCGCGCTCGCATGTGTCCGTCGGCTCGATCCTGGTGGGCAAGATGACGGTCGCGGGTAACGATTGACGCGCCTTTTTAATAGGATCGGACTATTCTTATCTCGATTTAGGCGTCATCCTTATGGCGGCTAAGCCGTAGTACATCTCAACCCACAACAAGGATCTCGGGGACGCAATGAGCGACTATCAGAACAATCCGCCGCCGCCGCCGGCAGGCACCGACACTTCAGGCGACAACTCGCTGGCGATGCTGGTGCACCTGTCAGGCATCTTTTTCAGCTTCATCGTTCCGTTGATCGTGTGGCTGATCAACAAGGACAAGCCGGAAAAGGCTTTCCTCAACGAGAACTCCAAGGAAGCGCTGAACTTCCAGATCACCCTGCTGATTGCCTACTTCATCAGCGGCGTGTTGATGGTGGTGCTGATTGGTTTCCTGACCTATGCCGTTGCCTGGGTTGCCTGCGTGGTGTTCGCCATCATCGCTGGCCTGGCTGCGAACAAGGGCGAGACCTATCGCTATCCGATCACCCTGCGCCTGATCAAGTAATCAGCGCATAGGTAACAAAAAAGCCCGGGATTCCCGGGCTTTTTTGTTTCTGTCGGGTGAACCCCCGATGTTGCAGGGCCGGGCGCTGCCTGCGCCGTACCCGGGCCAAGGGTGGGCCCGGATCAGTGCGATCGCTTGACGGTCAGTTCGCCCAGTGCCGACAGCGCGCGCGCGCGATCACCGAAGGGTGCAAGCGTGGCCTGCATGGCGTTGGCCAGTTCGTCGAGCGTGGCCTTGGCGCCGTCCATGCCCAGCAGCGAGGGGAAGGTGGACTTGTCCTGGGCCTGGTCCTTGCCGGCGGTCTTGCCGAGCTGCTCGGAGCTGGCTTCCACGTCGAGGATGTCGTCGCGCACCTGGAAGGCCAGGCCCAGCGTGTCGGCAAAGGTATCCAACTGGACAAGCTCGGCGTCGCTGGCATTGCCGCACAGCGCGCCCATGCGTACCGCCGCGCGGATCAGTGCGCCGGTTTTCAGTGCATGCATGCGCTTGAGGTCGGCCAGTGGCTGCTGATGGCCGGTAGCGTCGATATCCAGCGCCTGGCCGCCACACATGCCGCCGGCACCGGAGGCACTGGCCAGGGTGCGCAGGCATGCCAGCGCAAGCGTTGCCGGCAACTCGGCCTCTGCCAGCACTTCAAAGGCGCGGGTCTGCAGGGCGTCACCGGCGAGGATGGCGGTGGCTTCGTCGAATGCGATGTGGGTGGTGGGGCGGCCGCGACGCAGATCGTCGTCGTCCATGGCGGGCAGGTCGTCGTGCACCAGTGAATAGGCGTGGATCAGCTCGACCGCAACAGCGGCGGCATCCAGGCGCGAATCGTCGGCACCAAACACATGGCCGGCGGCGTATACCAGCAGCGGACGCATGCGCTTGCCGCCGCCCAGCGCCGCGTAGCGCATGGCCTGGTGCAGGCCTTGGGGGGCGGTGTCGGGAGCGGGCAGGGCGCGTTGCAGTTGCTGTTCGGTACGGTGCTGCCAGGCAGCCAACAGGGCGTCAGTCGTCATTGCCAATGCTGTCGAACGGCTCGGATTTTTCCGGCTGGGCGGGATCGGTGAGCAGGCGCACGCGCAGTTCGGCCTGCTCCAGCGCCTGTTGGCACTGGCGATACAGGCCGACACCGCGTTCATAGGCGGCCAGCGACTGCTCAAGGCTCAGATCGCCGGCTTCCATCTTCTCTACCAGCAGTTCCAGTTCGTCGAGCGACTGCTCGAAGTGGGCAACCGGCGAGGCTTCGTTGGGGGACTTCTTGGGCATGGGGGCAAGTGTGAGCGGCCAGCGGGAAAGGGTCAATTCACCGGATCTGGCGGTTGCCACTGCAGCCGCGCGCCATGCGCCTGCAGCCAGTGCTGCAGCGCTGCAGAAACGATGCGATCACCCGCCGCCAGCACCGTCTCGCCATCGCAGAGCAGCGGCAGCTGCGGGCGCAGCCACGGCGGTGTGTCGGAAGACTGCAGGCAGTGCTTGAGCGAATGTGAATGCTCGCGGCCGGGCAATTGGATGCGCTCGCCGCCCTGGCGTTGGCGCAGCGTGAGCGGTTTGTCGAAGGTGTCAGCGCCGTGCAACGACAGGCTCGCGCCATCGGGCAACTGCATAGCCTGGCGGCCGTCCCATTGCGCCTGCCAGCCCGGCGGCCAATGCGGCAGCGGCGCTAGCGCATGCAGGTGCCCGCGCCAGCGCACGATTTTTACCTTGCCCCAGCGGAATTCGGCCTGCTGGTCGTCTGCGGCCTGTAGAACGTGCTGCTGGATGCTGTGCACGCCGTTGGCCGGCAGCGGTGGCAGCTTGCAATGGTGGGCCCAGCGCCGCAGTACACGCGATTGGCGGGCATCGGCCAGTTGCATCAATGCGGCGACGGAAAGCGTATCGCCGGTGCGCAGGCAGGTTTGCAGGTCATCCCCATCCTGTTGCTCAAGCAACGCGTTGGCGTCGCTGGCCAACGCGGCGCTGCGTGCCATCGCTGCGGCTGCATGCGGCCAGCGTTCGCGTAGCAGCGGCAGCACCTGCAGGCGCAGGAAGTTGCGATCAAAGCCGTCGCTGTCATTGCTGGGGTCGTCGATCCACTGCAGCCGGTGATGCTGTGCGTAGGCTTCCAGCGCGGTACGGGAAACCGACAGCAACGGACGCCACAACTGCCCGTTGCCGAATGCACGCAGTTCACGCATCGCGGCAAGGCCATCGACACCGGACCCGCGCAATGCACGCAGCAGGAAGGTTTCGGCCTGGTCGTCCTGGTGGTGGGCCAGTGCCAGCCACTCGCCTTGCTGCAGCTGTGCCTTGAAGGCGGCATGACGTGCCGTGCGTGCGGCCGCTTCCAGGCCGTCGCCGCTGTCGCGGGCAACTTCGACACGGATCACCTGCAGCGGGATGTTCCATTGCGTGCAGATGCTGCGGCAATGCTGCTCCCACGCATCGGCCTGTGCCTGCAGCCCGTGATGGACGTGCACCGCGCGCAGGCTGCCGGGCGCACGCGCAGCCGCATGGGAGAGAAGATGAAGCAGTGCGGTGGAGTCCAGCCCGCCACTGAAGCCAACCAGCACGGGGTGGTCGCTTGCAGCGTCGAGCAGGGAGGGCGGAAGCGACTTCATGGCGGTGCCGAGTATCGGTGTGGGCCAGGGCAACCGCAATTCGTGCGCCTGTCCGCTGCGCCTGTTGCGGGCGCGTTGCTTGGCGGGGCGAGGGTAGATGCGCGACCTGCGGGTGGCAGGTCGCAGGTCTTACAAGGGCGTTGCTGCATCCGGCAGGCGCCTGCCGTGCCGGTCAATGCGGAAATGCGTGCCTCCGATCATGGAAGTGTGCTCGGTTTCGTCCGGCGGGCCTTCCCTGCAGCCGTTGCAGACTTCGGCGATGCCGTTCTGGAACGGAAAGCCCCAGCTGAAGCGCTCAACGAACGCCGGGCGCAACTGGACATTGAAGTAGCCGATCCGGCCGTCAATCCTGGCCCGGGTGAGGCCATCCTCGAAGTAGTCCGGGCCGTTGTCGTAGGTAATGACCGCCAGGTGGGTGCCGTCGCGACGCACGTAATAGTGCTGTTTGCCGGCCTGCAGGGCGGCCAGGCCGTCTTCGTCGTAATTGAGCTGTGCCAGAGCGGAGGGTGACAGTTTGAGCTTGCCCGCTGCGGTTTGCTGACAGCCCTCGAGCACCGCGAAGTCGGAGGTGTCCAGGCGGTGGCAGGCCTCCCCGGCGCTGGCCACAAGAGGAAGCAGGGCCAGCGACAGCAAGGTTGCCGCCGGCCCGACGCAGGTGCGCACGTGCTTCGACGTCATTGCGCCTTGCGCTCGAAGTCCTTGGGCTGCGGCAGATCCACCGGCACGCCCTGTGCGTCGCAGGTGGCCGCGGCACAGAGCCGCTCGCGCAGGCGCGGGGTGGCCTGCACGATCAGGTGATACAGGGTGTTCTGCTCCATCGTGCCGCGCACCGCCTTGCTGCCGGGGCCGCGTGCCCAGATGCCGACATCTTCGCCGCCGTGCGATTCACTCTTGGACGGCACCAGCGCTTCCTGCATGTAGTCCGGGTGCTCGGTGTCCACGTGGGTCAGGTCGGGGCGGCCGTTGGCCTGCTCGAAGCTGCTGGGGCCATGCGGGAATTTCTTCGGGCCGGCCGGCTGCTGGTTGCTGGCGCCGGTGTAACCGGGGCCGTTGGCGTAGCTCAGCGTGGTGTACGGCATGCCCATGCCGTCGCGGGCCAGGTCCAGTGCGCCCATGCCGTCTTCACCGCCCTTGTCCTTGACCTTGCCCAGGATGGGGTTGCCGCGTGCCGGGTAGCCGACGAAATTCAGCGTGTGCGAATGGTCGGCGGTGACGATGATCAGGGTGTCCTCGGCCGAGGTGGCATCCACCGCGGTCTTGACCGCATCGGACATGGCAATGGTGTCGCCCAGCGCGCGGGCGGCGTTGCCGCTGTGGTTGGCATGGTCGATGCGCGCGCCTTCCACCATCAGCACATAGCCTTCCTGGTGCGTGGAGAGCGTGGCGATGGCGGCGCGGGTGAGTTCGGCCAGCGAAGGCTCGCCGCCGCGGTCCTTGGGCCGGTCATGCTCGTACTGCATGTGGTCCGGCTCGAACAAGCCCAGCAGGGCCGGCGCTTTGGCTGCGGCCTTGAGCTGGTCGGCGTTCCAGACATAGGCGCCCTGCGGGTGGGCGGCCTGCCATTCGGCGACCAGGTTGCGGCCGTCCAGGCGCAGGCCAACCTTGTCCGAATATTCCGGATCTTCCTCGTTGACGGTGGTGAACTGGCCGCGACCGCCGCCCAGCGCGACCAGCGGGCCGCGACCGTAACGCGAGGTGGACAGCAACTGCTGGGCGATGTCCGCGCAGCCGGCGGCCTTGGCCGCTTCGGGCAGATCCGTGTCGTTTTCCCAGTTGCGCTCGGGCGAGTGCGCGTAGGTGGCCGCCGGGGTGGCGTGGGTCAGGCGCGCGGTGGAGACGATGCCGGTGGCCATGTTGGCGCTGTCGGCCAGTTGCAACCAGGTCAGCAGGCCCTTGTTGAGGCTGTCGGCGCAGTTGTTGCGGCTGCCGGCGCTGACGCCGATGGCACCCATGTGGGTCTTCACGCCGGTGGTGATGGCGGTCATGGTGCCGGCCGAATCGGGGGTCTGTGAATCGGTGTTGTAGGTCTTGCTGAACGCCGTGGCCGGGAAGCGCTCCCAGGACAGCAGGTTTTCTTCGCCCGGGTTGCCCTTGCGCTGGCCTTCCAGGATGCGGGCGGCAGCCACGGTGGTCAGGCTCATGCCGTCGCCCAGGAACAGGATCACGTTCTTGGCCTTGCCGGCCATGGCGCCATTGGCCGCGGCCCGGGCCGCGCCATCGCGGTACCACCACTGCGGGGTTTCACCTTCCGGGTGCGCTACCTGGGGCACGTCCACGACCACCGCCGAGGCGGCACTGAAGGACGGGGACGGGGTGCTGGCGCAGGCGCCGAGCAGCAGGGTGGACAGGGCGGCGGACAGGAACGTGGCTTTTTGCATCTGTAGTGAGACCAGCGTGAAGACAGAGGGCCATTATGGGGAAGCCCAGAAGGCATGCATATGACACGCAGCTTTTCCCTGCCGGCATCGTGCTCTGGCGAGGCTTGCGTTATCGTGGCATGTCTCGATTTTGTTTCCCGGATTTCCTTTATGAGCGTGGTATCTGCCTGGCTGCGGATTCCCTTCTGGCAGCGCGTGGTCGGTGGCTTCGTGCTTGGTGCGCTGGCGGGCTGGGCCTTTGGACCCGCTGCCGAAACCTGGTTCGGCCCGCTGGGTGAGATCTACGTCACCCTGATCAAGATGATCGCGGTGCCGCTGGTGTTCTTCGCGGTGATCAACGCCATCAGCTCCCTGCATGGGCAGAAGTCGGTGGCTGCGCTGGGTGGGCGGACCTTTGTCTGGTTCATCATCACCGCCGCGCTGGCGGTGGGCATCGGCCTGGCAGTGGGCACGGTGATGCAGCCGGGCACCGGCGGGCTGAAGCTGAGCATGGACAGCGCCTATACGCCGCGCGACGTGCCGTCGGTGGCACGGGTGCTGATGGATGTGGTGCCGTCCAATGTGTTCTATGCGCTGGCGGGCATCGGCACGCGGGTCAATGCTGCCGGTGAAACGGTGCTGGCGGCCGGGCGGGGCTCGATCCTGCCGGTGATCTTCTTTGCCGGCCTGCTGGGCTTTGCCATGGTCAAGCTGGGCGAGAAGGTCAGCGAGGCGCGCAAGCTGGTCGGCCAGATGAGCGAGATCATGATCCAGGTCACCCGCTTCGTGCTGGAGATGACCCCGCTGGGTACCTTTGGCCTGATCGCCGGGCTGGTCGGCACCTATGGCTTCGAGAAGCTGCTGCCGCTGGGTAATTTCGTGCTGGCGCTGTATGTGGCGTGCGCGCTGCACATCGTCATCGTCTACAGCGGCCTGTTGCTGGCGCATGGGCTGAACCCGATCAAGTTCTTCCGGGGCGCGGCGCCGGGCATGCAGGTGGCGTTCGTGGCCTCGTCGAGCTTCGCGGCGATGCCGGCGGCAATGCGCTCGATCACCGACAACCTGGGCGTCAACAAGGATTACGCCTCGTTCGCGGTGCCGCTGGGGGCCAGCATCAAGATGGATGGCTGCGGTGCCATCTACCCGGCGTTGTGTGCGGTGTTCATCGCCCAGTACACCGGCGTGCCGTTGACCCCCGAGCAATACGTGGTGGTGTTGATTGCCTCGGTGCTGGGCAGTTTTGGTACTGCCGGCGTGCCGGGCACGGCGGTGGTGATGGCCACGGTGGTGCTGAGTGCGGCCAACCTGCCGCTGGAAGCCATTGGCTACCTGTACGCCATCGACCGCATCCTGGACATGATGCGCACCATGACCAATGTCACCGGGCAGATGGTGGTGCCGGTGATCGTGGCCAAGGAGACCGGGCTGCTGGACCAGCAGGTCTACGACGCAGCCGGGACGGTCAGCGTTGGTGGTGACCCCCGCAGCTGATACGCGTGCACCGACACACCGCGAAGGCCGGCATTGCCGGCCTTCGTTGTTTCCGGCGGCTGAAGCCCGGCTCATCCTGATCACCTGCGCCAACGGCGGACGCTTGTAGCAGGGTGTAACAACACCGTGTAACGCCATTGATACAGCCGCTGGAGAGCCGCGCCACAGCAGCTTGGCGGACCCCTGAATGCCCACTGCGCTGTACCCGTGGATGGCTGTTTTGCTGTGACAGGGATACAGTGCGGGCACTTGGGTGCTTCAGGCAACCTGTTGTTTTTGCTTGGGAAAGCCGGTTGGCACGGTTGCTGCTCCCAGTCCATCGTCAGCTTGAGTGGACGGTGCAATGGACAGCAGGATCGGCAACCGCATCACAGGTTTCATCGGCACCCTCGTGCTGGTGGCCGCCAGCAGCACCGCCGTACAGGCGTCCGGTGCACGCCAGGGTGTAAAGGCGCAGCCGGGCGAAATCGTATTGCTGCGCGACGTTTCCGCACGCCCGGCCTATCGCATGCAGCCGCCAGGCCTGGCGCTGATTGCCGATCCCTCGCCGCGCAAGGAACTGGCGTCAGCGCTGGGCGCGGGCGGCATGGACGAGCTCAGCGATGCTGACTACGCCGCAATGGAATCCGGCTTGGCCGACAGCGGGGTCAACGGGCACAGCGTAACCACCGTGGAGCGCGTCACCAGCGGCATGGTCGGCGGCACCCTGGGGCGCGCAGTGGGCGATGGAGGTCCGCTTTCCGGCGGCCAGTTGTCGCGCACGATCGGCGGCCCGATGAGTGCGGTCGGTGGTGCAACGCGCGGTATCGGTGACCAGGTGCGCGGTGCATTGGCGCAGTTTCCATTGGGGCAGCCTGCCGGGCCGGGTGGCAAATGAATCGTCATCTGCAATGGCCCTGGCGTGTTGGCGTGCTTGCGATCGCTGCGCTGGCGGCTGTGTTCGCCGTGCCGCAAGCGCTCGCACAGTCCCGCGCGGATGGCTACGACGGCATGCTCTCCTATCTGTCGGTTGAAAGCCGCATCGACGGTAATGCGCTGGCCGGCGCCAACGGCGCCATCGCCGTCAATCAGGCCGCCGGCGATCTGAATATGCAGGCAAATCTGCACAGCCTGGCCAATGGCGAACATGCCAGTGTCCGCGTCAACAGCGCGCAGCGACGCCAGGCAGACCTCTTCAACAGCCCGATGCAGGCCAGTGCCCGCATCGGCGGTAATGCGCTGGCCGGGGCCAGCGGCATTGCGTCAATCAATCAGGCCAGTGGCGGTGGCAATGCGGAGTTGAACTCCGTGACCGCGACGCTGGCCACACAGGGCATACGCGAAGCAAGTGATGAAGCCATGGCTTCGTCCAATGCATTCGCGTCGGCAGGGGGGCAGCCTGTCGTCAGCGACCCACGGGCCATCCGCAAGGTGGGCGTGGACGCATCCGCGATGCGCGGATTCGACGGCGTGCTGCAACTCAATCAGATCGCGGGATCAGCCAATGCCACGGAGAACCGTTTGAGCATCTCCGTGCAGGGCACCCCGTGAGCAATGCTCCATCCCACCCGATGCATCAGCAAACCTGAAGAGGGCACCATGAAAGCGAATAAATGGACTGTACTCGCCATGGCGGTTACTGCATTCACCCTGAGTGCGGCAGCCAATGCGGCGGACGATCAGAACGTGAGCGCGAACATCGATCACCAGCACAACGTGAACGAGACGCGCACCAATACCAACACCACGACCAACACCAATACCAACATCAACACCAACGTCGATACCGACGTTGACCTGAAGCTGGATGCGGCGGCCACGCTGCGGTTCAACGGCAACTACTCCGACAACCGCTCCAACACCGACATCCGCTACAACAACGAAAGCAACACCAGCAGTACCTGGTCCAGCGACGTGTACGAGAACGTGCAGAAGACCTCCAACATCACCGCCGACGAGCGCAAGGAAAAGAACAACCACGGCGTTGATGTGAACTTCGAGAAGGACATCCGCTTGAGCTCGGACGTCAACTTCTCCGGTGATCCGACCATCACCGGCGACATTGACCTGGACTCGGCGGCCATCGCCATCATCGACAACCGCCAGGCGATCTCCAACAACAACGCCGAGAACGACCTGCTCGACAACGATGCGTCCATCGGTTCGGACGTGGCTTCCGGGGCGTCGGGCAACCTGGGCTTCAACGTTGCCGCCGGCGACAACAACGCCCAGGACAACGCCGCTGCGCTGTCCGCGGCCGATGCCTCCTTCAGCTTCGGCATGGCTGATGCGGAAGTGTTCGTCAACCAGAGTGGCATGAACAACATGACCACCAACAATGGTGTGACCAACACCGCCGGCATCGGTGGCAATGCCTTCGGTGGTGCGGCCGGCAACATCGGCGTGAACGTTGTCTCCGGCAACAACAACGAGCAGAAGAACGCTCTGGCTGCCTCGGTGGCTACCAGCGCCTATGCCACCGCGAGCATCAGCTCGAACCAGGTCTCCTCGGGCAACGAGGTCAGCAACGACGGCTACTACGATCGCCTGGAAAGCAGCACCGCGATCACGCTCACCGGCACGGTCAAGGGCAGCACCGCCAGCTCGGGTACCGGCTCGTACAGCGGCACCGGCAACGCGTACCAGAAGGACAACTACTACCTGGATACGTGGGATGGCGAGCTCGATCACCCGAATGGCGAATCCACGGGTCACATCGACATGGATAACGACATCCAGAACGCCACGCCCAACCCGAACAAGCCGGGCGTAGGCGGCATTGCCTTCGACACCGACGAATCGGGTAATACCGAGTTCTCGGAGATGGGCACTGCCGACCTGGTGGCCAGCCTGAGCGGGACGGTCAAGACGGTGGACTGGATTGCCGTGCAGGCCACCAACACCGCGGCACTGTCCGGCTCGGCCTTCTCCGGCGCCTCGGGCAACATCGGTGTGAACGTGGCTTCGGGCACCGGCAACCTGCAGGCCAACAGCCTTGCATTGGCGGTTGCGCAGCCGTCCACCGGCGGCGGCACGCCGGGTGGTGGCGGTGGTGAACCGTAAACGGCCGTCTCATCCGCAAGGATGAGGTTTGCCCGCTGAGCAACAAGCCCGGCCATCCGCCAATGGCCGGGTGACACCGGGAGCCCTGGTTCCTCCCCCCCGTGGTGCCAGGGCTCCCACCTGCCGAACGATGCCCGTGGAGGCAATCTGCTCATGTTCCGCAACGCTCTGCTGATGGCCAGTGTGTTGTTGTCGCTACCTATTACCGCGATTGCCGGCGATGTCGCCTTCAGCGGCGTGTTGCCCAATGGCGCGCTGTACACCGGCCAGGTGGAGAGCATGCAGGAGCGGCGCTTCCGCAACCTGGTGCGGCAGCAGACGGACTACAGCTGTGGTGCGGCGGCACTGGCCACGATCCTCAAGCATGCCTACCACCTCAACACCGACGAGGCGACGGTGATCGAGGGAATGATGGGCGTGGCCGATCCGGAGCTGGTGAGCCAGCGCGGCTTTTCGCTGCTGGACATCAAGCGCTATGTGGAATCGCTGGGCATGCGTGGACGCGGCTACCGGGTCAATGAGGAACGGCTCAAGAACCTGCGCGTGCCGGGCCTGGTGCTGATGGATGTACGCGGCTTCCGCCACTTCGTCGTGCTCAAACAGGTGCGCGATGACATGGCCGAGATCGGTGACCCGATCCTCGGCAACCGGGTGGTGCCGCTCAACGAGTTTCTGGAGTCCTGGCCATCGCGCGCGGTGTTCGTGGTGATCGGCAGTGACTTCGACCGCAACACGGTACTGCTGCAACCCAGTGAGAAACCCAGTGCCCGCATGCTGGCCGCGCGCCAGGGGCAGGGCCCGATTACCGATGCCGAACTGGTCGACTTTGGCTTCAGCCATGCCGACCTGTTCTGAAGGAGTGCTGTCATGAACATCCATCGCTGCGGTGTGCTGGTGCTTGCGCTGATGCTCGCGCTGCCGGTGTACGCCGCCGGACAGGAAGGCCGCCCGGGCAAGGGACTGAGCGAGATCCCGGACCCGGAACTGAACCTGATGCGCGGGCGTTACACCGTGGGCGGCAATGCGGTGGCCTGGTTCGGGGTCACCATGATTTCCACCTGGCAGGCCGCCAACGGCCAGAGCCTGCAGGGGGCGCTGACCCTGGGCATGGACTTCAGCAAGGGCAACACGCCCAAGGTCACGTTCACGCCGAGTGTCAGCATCACCGCGGCCAATGCGCCGTTGCCCGATGTGAGTGGTCGCAGCATCGACGGCAGTGGCCTGAACAATGTCTCCGGGTTGAGCCAGAGCGTGCAGATTGCCGGTGATGGCAACCGCGCCAGCAACGTTCTGCATCTGAACGTGCGCAACGACGGAGTGATTCCGGGGCAGGGCAATGGTGGCGGCGCGGGCAGTTCTTCGACGCAGGTCGGGGATGCCAGCGCGGTGGCCAGTTTCGACGGCAATGCCGCGCAGCTGCAGCTGCGCATCGAAGGGCAGGGGGCCGTGCAGCAATGGCTGCGCAGCGGCAGTGTCGGGCAAAGCATCCAGCTGATGGCCGACGGCCAACAGGTGGGCAATCGCCTGCAGATCGATCTGGTGCGGCAATCGCTGGCAGGCAACCTGCCGCTGAACCAGAACGTGGCGCAGGCCATCACGCTCAATCGGGGGATTGGCGGGGTGGGTGGTCTATAGGGCGGCTGTGCAGCGCACGGGCCGGCAGGCACAACGTAGAGGATGACGACAATGAATCGACTGGCGATGGCGGCGCTGGTGAGTCTGGCTGTGGTTTCGCCCAAGGTGGCGGCACAGGAGGCGAAAGCCGGCAGTACCGACGAAGAAGATGTAAGGGCATTGGTCGCGCAGTTGGAGGCGCTCAAGGCCAGCTATGCGCAGGAAGTGAGGCGGCTGCGCGAACTGGACATGCAGGTGCAGGCCATCCAGGCGCGGGTCACTGGCAAGACCGCACAGCCGCTGCCGCCGGCAACGCCACAGGCGGTGGCTGCACAGGCCGCGGCAGACGCCGCAGCGGGCAGTACGCCTGCAGCATCACCTGCACCGCCCACGGGCGAGGGCTATGCCAGCAGCGCCGACGAGGCGCGGCAGGCCAAGGAGGCGGCACGGCGCAGCGTGGATGATGTGAAACAGCAGCAGTCGGCACTGTTCAACCGCCGCCTGACCCTGGAAAACAGCATCAGCTATGCGCGCTACGACCGTAAGCAGCTCACCCTCAATGGCTTCCTGGCACTGGATGCGATCTTCCTGGGCAACATCGCCATCGAGAACGTGGAATCGGATTCGCTGACCTACAACTTTGCCGCGCGCTGGGGCTTGAACCCGCGCCTGACCTTGAACCTGGACGTGCCCTATATCGCCCGCAAGACCATCTACCAGAAGGGCGGCGCCGGCGGCTCGGCGGCAGCGATCGCGCAGGAAGAGACCACCGGCACCGGCATCGGCGACATCACCGCCACCGCCAACTACAAGCTGTTCGGCGAGCGTGGCTGGCGGCCGGAAACCGTATTGAGTGGCGGCGTCACCGCGCCCACCGGGCGCGAGCCGTATGGCATGGACTGGAAGGTGATCGAGCGCGACGACGATGACTTCATCCGTTTCGCCGTGCCGGCCGAACAACCCACCGGCAACGGCGTGTGGCAGGCCAACATCGGGCTGTCGGCGGTGAAGACGGCCGATCCGGCGATCCTGTTCGCGAACGTGGGCTACATCCACTCGTTCAAGCGCAGCTTCGACGACATCGACTCCAACCCGGACACCATCAACCCCGGCGAAGTGAAGCTGGGTGATTCGTTCTACTTCGGCGCCGGCGTGGCGTTCGCCTTCAACGAGCGCACCAGCCTGAGCATCTCCTTCAGCGACAAGCTCAGTGCACGCGCATCCACCCGCTACAAGGATGGCAAGTGGATGAAGGTGATCGGCAGTGACGCCAACGCCGGTACGCTCAACCTGGGCGTGACCTACGCGCTGACCTCGAAGGCGACTTTCGTGAGCATGCTCGGTATTGGCCTGACCCCGGACGCGCCGGATTTCAGCCTGGCGTTCAAGGTGCCTTACATGTTGTAGGGATTGGCGAGTTGGGATTCGGGATTGGGAATAGGAATCTGCGACGCGCCAGGCGGTTGTCTTTTTCCTCTCCCCTTGCGGGGGAGCGCAGGTGGCTTGCGATCCATCGGATCGCACCTGCGTGAACGCTTCGCGCACTGCGCGAAGCTTGGGCGCGGAGCGGGATGCCGCAGGCAGGAGAGAGGGAGGCGGCGCAGCCGCGTTCTCGTTTCAGCTACTGAATCCCCACTCCCCAATCTCCAATCTTCAACTCAGCGCAACGTCTCCAGCTCCAGCCGGTGCTTGCGGCACAACCGATAGATCGTCACCCGCGAGACCTTCATCAATCGCGCACAGGCGCTGACGTTGTAGCGGCTCTGCTGCAGGTAGGAGAGCAGGGCCTCCCGCTCGGCATGGGTGCGGACATGCTCCAACTGGTTGCTGCTGCCCGGGCCCGACAACTCCAGGTCGGCACAACTGATCAATTCGCCCTCGGCGGTGATCGCTGCACGCTGCACCCGGTTCAACAGTTCGCGCACGTTGCCTGGCCAGGGAAACCGCGCCATCGCCTGGCGGGCGTCGCTGCTGTAGCCGCGTGCACGGATGCGGTGGCGGTGGCGGAAGTCGGCCAGAAAATGCCGTGCCAGCAGGTCGATGTCGCCATCGCGCCGGCGCAGCGGTGGCATCGACAGGCGCAGGACATTGAGCCGGTAATACAGGTCACGGCGGAAACGGCCCTGTTCCACCGCATGCTCCAGGTCCACATGGGTGGCGGCAAGGATGCGCACGTCAACATGCAGCGGCTGGTTGCTGCCGACCCGCTCGATGGTGCCCTCCTGCAGCACCCGCAGCAGGCTGGTCTGTGCGTCCAGCGGCAGGTCGCCCACCTCATCAAGGAACACCGTGCCGGTGTGTGCCGTTTCAAACAGGCCCTGCCGGCGCGCGATTGCGCCAGTGAAGGCGCCGCGCTCATGGCCAAACAGTTCAGACTGCACCAGTGTCGAAGGGATGGCGCCGCAGTTGATGGCCTGGAACGGCTTGCCCTGCCGGGAGGAAAGGCGGTGCAGGGCATGGGCGGCCACTTCCTTGCCGGTTCCTGTTTCGCCGGTGATCAATACCGGCAGGTCGACGGGCGCGAACTTGCGCAAGGTGGCGCGCATGGCCAGCATCACATCGCTTTCGCCCAGCAGCGTATCCAGTACGTCATCGTGGGCCAGTGCCGCCGGTGCCTCGTCCACTGCCTGCAACTGGCGAAGCAGCTCGCGGATATCTGGTGGGTGCGGAAATTGTTGCCTGCAGGCGGCAAGCAGGGGGTGCGGCGGGGCTTGCGCGCTTCCTTCGCCGGTGGCGGGCGTAAGGGCAAACAGCGGCATGTGCCGGTGCTCGGCGATGAGCCGGCTGATGCGCTCCAGTTCGCCGTCCGAGCTGGCCCGGAAATCAATCAGGCCAACCACCGTGTCGCCCCCACGCATGCCGATGTCGGCAGGTTGCTGGGGAAGAACCGCGCGTACCTGCCAGCCGTCGGCAGCCAGCATCACTTTTTCGCGTGCATCCGGTTTTCCGAACCAGATGACGCAACGTTTGCTCGAATCAGGTGCAGCGGCCATGCGTGGTCACCTTTTCGTTCGGCCGTCACCATATACCCGCGATTCAGATGGGTGCAATCACATCTGTTGTGTGAATTGGCGCACGTTTTGATATGTGCCAATTCAGATTCATTAACCCGGATTGGTTTGTCACGCCAATGAAAAAGCCGCCACCCAAGGGTGACGGCTTTTGGCACTGCATGTATGCGGGTTTACAGCGGGACGCGGCGTGCCTGCATGAACTTGTCGCCCCAGTAACCGCTGAGCAGGGTGTCGGTACGGACATCCTTGCCGGTGCTGGGTGCATGCAGGAACCGGCCTTCGCCGACATAAATGCCAACATGGTCAACGCGGCCGCGGCGGCCGAAGAACACCAGGTCACCGGCTGCCAGCGAGGCGCGGTCGCGGATCAGTTCGGCGCTGGCCTGGCTGGCCATTTCGCGGGATACGCGCGGCAGCTCGATGCCCAGCGCGGTGCGGAACACATAACCCACCAGGCCGCTGCAGTCGAAACCGGCGTCCGGCGAGGTGCCGCCCCAGCGATACGGCGTGCCGAGCAGGGTCATGGCACGGCGCAGAACCGACTGCACCTTGCCATCGGTGTCGTTGGCGAGTGCGGCTTCGGTGGCGGCGGAGACGCCCTTGGAGGCGTCATAGGCGGAAATCAGGCGGCTGAGGTCACCGGCGAACATTGCCGAGCGGTCCATCAGCGGAATCGTGTCACTGGCGGCGAGGTGCGGCAGCAGTGCGGCCAGTGTGGCGGTCGCGGCGGCGTCGGCCTTGCTGCGCTGTGCCTCGGCACGGGCAGGTGCCGGCTTGGCGGCGGGTTCAACCTCCGCAGCGCTCTGGGCCAAGGCCGGGAGACTGGCAAGGGCCAGTGCAACGGCGCACAGCAGGCGGCGGATGGCGGGGGAAACGGTCTTGGGCTGGCCCGGGTAGGACGTGTTGTCAGTCGTCACGCGGCAGTCACGGAAAAATTCGATGGGCGATCATGCCCTGTGAAACGTGGGCATAGGTACAAATTTCGTTAAACATTCGTTAGTTCCAGTGACTGAATTCACGGATTACCGCAAAACACGCTTGGCGCCGGTGTAATGGTTGCGCCAGTAAGGGCCGTCCAGGTAATCCAGCCTGACGGTTCCGCCGGTGCTTGGGGCGTGCACGAAACGGCCTTCCCCGACGTAGATTCCGACGTGCCAGACGTTGCCTTTGTCGCCGAAAAACACCAGATCGCCGGCGGTCAGGCGGTCGGGGGCGATCTTCGGCCCCTGGATGGCGGCTAGCTCCCGCGAGGTGCGCGGCAGGTTCAGCGCCAGCATGTCCCGGTACACGTAGGTCACCAGGCCACTGCAGTCAAAACCGGATTCGGGTGTGTTGCCGCCGTAACGATAGGGCGTGCCGACCAGCCCCAGCGCCCGCATCAGCACCGAGGCGGCAGCGGCCGGGTCGGACGGGGCCACCGGCGAATAGGTCTGGCCAGTCGCTGGCGCGGGCTTGCTGGGGCTGTGCCCACAAGCAGCCAGGGCGGCGGTTGTCAGGAGCGTGGCGGTCAGCTGCCACGTGCGGGAGCGGAAAACTGGCGTGATGTGCATGGAGCCCGGATAATGCGCCACCTCAGAAGGCCGTCATCATGGCGGCGTCCCCGGCGGCCGGCAAGGCCGTCCCAACGTCTGCCCCGGGCAGTCATCAGAACAGAGTCAGGCATGAAGATCGAAAAAGACCGCGTTGTCCGTTTCCATTACACCGTTTCCGAAGTCGGCCAGGAGCCGATCGAAAGCTCCAAGGACCGTGATCCGCTGGCGATCCTGATCGGCCACGGCAACATCATTCCGGGCCTGGAAGCGGCCATGATGGACAAGGAAGCCGGCGAGAGCTTCGGCGTGGACGTGAAGTCCGCCGATGCCTACGGTGAGCGCCGCGAGGGCCTGACCCAGCGCGTGCCGAAGAAGCACTTCGGCAACACCCGCCTGGTGCCGGGCAACCAGGTCATCCTGCAGACCAACTTCGGCCCGCGCGCCGTCACCGTCGAGAAGGTCGGCATGACCGTGGTCGATGTTGACCTGAACCACCCGATGGCCGGCAAGGACCTGCATTTCGACGTGGAAATCGTTGAAGTGCGCGAAGCCAGCGAAGAAGAAGTGCAGCACGGTCACGTGCACGGCGACGGCGGTCACCAGCACTGATCCACCGCACCGGCAACGATGCAATCAACGGCCCGCCCTGTGCGGGCCGTTTTTTTTGGGGCGATGGGAGACGGCCGCGATGTTCGGCGTGCAGCTGTGGTCACATCCGTCGGCGGCGTACGTCCAACATGCTCTAATCGCCCCTCGAACGCCAAAAGGAAGCCGGCCTTGTCCCACGTTGCATTCCAGCCAACCCCGTCGAACGAGCGTATTGCAACCCTGGACGTCCTGCGCGGACTGGCGCTGCTGGGCATCTTGCTGATGAACATCGAGGCGTTCGCCGGCCCGCTGGATCTGTCCTTCACCGGCATCGACGTGCACTGGCTGGGGCTGGACCGCTGGGCTGATGCGTTCGTCTACATCTTCGTGCAAGGCAAGTTTTTCACGCTGTTCTCGTTGCTGTTCGGCGCGGGCTTTGCGGTGATGTTGCAGCGTGCCGAAGCAGCCGGTCGCGATTTCACCCGTTTCTATCTGCGTCGCAGCCTGGGCCTGCTGGTGATCGGCGTGCTGCATGTGCTGCTGTTGTGGTCCGGCGACATCCTTGTGTCCTACGCCTTGCTGTCCTTCGTGCTGCTGGCCTTCCGCGAGGCGCCGCGCAGTTGGTTGCCGGCGCTGGGTACGGTGGCCTACCTGGGGGCGACGGCGTTCGTCGTGCTGCTTGGCGCGGTGATGTCATTGCTGCCCGCCGACCAGCTTTCCAAGCTCTCCGATACGGCGTTGGCTTCGATCGAAGCCCAGCGGCAGGCGTACGGGCATGGCAGCTATGGTGCGGCGGTAGTGCAGCGGCTGCGGGACTTCGGCACGGCACTGGGCGCGCTGATGATCGTGGGGCCGCAGGTGCTGGGCATGTTCCTGATCGGGGCATGGTTTGTACGCAGCGGGGCGATCACCCGGCCGCAGGAACATCCCCGCTTGTTTGCCTGCCTGCGCTGGGGCGCGTTGCCGGCAGGTCTGGCATTGATGCTGTTCAGCGCGTGGGCGTTGCCCTATGTGGCACCCGGTCGCTTTGACCTGCGCTCCACCGGCACCTTTGCACTGAACGCCGTGGCGGGGCTGTTGATGTGCCTGGGTTACCTGGCGTGGGGCGTGCGCTGGAGTGGCCTGCTGCAATGGCTGGCACCGGCCGGGCGCATGGCACTGAGCAACTACCTGGCGCAGTCGCTGATCTGCACGCTGGTGTTCTATGGCTACGGCCTGGGTTGGTTCGAGCAGATGGGGCGCGCGTGGCAACTGGTGTTCGCCATCGCCTTGTTTGCTGTGCAGGTGCTGCTCAGTCATTGCTGGTTGCGTTACTTCCGCTTCGGCCCGGTGGAGTGGTTGTGGCGCGGGTTTACATACTTGCAACTGCCACCATTGCGCCGCCAGCCGGGAGGCTGAGGCATAGAATTGGCGGGTGAAATTCCCCCTGGACGATGTGCTGATCATTGGTGCTGGTGCCACCGGCCTGGCGACGGCGTTGGCGCTTTCCCACGCCGGGCGCCAGGTGCGCGTGCTCGATGCTGGCGGCCTCGGCGCTGCGACCTCGTACGGCAACTGCGGCACCATTACGCCCAGCCACGCAGCGCCGCTGGCGGCGCCGGGCGTGCCCATGCGCGCGCTGCGATGGATGCTGTCACCGCAGGCGCCGCTGTATATCCCGCCGCGCGTTGATCCTGCGCTGTGGCGCTGGCTGGTGCGCTTTGCCGCGCGTTGCAACCCGCAGGATTGGCTGCACAGCGCGCAAGGCCGCGCCGCGTTGTTGAACGACTCGCGGCAGCGCCTGGCCGAGTGGGTTCGCGAGCATCAGCTGGATTGCGAATTCGCGGAAAAGGGCCTGGATTATGTTTTCCGCGATCAAGCCAACTTTGCGCAGCATGTGGCCGAATGCGAGGCGCTGCAAGAGTTGGGTATCGCCGCGCGGGTGATCGATGGCGCCGAGTATCTGCGTCATGAGCCTGCGTTCAATGACGGTATCGTCGGTGCGATTCACTTCCCCGGCGACGCCAGCCTGCGGCCGGACCGCTACACCGCCGAGCTCGGCCGCGTGCTGCGCGCGCGGGGCGTGCAGATTGAAGAGCACTGCGCGCTGCTGTCGTTCGATCCGCAAACGCAGGGCGTACGCGTGCAGACCTCCAGGGGCGAGCGCCGCGCGAGCGAACTCGTCCTGGCTACCGGCGCGTGGTCGCCGGCTCTGGTGCGCTGCATTGGCCTGCGCATGCCGATCCAGCCGGGCAAGGGTTACTCCATCACCGGCAGCCTGCCGGCACACGTGCCGAGGCGTCCGGTGGTGTTGAAGGACCGCTCGGTGTTCGTCATCGCCTGGGAGGGGCAGCTGCGTCTTGGCGGGACGATGGAATTCTCCGGCCACGACAATCGCTTGAACCCGACCCGCCTGCAGGCGCTGCAGCAGGCTGCACATCAATACCTGCGACAACCACTGGGCGAAACGGTGCATGAGCATTGGTGCGGTTGGCGGCCGATGACCTGGGATGACATGCCGATCCTCGGGCGTTCGCCCCGTCACGCTCACGTCTGGTTAGCGGCCGGACATGGCATGCTCGGCATCAGCATGAGCAGCGGGAGTGGCCAACTGATGGCTGATTTGATTACCGGGCGGACACCTGCCATTGATCCCACGCCGTATCGCGCGGAGCGTTTCCAATGAGTGCAGGCAATTACGATGTGGTGGTGATGGGTGGCGGTTCGGGTGGTTTGGCCGCCGCATTCCGCGCCGCCGGGCATGGCGCCAAGGTGGCGATGCTGGAGCCGGCGCCGCTGGGTGGTACCTGCGTCAACGTGGGCTGTGTTCCCAAGAAAGCCATGTGGTTGGCGGCGGACCTGGCCGAGCGGATTGGCCTGGCTTCAGCGATGGGTTTCGATGTGCCGGCCGCTCCGGCGCTGGACTGGGCACAGTTGGTGGAACGGCGGCAGCGTTACATCACCAACATCCATGCCAGCTACCAGAAGCGTCTGGATGAAACCGGCGTGGCCCGCATCAGCCGTCGTGGCCGTTTGTTGGACGCACACACGGTGGAGTGCGACGACGGCACCCGCCTGCGTGCCGAACACATTGTCATTGCCACCGGCGCGCATCCGGTGAAGCCGGAACTGCCAGGTACGGAACTGGGCGGCGTGTCCGACGACTTCTTCGCGCTGCAGGCGCGCCCGGAACGCGTGGCGATCATCGGCGGCGGCTACATCGCCGTTGAACTGGCCGGCGTGCTGCGCGCGCTCGGCAGTGAGGTGGCGTTGCTGGTGCGCGGTCAACGCCTGCTTGGGCACTTCGATGCTGAAGTGTCCGACCAGTTGGCCGAAAACCTCCGGGTGCAGGGCGTCGAGCTGCATTTCGGTTGTGCGGTGACGGCGTTGGAGCGCCAGCACGGCCGGGTGCGCGCACTGTTGCGTAATGGCCCGGAAAAGGCGGTCTTCGACAACGTGTTGTTTGCCACCGGCCGCGCGCCGAACACACGCGGGCTCGGCCTGGAACAGGCCGGCGTGGCGTTGGACGAAAAGGGCGCCATCGCCGTGGATGAGCGCCAGAACACCTCGGTGCCGGGCATCTACGCCGTCGGTGATGTCACCGGCCGGGTAACGCTGACGCCGGTTGCCATTGCCGCGGCCCGCCGCTTGATGGACCGCCTGTATGGCGGCCAGCCGGATGCCAGGCTGGACTACGACAACGTGCCCAGCGTGGTGTTTGCGCACCCGCCCTTTGGCACGGTGGGCTTGAGCGAGGAAGACGCACGCAGGCGCTTTGACAAAGTGACCACGTATCACAGCCGCTTCCGGCCGATGCTGCAGGCGCTGGGCGGTGGTGAAGTGCGCAGCGTGTTCAAGATGGTCTGCGCGGGCGAGGACGAGAAAGTCGTGGGCATCCACCTGCTGGGCGAGGGTGCCGATGAAATCCTGCAGGGGTTCGCCGTGGCGGTGAAGGCCGGTGTCACCCGCAGGCAGATGGAGGACACGGTGGCCATCCATCCCACCTCGGCCGAAGAAGTGGTGTTGATGCGCTAAGCGCATGAGTGAGGGGCTGTGAAGCTGTGGAGCCGCAGGCAACAGCACCCCTCCTCAATCCTCCCCTGCGCTGCGCGCAAGGGAGGAGGCGAATGGTGCAGTCGCACGCAGTGCTTCGGTCCTTCGCAAACAATGCTGCGGCTCTTTGCAGGAAGTGCAACGCGATGCTGCAGTCCGCATTGCCGCTGCTGTTACCCCCTCCCTTTCGCGTAGCAAAGGGGAGGGCGGGGGAGGGGTGCTTTCAGCTTCAACCTCAACCTCCCATCCTCCATCTTTCAGCGCCAAGCTCTTTCGCTTGCGCCGCTTCCGTAATCACCTCCCGACACATCCTTGATAATGGGCGGCCCCCGCATGCCCACTGTCGATGACCGCTTCAACGCAACCGGCCACCACGCCACTTCCCACCCGTTCCCGGCGCCTGCTGATCAATGGCCTGCTGTTGGCGGGCATGGGGGCCATCGCCGCCTCCGGCAAGGCGGTGATTGTCAAACTGGCCTATCGCCACGGCGCCGATGCCACCGCCCTGCTGGCGCTGCGGATGATGGTTGCGTTCCCGTTTTTCATTGCGATGGGCATCTGGGCGGCAAAACGTTCCGCGCCGCTGTCGCGCGGTGACCTGTGGCGGGTCGCCGTGCTGGGTTTCAGCGGCTATTACCTGTCCAGCTATCTCGATTTCCTCGGCCTGCAATACATCACCGCGACGCTGGAACGGTTGATTCTCTACCTCAGCCCCACCCTGGTGGTGTTGATCGCACTGGTGGTGCTCAAGCAACGGCCCACGCGCATGCAGGTGCTGGCGTTGCTGGTGAGTTATCTCGGTGTGCTACTGGCATTCGGGCACGACATCCAGCTCGATGGCCACCGTACCTTGATCGGCTCGGCGCTGGTGTTCGCCAGTGCGCTCAGTTACGCGGTGTATCTGTTCGGCAGCGGCCAGGCGGTGGCGCGCATCGGCGCAGTGCGTCTGACCGCCTACGCCAGCATGGTGGCCTGCGTGCTGTGCATCGGCCAGTACCTGCTGTTCCAGCCGGTCAGTGCGCTGTGGACGTATGCGCCGCCGGTGTATTGGTTGTCGCTGCTCAACGGTACGGTCTGCACGGTATTGCCGGTGCTGGCGATCATGGTGGGCGTCAAGCGCATTGGCTCGTCGCTGGCGGCGCAGGTAAGTATGCTGGGGCCGGTTTCCACCATTGTGCTGAGCGTATGGCTGCTCGACGAACCGATGGGCCCGTGGCAGAGCGCCGGCACCGTACTGGTGCTGGCGGGCGTGCTGCTGGTCGGCAGCGGGATAGCGCGGAAGCGGTGAACGAAGCCGCCGACCCGGCCGCGGGCCATGCCCGCATCCTGGACACCATCCGCGCCATCCCGCGCGGGCAGGTGATGGGCTATGGCGAGGTGGCCGCCAAGGCGGGCTTGCCGGGCCGCGCACGGCTGGTGGCGCGGCTGCTGGGTGGCAACGAGGATCCAGAACTGCCCTGGCATCGGGTGCTGCGTTCGGATGGGCGCATCGCCATGCCGGAAGGCTCGCGCGGCTGGCGCGAGCAGAGCCAGCGGCTGCGTGCCGAGGGCGTGGTAGTGGAGAACGGCCGGGTGAAGCGCGTCAAACCGGCAGGCACGCTGGACGAGGCGATCTGGGGGCCGGGCTGACTGCTGCGGCTATCATGGGCGCCAGTTCCCCCGGATGCCGCCATGTTCCCGCGCTTGCCCAAGATCACCCAGACACTGCTGATCGCCAACGTTGCCCTGTTCCTGCTGCAGCAGTTGCCGCAGACCGCAGGGGTATTCACGCAACTGATGCTGTGGCCACTGGGCTCGCAGCAGGCCTTCCTGGATTCACCGGGCTTTGAGCCCTGGCAGTTGCTGACCTACGGTTTCCTGCACGGTGGCTTTGGCCATTTGTTCTTCAACATGCTGGCGCTTTTCATGTTCGGCGCGCCGTTGGAGATGACCTGGGGCGAGAAGCGGTTCCTCACCTATTACATGGTCTGTGTGATTGGTGCCGGCCTCTGCCAGTTGGTGGTGGCGGCGCTGTTTGGTGAGTTCAACCCGGTGCTGGGCGCATCGGGCGGCGTGTTCGGCCTGCTGCTGGCCTACGGCATGTTGTTCCCGAACCAGCGCGTGATGCTGCTGTTCCCGCCGATCCCGATGAAGGCGCGGACCTTCGTGATCGTGTTCGGTGCCATTGAGTTGCTGCTGGGTTTCACCGGCTGGCAGCCGGGCGTGGCCCACTTCGCACACCTGGGC
Organism: Stenotrophomonas sp. STEN056; assembly: GCF_056759635.1. Lineage (NCBI taxonomy): Bacteria > Pseudomonadati > Pseudomonadota > Gammaproteobacteria > Lysobacterales > Lysobacteraceae > Stenotrophomonas > Stenotrophomonas sp. STEN056. The sequence goes on from NZ_JBRRDL010000004.1 coordinate 202,983, forward strand.
GGCATGTTGTTTGGCTGGTTGCTGATCCGTTACTGGCGCGGGCAACCGCCGTTCAACAACAAGCGCGGCCCGCATCTGCGCCGGGTGAAATAGCAGATGACTGTAGTGCCGAGCCATGCTCGGCAGAGGCATCACAGGTAAAGCTTCAGCCGAGCATGGCTCGGCGCTACAACGTTCAAAAAAAAAGGCGCGGAATTCCGCGCCTTTTTGCTTTCTTCAATTTCGCATCAACGCCAGATCTTGATCTGCTCGGCGTCGGTGCGCTGCATCGGCTGGCCCGGCTTGCACGTGAAAGCCGCGCCAAAGGCCGGCAGGTTGGCCAGCGGGGCATTGGCGCGCCAACGGCCCGGTGCACGGACGTCCGAGGCCAAGCGCTGCAGGGCGTCGTTCGGCGACACCTGCTGGGCCCACAGCGCAGTCCAGCCCTTGAAGAACGACTGCTGGTCGGCCGCGCTGGCGTTGGCCTGGGTTGCGCTGAAGGCTTCCCAGGCGATCTCCACGCCGGAGATGTCGGCCATGTTTTCGTCGCGTGTCAGTTCGCCGTTGACCTTGGCATCCTTCACGCCCGGGAACGCATAGCCGCTGTACTGCGCGGCCACGCGGTTGCCCAGCAGGGACCAGGCGCTCTTGTCGGCCGGGGTCCACCAGCTGCGCAGTTCGCCCTTGGCGTCGATCATGGCGCCCTTGGCATCGATGGCGCGGCTGATTTCATGGGCGACCATGCCGCCGAAAGCGCCGAATTTTTCGGCGCTGCTGGCCGATTCGGCGAAAATCGGGCCCTGCAGGGCGGCGGCGGTGACGATCAGGCGGTTCTGTGCGATGTCATAGGCAATGGCCGGCTGCTGCGGCAGCACGTCCCAGCGGCGGTCGGCGTTGCCCTTGCCGATGCGCTTCATCTCCTGGGCGTGGCGCCAGGTGGAGGCGATCAGCATGTTGCCGCCAAAGCTGCCACGGCCCATCGGCTGCACGGTGTAGTCCAAGTCGCGCAGGGGGGTGCCGATCTCGATCTTCATCGCACCCAGCTTGGCCTCTGCTTCGGCCTGGGCTTCGGCGCTCAGCCAAGTGCTGCGCTTGACCGCGGCAATCTGTGCCTCGCGGACCTGGTCAACCATGATGCCGGCCTGGCGGCGCACGTCGCGGCTGATGTAGGCGTTGGCGTATTCGTGGCCGAGCATCGGGCCGGCCGCCACGTTGATGGCGTCGAGCACGGCGTCGTTGCGTGTCGGTGCAATGACCAGGCCACGCAGCACGCGGCCGCGGAACTCAAACTCGGCGTCGCGGTAGGCCTTGGACAGGTAAGGCGCCATCGAGTCGCCGACGCGCCAGCGCAGGTAGGCCTTCCACTGCGCCGCGGGCAGGCGCGTAACCATGGTGTTGAGCTGCTGGAACAGCGCCGGATCGGCCATCGAGACCAGGTCGTCATTGACGCCCTGTGCCTTGAGGAAGGCGTCCAGCTGCAGGTTGCGGTAGCGGCCCAGGTCCTTGGTGGCGACCGGCGCATAGTTGTTGAACGGGTTGTTGATGTCGGCCACCGAGTGCGCGCTGCGGGCAAGTTCGGTTTCCAGCTGGATGACCAGTGCCGATTCGGCATCGAGCTTGTCGGCCGGGGTGCCGGTGAGGGCCAGAATCTGCTTCACATAGCCGCGGTAGCGGCTCATCAGCGCGACGGTGTCGGCGTCGGTGCGGGTGTAGAACGCCGGGTCCGGCAAGCCCATGCCGCCCTGCATGAAGTAGCCGATGTGGCGGTCCAGCGCTTTCAGGTCCACGTCCGGGGCGAAGTTGAACGCCACCGGGATGCCCACCTGGTGTAGTGCGGCGATCGAAGCCGGGATGTCCTTGGCCTTCTTGATCGCGTCGATGCGGGTCAACAACGGGGCGATGGGCTTGGAGCCATCGGCTTCGACGGCGGCTTCATCCAGGCCGCTGGCCCAGAAATCACCCAGCAGCTTCTGCACGTTGCCCTGCGGGTTGGTCATCGCGCGGTCCAGCAGCTGACGCTGCTGGTCGCGGGTGTTGCTGGCCAACTGCCCCAGGGCGGTGACTGCGCCGGTCTGCGGCACCGGGTTGGCCTTGAGCCAGTTGGCGTTGGTCAACTCGTAGAAATCGGTGCAGGCCGGGCTTACCGCCGGTGCGCGCGCGGCCCGCTTGCGGGCGGCGTCGGCATCTGCCGTGGACAGGACGGTCACCAGGCCGAAAGCCAGGGCGAGGGTAAGCGGGCGAAGGGTAGGCATGTGGCGCATATCCGCAGGAGGACAAAGTGGGCGGAGTTTAACAAGCTGATGCGCGCTTGCGCCGGGCTTGGTCATGGTTTTGCGGATTGGCCCGGGTAGGAGCGACCTTGGTCGCGAAGCAGAGAAGGCCAGCGGATCCGGGCACCTGCGATTGCGGCCCGGCGGCATGCGCGTTTTACGTCCGTCGGCTTCGCGGCCGGGCCCGCTGCTGCGGGAGGTCTTTTCCGGTACGGCGGCCGCATGCATCGGATTCGCGACTTATACCGTTGCCTGTAGGAGCGACCTTGGTCGCGAAGCGCTGAATACAAACAGGTGCGGTGGACTGGACGTGATTGCGGTCATGGGCGGGTGTTTCAGGTCTATGAGTTTCGCGGCCGAGGCCGCTTGTGTCTGCCACCGGAGTAGGTTTGCAGGTGAGAGCGGAGTGCGGCAGCCCGTTATGCCGCGGTGCGCACAAGCACGTGTAGGAGTTGGGGCGCCGCACTCCAAACT